>JAFLDX010000163.1 GCA_017302215.1 Lysobacterales bacterium
CGCCGTGGCGACCACCCTGAGCGACGACGGCAGCGCGCTCGTCCTCGTCGCCGCGGCCGAAGGCAACCTGCTCTCGCGCGCGCTGCTGCGTCGGCCGTTCGGCGGCTGGACCCACATCGTCGTCGCCCTCGTCGCGAGCGCGCTGGTCAGCGCGTTGCTGGCCTGGTACGTGGCGGCCCCCCTCGCGCGCATCCGCGCAAGCACGCGGCGCTTCGCCGAGGGTGACCTCGATGCGCGCGTGGGCCGGCTGTCGTTCGGGCGCAGCAGCGAGATCGACGCGCTCGCGGTCGAGTTCGACCGCATGGCCGGGCGCATCAAGGCGCTGATCGAGAACAACCGCCGTCTCGTTCGCGACGTCTCGCACGAACTGCGCACGCCGCTCGCGCGCCTGCGCGTCGCGCTCGAACTCGCGCGCGGCCAGGACGGTGCCCCGGTCGAACAGTCGATGGACCGCATCGAGCGCGAATCGGACCGCCTCGAGGCCATGCTCGCGCAGGCCATCGAGTTGTCGCGCCTCGAGACGCGCATCGAGCGCCGCAGCGAACGCTTCCGCCTCGACGAACTGGTCGAGGACGTCATCGCCAACGCCGACTACGAAGGTTCGCCGCGCGATCGACGCGTGGTCTCGCTCGAGACGGCACCGATCGAGCTGACCGGTTCGCGCGACGCCCTCTACAGCGCGATCGAGAACATCGTGCGCAATGCGCTCGCCTATTCACCGGACGGCGGCCAGGTCGAGGTGCGCCTGACCCGCGTCGACGGCACGGCCGCGCTGCACATCCGCGACCACGGGCCCGGCGTGGCCGAAGCCGAGCTCGCGCGCATCTTCGAGCCGTTCTACCGCACCGACGCGGCGCGTGCGCGCAGCAGCGGCGGCACCGGCCTCGGCCTCGCCATCGCCGATCGTGCGATCGGCAACCACGGCGGCAGCGTGCGGGCGCGCAATGCCGCCGGCGGTGGCCTCGAGATCGTCATCGAGCTGCCGACGACCTGAGCGTTGCGCCGTGCCCGTCGCCGGACATCGAATCCAGCCCCCGCACGACGATCCGCCGTCGCAGCCGCTCGCTCGAAGCGGAAACGAATGTCGCCTCCCGGCGCCGCCACGCGTCGCACACGCCGCGTGCATGCGAGCACGACCGCCCGCGCGACGAAGCCACGCACGTTGCTCCGATTCAATATCCACTTGTTGCTTTTTTCCGGTATGGCGCATGAATGACTGCCAGTTATACGGTCGAATCGCCGCCTCGCCGTGACAGACTGCATCCACCCCGCTGATCGTGCCCCGCGGACAGCCCACGACGGAGCGATGCCATGAACCACCACACCGACACCTCGACCCTCAACGATCTCATCCAGGTCCTCAACGACGGCAAGTCGTTCTACGAGGAAGCCGCGCCGAAGGTGCGCAGCGACCTCGCCAGCGTATTTCAGCGCATGGCGCGCACGAAGGCCGCCATCGTCGCCGACCTGCAGTCGGCGGTCGCCTCCGCCGGCGAGAAGCCGGCTGACGGCGGCTCGTTCGCCGGCACCGTGCGCAAGTGGTATGCCGAGATGCGCACGACGCTGTCGGCCGACTCCGACGCGCAGTACGTCGCCCAGCTCGAGGAGTTCGAAGACCGCATCCTCGCCGAGTTCCGCAATGCGGTGGAGAAGTCCGACGACGCGAATGTGCGCGCGATCGCCCAGCGCCACCTGCCGGCGGTGAGCCGCGATCACGACGACATGCGCGCGCTGAAGCAGATCCAGGAGGCGCACGCGGCCTGATCGGGCCGACGAGGGCCCCGCGACCGCGCGGGGCCCTTTTCGATCGTCCGACCCCGATTCCCCATCCTCCCGTGGAACCCACGCCATGCTCAAGCTCGCCATCATCTTCGCCATCATCTCGCTGATCGCCGGTGCGCTCGGATTCTCCGGCGTGGCCGGCGCCTCGGCCGGCATCGCCAAGATCGTGTTCGGCATCTTCCTCGTGCTGGTCCTGCTTGCCCTGCTCGGCGTCGCGCTCGGCGTCGCTGCGTTCTGAGCGCACTGGCCCACGCGGTATCATGCGCGGAGCCGTTCGCCGGGCTTCGCGCATGACTTTCGGTAACACCCCTCACCCGCCGACGTCCGTGCCGCCGGCCGGCACCGTTTTCGTCGTCATCGACACCTCCCGCGCGCCTCGCCTCGGGGCGTGCCGGTGATCGCGCGTGCCGCGGCGTCGCCGGGCGGACGCAGCTGGCCGCACGGACCGCGCCAGCTCGCCTGGACGCTGGCGTGGTTGCGCCTGTGCGCGGTGGCGGGCCAGGCGCTGACGGTTGCCATCGTTGCAGGAATGCTCGGCGTGCCGGTCCCGGTCCCACCGCTGCTCGGTGGCATCGCCTTGCTCGCCGCGTTCGCGCTGTTCGCGTTCTGGCGCCTGCGCCAGCCATGGCCGGTGACCGCCATCGAGTCGGTCGCGCACATCACGGTCGACACGGTCGTGCTCGGCTACCTGCTGTATCTCTCCGGTGGCGCGACGAATCCGTTCGTTTCGCTGCTGGTCATGCCGATCACGCTCGCCGCGACCGCGCTGCCATTGCGGCCCGTTGCCTTCGTCGCCACGCTGGCCGTCGCCGCCTATCTCGTGCTGATGCGCTGGCATCTTCCGTTGCCGACGATGCACGCGTTCGGCACGCCGGGCGGCTTCCGCCTGCACATCGTCGGCATGGCGATCAGCTTCGCCATCACCGCGACCATGCTCGGCTTCTTCATCGCGCGCCTCGCGCGCGCGCTGCGTGCGCAGCAGGCCGACGCCGAGCACGAGCGCGTGCGCGCGCTGCGTGACGAGGGCATTCTCGCCATCGCGACCCAGGCCGCCGGCACGGCGCACGAGCTCAACACGCCGTTGTCGACGATGAGCACCCTGCTCGCCGAACTCGCGCGCGAACGCGCCGACGATCCGGTCCTCGCCGCGGACATCGAACTGCTGCGCGGCCAGGCCGCGAGATGCCGCGACATCCTGCGCGAACTGGTCAAGGTCGGCAGCAACCAGCTCGCCGGTGCGCCCGAGGCGACCACGATCGGCGCCTTCGCCGCGGCCGCGCTCGACGCGTTCCGCCTGCTGCGACCCGAGATCGAGGTCCGGTCCACGATCGCCGCATCGCTCGAACGCCATCCGATCCGGGTCGTGCCGGCGCTGCGCCACGCGCTCGTCAACCTGCTCAACAACGCCGCCGATGCCTCGCAGGCGAACGGCTCGGCGGTGGTCGAACTCGCCCTCGTCGAGAAGCGCGACGCATTCGAACTGCTGATCCGCGACTTCGGCAAGGGCATGCCGGGCGGCAGCCATCCGGCCCCGGGCCTGCGCTTCGAAACGACCAAGCGTGACGGCCTTGGCCTCGGCCTTGCGCTGGCCAAGGCCACGGTCGAGCGCTTCGGCGGCAGCCTCGCGGCGAGCGCCGCGCGCGACGGCGGCACCGAGCAGCATTTGCGTCTGCCGTTGCCGGCGCGGGAAAATGACCGGCATGAACACTGAAGCCCGCGAACGCGTCCTGTTGATCGACGACGACACCACCTTCGTCCATGTCCTCACGCGCGCGCTGACGGCGCGCGGGTTCGACGTGCGCGGTGCGGGTGATTCGGCCAGCGCACTCGCGGCCTGCGCCGAGCACCGGCCGAAGTACGCCGTGCTCGACCTCAAGCTCGGCAGCGAGAGCGGCCTCGGCCTGATCCCGCGCCTGCTCGCCGCGCAGCCCGGCCTGCGCATCCTGCTGCTGACCGGCTACGCCTCGATCGCGACCGCCGTCGAGGCGATCAAGCGCGGCGCCCATGATTACCTCGCCAAGCCGGTCGATGCCGACCAGGTCGTGCAGGCCCTGCTCGGCGAGTCGCGCCATGCCGAGGCCGCCGAGCTGCCGGACGCACCGCCGCCGCTCAAGCGCCTCGAATGGGAACACATCCAGCGCGTACTCGCCGACTGCGAAGGCAACATCTCCGAAGCCGCGCGCCGCCTCGGCCTGCACCGCCGCACGCTGCAGCGCAAGCTGGCCAAGCGCCCGGTGCGCGAGGCGCGTCCCTCCTGAGACGGACGCGCTGCGGCAGCTTGTCGCACAAGCGCGCAACGATGGCCATCGTGTGATCGTCGCTGCGGTTGACTCTGGTCAATCCGTGCATGGCGCGGGTGCCTACCATGCAGCGCACTTCCTTCATGCACATGACGCCATGGCCACCGAGCTGTTCCGCAAGGGCGACCACGCCTGCATCGCCTTTTCCGACCTCGTGCGCGGCGACGACGGCGTGCAGGCCAACCAGTTCCTCGTCATCGACGGCAACGAGTCGGCCCTGATCGACCCGGGTGGCGCCCTGCTCTACACCCCGCTCAGCCTGGCCATGAGCCCGTACGTGCAGCCGCGGAACCTGACCTGGATCTTCGCCTCGCACCAGGACCCCGACATCATCGGCTCGGTCGACCGCTGGCTGATGTACTCGCCGGCGCGCATCGTCTGCTCGAAGCTCTGGGGGCGGTTCATCCCGCACAGCGTGCCGCACTACCAGAAGGACACCGGACACGACCGCTACGTGCTGCTCGGTGACGACGGCGGCGAGATCCGCGTCGGTCACTGCCAGATGCGCGCGGTGCCCGCGCATTTCCTGCACAGCGTCGGCAACTTCCAGTTCTACGATCCGGTCAGCCGCATCCTGTTCAGCGGCGACCTCGGCGCCTCGATGGCCGACGTGCCCTATGAACCGGTGACCGACTTCGACGCCCACCAGCAGACCATGACGGCCTTCCATCGCCGCTACATGGGCTCGAACCGTGCCTGTCGCGCCTGGGCGAACCGCGCACGCCGGCTCGCGATCGACATGATCGTGCCGCAGCACGGCCCGCCGATCGCCGGCAAGGACAACATCAATCGCTTCATCGCCTGGGTCGAAACGCTCGTCTGCGGCAACGACCTGCTGGCCGAGGAGGAGCGCGTGTTCGGCTGAGGCCGCGCGTCAGGCGTCATCGCCGGCGAGGATCGCCGCGTGGGCGATGCCGTCGGCACCGATCCAGCCGCGGTACATGCCGTCGGTGTTGAAGGCGAGGCTGCAATGGCCTTGCGCGTCGATCGCGATGATGCCGCCGTCGCCGCCGAGGCGCGGGACCTCGCCGTCGATCACGGCCGCTGCCGCTTCGGCGAGCGTGCTGCCGCCGTAGGCCATGCGCGCGGCGATGTCGTGGGCGACGGCGGCGCGGATGAAGTATTCGCCCCAGCCGGTCGCCGACACGGCGACGCGATCGTCGGCCCAGGTGCCCGCGCCGATCAGCGGCGAGTCGCCGACGCGGCCCCAGCGCTTGTTGGTCATGCCGCCGGTCGAGGTCGCCGCGGCGAGATGCCCGCGCGCATCGAGCGCGACCGCGCCGACCGTGCCGTAGTGGATCGCACGGCCCTGTTCGGACTGCTGCCCGGCCGTTTCCTTCGCGATGGCTTCCTGCAACTGCTGCCAGCGCGTCCCGGTGCGGAAATACCCGGCGTCGACGAACGGCACGCCGACGTGGCGCGCGAACGCCTCGGCGCCTTCGCCGATCAGCAGCACATGCCCGGATTTCTCCATCACCGCACGTGCGAGCGCGACCGGGTTGCGCACGTGGCGCACGCCGGCGACCGCACCCGCGCGCCGTGTTGCACCGTCCATGATCGAGGCATCGAGTTCGTTGATGCCCTCGTGGGTGAACACGGCGCCGTGGCCGGCGTTGAAATGCGGCGAATCCTCGAGCACGACGACCGCCGCCTCGACCGCATCGAGGCTCGCGCCACCGGCGGCGAGGATCGCGTGGCCGGCGCGCAGCGCGCGCGCGAGGTCGGCCTTGACCTCGGCTTCGATCGCCGGGGTCAGCGTGGCGCGGATGACGCCCGCGCCGCCGTGCACGAGCAGGAGCGGCGGGCGGGATGGCGCGTGGTTCGGCATGTCGTTCTTCATCGTCGTCGGGCGCGGCACCGTCGCCTCGTCACTTCGGCAGGGCCGCGTCGAGCGTCGGCCAGACGTTGTCGAGCAGCTTCGGTTGGGCGGCGGCGGTCGGATGCAGGCCATCGGCCTGCATCAGTTCCGGATCGAGGGCGACGCCGTCGAGCAGGAACGGGACCAATGGCAGGTTGAAATCGCGCGCAAGGTCACGATACATGGAGCGCAGGGCATCGCGGTACTGCGGTCCGTAGTTGACCGGGATCTCGATGCCGAGCAGGACGACGCGCACGCCGGCTGCACTCGCGAGCGAGATGATGCGTTCCAGGTTCGCGCGCGGTGCCGCCACCGGCAGCCCGCGCAGGGCATCGTTGGCGCCGAGTTCGACGACGAGCACGGCCGGTTCGTGCTCGGCGAGCAGCTTGGGCAGGCGGGCGAGTCCGCCGGCGGTCGTCTCGCCGCTGATCGAGGCGTTGACGACGTTGCGTGCGGGCGTCGCCGCGGCGAGGCGCTTGCCGAGCAGGCTGACCCAGCCGTCGTCGCTGCGGATGCCGTGCGCGGCGGAGAGCGAATCGCCGAGCACGAGCACGGGCCCGTCCGCGGCGAACGCGAACGAGGCCGGAACGAACACCAGGATCAACCACAGGAAGCCGCGCCGCATGAGCATCGAATCCACCACCGTCCTCGAGGCGAGCAAGCTTAGCAAAGCCGTCGATGGGCCCGATGGCCGACTCGTCATCCTCGACGGCGTCGACCTCGCGGTCGAGCGCGGCGCGAGCCTCGCCATCGTCGGCGCGTCCGGATCGGGCAAGACGACCCTGCTCGGCCTGCTCGCCGGCCTCGACACGCCGAGCACGGGCGACGTGCGCCTCGCCGGACAGTCGCTCGGCACGCTCGACGAGGAAGCGCGCGCGCGCCTGCGCCGGCGCCTGGTCGGCTTCGTGTTCCAGTCGTTCCACCTGTTGCCGGCGCTCAGCGCCGAAGAGAACGTGATGCTGCCGCTCGAACTCGAGGGCCGCGACGATGCGCGCGAACGCGCGGCGAAGGCGCTGGCCGACGTCGGCCTCGGCCAGCGCCTGCACCACTGCCCGCGCCAGCTTTCGGGCGGGGAGCAGCAGCGCGTCGCGCTCGCGCGCGCTTTCGTGCACGGCCCCGAACTGCTGTTCGCCGACGAGCCGACCGGCAATCTCGACCAGCGCACCGGCGCGGCGGTCAGCGACCTGCTGTTCGCGCTCAACCGCGAGCACGCGACGACGCTCGTCCTCGTCACCCATGACACCACTCTGGCCGCG
>JAFLDX010000164.1 GCA_017302215.1 Lysobacterales bacterium
AACGGGACGTCCCGCGGAGGCCCGCCGCGAGCGCGCGGCGGCGAGCGCGCTGCTGGCGACGATCGACACGCCCGATCCCGAACTGGCCAGGGACATCGCGCGCGATTGACTCGTCCGGCCCGCGGCACGATGCTGCCGGCACCGCCGATGCATGGAACCGGATGGAACAGGAACCCGACCACTGGCTGGCACTTGCCGGTCGAGGCGATGCGCAGGCCAGTGAACGCCTGTTCGAGCGCCTCTACGACGAACTGCGCCAGTGCGCGCACCGGCAGCTGCATGGCGCGCGCGGCCTGACCCTGTCGACCACGGCCCTCGTCCACGAGACCTATCTGAAGCTCGTGCATGCGCCGGCGCTGCCGCTCGAATCGCGCCGCCACTTCATGGCGCTCGCCGCGCGCGCGATGCGTCAGGTCCTGGTCGATCATGCGCGACGGCGCCAGGCCGACAAGCGCGGCGGCGACGCAATCCTGGTCACCCTCGACGAGCGCGTTGCCGATGCCGGCGAAGCGGCGTTCGAGGTACTCGCCCTCGACCGTGCCCTCGACGCGCTCGAGGAGATCGACGCACGCGCGGCCCGCGTGGTCAGCCTGCATTTCTTCGGTGGCCTCAGCTTCCCGGCGATCGCCGAGATCGAGGGCCTGAACGAACGCACGATCAAGCGCGACTGGCAGGCTGCGCGCCTCCTGCTCGCCGACGAGATCCGCGGCGGCGCCTGACCGGATCACGGACACAGGCAGGGAGCCGGACTCGACATTCGGACCGACCGCCAGGCCGGATGTCCCGATCGGCCGCGCCGCTGCGTACTCGAACGGCAACACCCACGGAGTACGCACCATGCGCCTGTCCCGCCTCGCCGTCCTCGGCTGCCTGGCCGCCGCTGCTGCCGCACCGGCATTCGCCAACGATACCGACGTCGACCCGTCATTTGCCCCGACCGCCAACCTCGACGGCTGGACGCGCCAGTACTTCGGCACCACCGACGAGAAGACCGTCGGCCTGGCCAGGGCCACGACCGCCACCGATGCCGGCTTCATCCTCGCCACGAGCGTCAGCGGGGGCAGCAACGGCGCGCGCGTCGGCCTGTTCAAGCTCGACCGCAACGGCACGCGCGTTGCCGACTTCGGCGTGGCGGGCCGCATCGTCACCGACACCGGCTTCACGACGGTCGACGCGATGACGGTCGACGGCAGCGGTCGCATCGTCGTGGTCGGCTCGCGGCCCGGCTTCGGCGGCGTCGGCGACTTCGCGATCGCGCGCTTCCAGCCCAACGGCAGTCTCGACCCCGCCTTCGGCACGTCCGGCGTGACGAGCTACACGTTCGAGCAGTCGAGCACGGCATTCGCCGAGGCGAGCCGCAGCGTGCTCACCGACACCGACGGCAAGATCGTCGTCGCCGGCAATGTCGGCATTCCCAGCGCCTCGTCGAACCGGTTCGGCCTGTTCCGCCTCAATGTCGACGGCACGCTCGACACGACGTTCGGAAACCTCGTCAACGGCAGCGGCTTCCGCGGCGTGGTCGAGCGTTTCTCCGGGACGCGCGATGCCTACGCCGCCAAGGTGCTCAAGGTCGGCGGCAACCACTATGTCGTCGTCGGCACCTCGGTGTACTCGAGCACCGACACCGACTTCGCCGCGCGGCTGATCCTGCCCGACGGCGGCATCTGGGCGAACGACACCGGCACGATCAGCCTGCCGATCGACGAGCCCGGCAACGGCGGCTCGCTGTATGACACGGCGATCTCGGCCGCGACGACGGGTCCGACCACGGTTGTCGTCGCCGGCACGGCCAGCGGGCACGCGGCCGCGCGACGCTTCAAGCTCGGCGGCTTGAGCGGCGGCCTCTACACCACGCTGACCAACGACACCGACTTCGTCGGCAGCGCGATCGCCGGCCGACCGAACCGTTTCGTGTCGATCTACGCCGACACGTACCCGAATGCGCTCGCTGTGCGCGGCAACGGCGATATCCTGATGGTCGGGCGCATTCCGGACGGCGTCACGGCGGGTCGCCAGCTCGGCCTGCTCACGCGCCTGCGCGCCAACGGCAGTCCCGATCCCGACTTCTCCTTCAGTGACGGCGCCTCCGTGCTGTACGCGCCGGTTTCCGGCAACGCGGGCACCAGCTGGTATACCGAGCTGACCGCGGTCGTGCTCGACGGTGCCCGTCCGGTCATCGCCGGTTCGGCCGTCGACAGCACGGCGGCAGTGAACGACTTCGACGCGGTCGTCGCGCGGCTCTCCTCGGACATGATCTTCGCCGACGGCTTCCAGTAGGCGCCGCGCCGCGCTGCGGCCGAAGCGCGCAAGGCGTGGCGTGCCCGCGCCGGGATCGCTAGCATTGCCGGTTCGATGGCGCACTCACCGGACCACGACCCGATCCCCCTGCTCGAGGCGCGCGGACTCGTGTTCGCGCGCAACGACGAGGTCGTGTTCGGCCCGATCGACTTCCGCCTCATGGCCGGCGAGGTGGTGCTCGTCGAGGGCGACAACGGCGCCGGCAAGACGACCCTGCTCAAGGTGCTGTCGGGCCTGCTCGTGGCGGAGGCCGGCGAGATCCGCCTCAACGGGGACGCGCTGACCCTGGCGCGACTCTCGCACCAGGTCGCCCTGCTCGGCCACCTGGCCGGGCTGAAGGGCGACCTCACCGCCGAGGAGAACCTGCGCTTCGCGATCGGCCTCGGCGGACTGCGCGCCGGCATCACGCCCGTGCTCGCGCTCGGTTCGGTCGGCCTCGAAGGCTACGAGGACGTGCCGGTGCGCCAGCTCTCGGCCGGCCAGCGCAAGCGCGTCGCGCTCGCGCGCCTGCTGCTCGTGCCGGCTGCGCTGTGGCTGCTCGACGAGCCGTACGCGAACCTCGACCGCGGCGGCATCGAGCTGGTCAACCGCCTGCTCGACGAACACGCGCGCCGTGGCGGTGCCGCCCTCGTCACATCACACGGTGCCTACGCCTTCACTTCGGGGACGCCACGGCGGCTGCCGTTGCGCCGCGCTGCATGAGCACGCTGCCTTGAGCTCGCCGACATGAGATACGGCACGGCCGCGAGCGCCTGCTTCGCCCTGCTGCGCCGCGACCTGCTGCTGAGCTGGCGGCGGCGCGGCGACGCGCTCAATCCGGTGCTGTTCGCGCTGATCGTCGTGACCCTGTTCCCGCTCGCGCTCGGCCCCGAACCGAACCAGCTCGCGCGCATCGCCGCGGGCGTGATCCTCGTCGCCGTGCTGATCGCCGGCCTGCTCGCCCTCGACACGCTGTTCCGCGGCGACTACGAGGACGGCACGCTCGAGCAGCTCGTGCTGTCGCCGCACCCGCTGCCGCTGCTGCTCGCCAGCAAGATCCTCGTGCACTGGCTCATCACGGCCGTGCCGCTGGTCCTCGCCGCACCGCTGCTCGCGGCGATGCTGTACCTTCCAGCGGACGTGCTGCCCGTGCTGATCGCGGCGCTGGCCCTGGCGACGCCGTTGCTCAGTCTGCTCGGCGCGGTCTGCGTCGCCCTGACGGTCGGCATGCGCCGCTCTGGTATGCTGCTCGCCCTGCTGGTCCTGCCGCTGTACGTGCCCGTGCTGATCTTCGCCGCCGGCGCCTGTGACGCGGCCCAGGCCGGCTTGCCGTTCGTTGCTCCGCTGCTCTGGCTCGGCGCCGCCCTGGCACTGGCTCTGGTACTGGCGCCACTGGCCTGCGCGGCGGCGCTGCGGATCTCGATCACATGAACAAGCTGACGCTCTGGTTCCACACGCTCGGCTCTCCCCCGTACTTCCACCGCCTCGCCGGTCGCCTCGCTCCGTGGCTGTTCGCCGGTGCGGTGCTGTTCGCCGCGGCGGGGCTTTACGGCGGACTCGTGGTCGCCCCGCCCGACTACCAGCAGAGCGACGCCTACCGCATCATCTTCGTGCATGTGCCGAGTGCGTGGATGAGCCTGTTCATCTACTTCGTCATGGCGGTCAATGCCTTCATCGCCCTGGTCTGGCGGATCAAGCTCGCGGAAGTGCTGGCGATGGCCTGCGCGCCGATCGGTGCCGCATTCACCGTGATCACGCTCGCCACCGGCGCGATCTGGGGCAAGCCGATGTGGGGCACCTGGTGGACCTGGGATGCGCGCCTGACCTCGGAGCTGGTGCTGTTGTTCCTCTACCTCGGCGTGATCGGCCTGTACCAGGCCATCGAGGATCGTCGCCAGGCCGCGCGCGCGGCGGCCTTCCTCGCCCTGATCGGCATCGTCAACGTGCCGATCGTGCACTTCTCGGTGAAGTGGTGGAACACCCTGCACCAGGGCTCGACCGTGCGCCTGCTCGGCCCGTCGGCGATCGACGCGAGCATGCTGTGGCCGCTGCTGCTCGTCGCGCTGGCGACCAAGTTGTGGTTCGTCGCCAGCCTGCTCGTGCGCGCACGCGTCGAACTGCTCGCCCTCGAGGGCGGCAAGGAATGGGCACGTGCCGAGGCCCAGCGCGCGGAGGGAACACCTTGAGCGATTTCCTCGCCATGGGCGGCTATGCCGGCTACGTGTGGTCGTCGGTGGCGATCTTCGTCGGCGTGCTCGCGATCGACTTCATCAGCCCGCGCCTGCGCCGGCGCCGCGTGCTCGCCGAGCTGCGCGGGCGCGCGCGCCGCCAGCAGCGCAAGTCCACGGAGAACCCGACACCATGACCCCGACCCGCAAGCGCCGGCTCATCGCCGTCGCGCTGATCCTCGGTGCCGTCGGCATTGCCACCGCGCTGACCGTGTTCGCCCTGCAGCAGAACATGACCTATCTGTACACGCCGAGCGAGATCCTCGCCGGCAAGGTGCCCGAAGGCGCGCGCTTCCGCATCGGTGGCATGGTCAAGGACCAGTCGATCGAACGCGGTCAGTCGCTGACGGTCGCGTTCGTGGTGACCGACGGCGACGGCGACATGCGCGTCGAGTACGAGGGCATCCTGCCCGACCTGTTCCGCGAGAAGCAGTCCGTGATCGCCACCGGCTCGATGCAGGGCGATCGCTTCGTCGCGACCGAGGTGCTGGCCAAGCACGACGAGAACTACGTGCCGCGCGACGTCGCCGAGGCGATGGGCAAGGCACACGCGAAGCACGTCAAGCCGAAGGAATAGGGGGTTGGGGGCTGAGGGGCGAGGGCTCGAGGATCGGTGCGCCTTTGCGTGCGGCAGCGCCCTCAGGCACGCTCCCGCGCACCGTCCACATGCTGTTCCGTCGCCCGACTCAGAGCCCTAGCCCCTCGTCCCTAGCCCCTCGTCCCCAGCTCCCAGCCACGGAACGCCATGCTCCCCGAACTCGGACAATTCGCCCTGATCCTCGCCCTGCTGCTCGCGGCCGCGCAGTGCGTGCTGCCGATCGCCGGCGCGCATGTCGGCAATCGCGCGCTGATCGGCGTCGCGAGGCCACTCGCGATGGGCCAGTTCGTGTTCGCCGCGCTCGCCTTCGCGATCCTGACCCATGCGTTCATGACGCAGGACTTCTCGGTCGCCTACGTCGCCGCGCATTCGAACCTCGCCCTGCCGTGGTACTACCGGTTCTCGGCCGTGTGGGGCGGGCATGAGGGCTCGCTCGTGCTGTGGATCCTGATCCTCAACCTGTGGACGCTCGCGGTCGCCGCGCTGAGCCGGCGCCTGCCCGACGACTTCGTCGCGCGCGTGCTCGGCGTGCTCGGCTTCGTCAGCCTGTGCTTCCTGCTGTTCACCGTGCTCACGTCCAATCCGTTCGATCGCCACCTGCCGGCGCTCGCCGACGGCAACGACCTCAACCCGATCCTGCAGGACTTCGGCCTGATCGTGCATCCACCGATGCTGTACATGGGCTACGTCGGCTTCTCGGTTGCGTTCGCGTTCGCGATCGCCGCCCTGCTCGGTGGCCGCCTCGACGTGCAATGGGTGCGCTGGTCGCGGCCGTGGACGAACGCGGCCTGGGGCGTGCTCACGCTCGGCATCGCGCTCGGCAGCTGGTGGGCCTACTACGAACTCGGCTGGGGCGGCTGGTGGTTCTGGGACCCGGTCGAGAACGCCTCGTTCATGCCGTGGCTGGTCGGCACGGCGCTGATCCACTCTCAGGCCGTCACCGAAAAGCGTGGAAGCTTCCGCGCCTGGACGCTGCTGCTCGCGATCTTCGCGTTCTCGCTGTCGCTGCTCGGCACCTTCCTCGTGCGCTCGGGCGTGATCACCTCGGTGCACTCGTTCGCCAGCGATCCGCAGCGTGGGCTGTTCATCCTGGCCTTCCTCGCCATCACGGTCGGAGGCTCGCTGCTGATCTACGCGCTGCGCGCGCCGAAGGTGGCCGGCGGTGAACCCTTCGCGGGCATCTCGCGCGAGACCGCGCTGCTCGTCAACAACCTGCTGTTCACGGTCGCCGCGGCGATGGTCCTGCTCGGCACGCTGTACCCGCTGGTCGGCGAGGCGCTCGACCTCGGTCGCATTTCGGTCGGCCCGCCATACTTCGGCTTCATGTTCGTGCTGCTGATGGCGCCGGTCGCGCTGCTGCTGCCGTTCGGGCCGTTGCTCAAATGGCGGCGCGGCGATGTCATGGCCACCGCGAAGGCTTTGCGTCCGGCCGTCGCTCTGGCCGTGGCCGCTGCCGTGGTCGCCTGGTTCGTCGCCGATGAGCTGCCGCTCAAGGGCATCGCCGGGGTCGCCGCATCGATCTGGGTCGTCGCCGGCATCGGCCTGTACGCGCTCGCACGCTGGCGCAATGCGCCACCCGGGCGACGCTTCAGCCCGGAAACACTCGGCATGATCCTCGCCCACTTCGGTGTCGGCGTGTTCCTCGCCGGCGTGCTCGTCACCGAGGCGACCAGCGTCGAGAAGGACCTGCGCCTGGCACGCGGCGAGACCGCCGCGATCGGCGCCTACACGTTCCGCTTCGACGGCGTCGCACACACCGATGGCCCGAACTTCAAGGCCGATCAGGGCACGATCACGATCACGCGCGATGGAAGCGAGGTCGCCGTGCTGCACCCGCAGAAACGCCAGTACGGCAGCAATACGATGATCCAGACCGAATCGGCGATCGACCCCGGTTTCACGCGCGACCTCTACGTCGCGCTCGGCGAACCGCTCGGTGACGAGGGCGCGTGGTCCGTGCGCATCTACCACAAGCCGCTGGTGCGCTGGATATGGCTCGGCGCGCTGCTGATGATGCTCGGCGGCTTCGTCGCGGCCTGTGACCGCCGCCTGCGCGTGGTCGCGACAACCC
>JAFLDX010000165.1 GCA_017302215.1 Lysobacterales bacterium
CGGCGCTGCGCGCGGCGGTCGGGCTTGGCGCGAGCGTGCCGCAGGTTGCCGTGGCGGCGAAGCCGCAGCGATCGGGCTCGGCGGCGCAGGTTCGCCAGTACCGCGAGAACGACGGCCGCTTTCATTTCAAGCTGGTCGACGGCGAAGGCGAGGTACTGCTGCAGAGCCGGCACGGCGCCGTGTCGCCGGCCGACACGGCCGCCCTCGTCAATGCGCTGCTGTCGAGCGCAAGGCGCGCCGACGGCGACACCGAGGTTTTCGCTGCGGCGCTGGTCGACTGTCAGGCGAAGAGCGATGTCGTCGCGACGGTCGAAGCCGCGCGAGTACTCGCCGGGCTCCTCGAGGTCGACGCCGAACGACGAGCCAAGGCCGAAAAGAAGCAGGCGAAGGGCTGATGCGCTGGCTCGCGATCCTCCTGTTCGCGCCGTGGTTCGCGATCCTGCTGTGGGCCTACTGATCGTTTCCGCGCGGCCTGCCGCGCACGCGCGCGCGGCGCACGTACGACCTCGTCGTCATGGCCGGTGCGTTGGCGGCCTGCATTGCGGCGATGCTGCACTGGCACGATGCGTACGCCGGCATCGGCGGCGCGATCTGGAAACAGGTCGCTGCCTCGACGGCGATCTACGGCGCCTTCCTCGGCGTGCTGCTGGCCGCCTTCATCCTGCGAGCGCGACTCTGGCCGCGTTGAGCGCGACAGTCACGATCCCGGCGCGTACTTCCCGAGCACCGGCGCGATGCGTTCGATCCAGAGCGCGTAGCCGGCGCGGTTCATGTGCAGGCGATCGGGGCCGTAGAGATCCTCGCGCGGCTGTCCGTCGCCGGCGAGCATCGGCGTGAAGACGTCGATGACCTCGGCATTGCGCACGGTCCTGGCCCACGCGGTGACGAGTGTGTTGGCCTCGCGCGCCGCATCGAGCAGGTTCGCGCGCGCCGGGCTCGGCTTGATCGCGATCCACGCGAACGCGACCTCGGGCAGGTCCGCGCGGATGCGCGCGACGAACGCGGCGACGTCGCCGCGCACCTGCGCGGGTGAGCGCCCTTCGGCAAGGTCGTTGTCGCCGGCATACATCACGACGAGGCGCGGCCGGTACGGAATGACGATGCGCCCCGCGTAGCGGGTCGACTCGCGCACTTCCGAGCCGCCGAAGCCGCGCTGCACGATGCGCACGCCGGGGAAGTCCGATGCCAGCGTGTTCCAGAAGCGAATCGACGAACTGCCGATGAAGACCACGCCGCCCGGCGCCGGCGGATCGGTGCGGTCGGCGGCCTCGAACGCGGCGATCTCGGCTTCCCAGCGCTCGGCCGGTGCGCGTTGCGCGTGCGCGGCGATGCCGGTGCCCACGAACAGGAGCACGAGCACCGCAAGGGTGTGCCGCATCAATTCCCGCAGGAGCGCACCCTGTGCGCGATCGCCGTCGCCGATTGTTCGATCCGGCATTGAGTGTGCTCCTGTGGCATGGTTCCTGCTCAGCGGTTCGGTACTCCCCCGCGGTCGCGCACAGGGTGCGCTCCTGTGGGGTGAAGCGGATTCACCGGGTTGTGTGGGCATTTTCGGGCCGCGCACGCGGTGCGCTCCTGCCGCGATGCGATCACAGCCGATTTCCGCTGGTTGCATCGAACAGGTGGATGCGCGCCGGATCGAAGGCGAGCGTCATGGTCGTGCCGGGCGCGGGAAGGTCCTGCGGTGGCACGCGCGCGACGATCGCGTCGTCGCCACAGCGCAGGTTGAGGAAGATCTCGTTGCCGACCGGTTCGACCAGATCGAGCTCGGCGCGCAGCACGGACGTCGGCGCGTCCGCCTGTGCCGGCGCGAGGTCCTCCGGGCGCAGGCCCGCGACGAGTTCGCCGCGTGCCGCGCGCGAGAGCCGGGCGAGTTCCGGCGTGCCGTCGAGCGGCAGGCGTGCGTGGCCTGTTTCGAGCCAGGGCCGGCCATCGTCGATCACGCGTCCGCGCAGCAGGTTCATCGCCGGGCTGCCGAGGAAACCCGCGACGAACAGGTTCGCCGGCTTCGCGTAGAGGTTCATCGGCGTGTCGATCTGCTGGATCTCGCCGTCCTTCATCACGACGATGCGCTGGCCGAGCGTCATCGCCTCGATCTGGTCGTGGGTGACGTAGACCATCGTCGTGCCGACCCGGCGATGCAGGCGCGCGAGTTCGACGCGCATGCCGAGGCGCAGGCGCGCGTCGAGGTTCGACAGCGGTTCGTCGAGCAGGAACACGCTCGGATCGCGCACGAGCGCGCGGCCGAGGGCGACGCGCTGGCGCTGGCCACCGGACAGCTGGCCCGGCTTGCGCTCGAGCATCGAGGCGAGTTCGAGCGTCTGCGCCGCCTCGCGCACGCGCCGGTCGACCTCCGCGCGCGGCACGTCACGCAGCTTGAGGCCGAAGGCGAGGTTGTCGTACACGCTCATGTGCGGATACAGCGCATAGCTCTGGAACACCATCGCGATGTCGCGGTCCTTCGGCGCCACGTCATTGACGACGCGGCCACCGATCGCGAGCGTGCCCGAGCTGATCGACTCGAGGCCGGCGATCATGCGCAGCAGGGTCGACTTGCCGCAGCCGGACGGACCGACGAGGACGAGGAACTCGCCGTCGGCGATGTCGAACGTGGCCCCGGCGACGGCGACGTGGCCGTTGTCGTAGACCTTGCGCAGTGCCTCGAGCTTCAGATCGGCCATCGCGGGCATCCGGTTGATGTTGCGGCGCAGAACGGATCGTCCTGCCAATCGCGCAACGCTTGCGATATCCTGAATGTAATCGTTTTCATCCGATCACTTCCAGCGGTCACGAGCCTGCATGAGCGCCGAAAAGCCGAACTTCGCGTTTCCCGACCGCTTCCTTTGGGGCTGCGCCACCGCGGCCTACCAGATCGAAGGCTCGCCGCTCGCCGATGGCGCGGGCCCGAGCATCTGGCAACGCTTCACGCACACGCCCGGCATGACCGCCAACGGCGACACCGGCGACGTGGCCTGCGACCACTACCGGCGCTGGCACGGTGACATCGCGCTGATGAAGCAGCTCGGCCTCAACGCGTACCGTTTCAGCGTCTCGTGGAGCCGCGTGTTTCCCGAGGGCCGCGGCCGCGTCAACCCGAAGGGCCTCGACTTCTATTCGAGGCTCGTCGATGGCCTGCTCGAAGCCGGCATCGAACCGACCGCGACGCTGTTCCACTGGGACCTGCCGGCCGCGCTCGACGATCGCGGCGGCTGGCTCAATCCGGACATTGCCGACTGGTTCGGCGACTACGCCGCGACGATGTATCGCGCGCTCGACGGGCGCGTGAAGATGTGGTCGACGCTCAACGAGCCGTGGGTCGTCACCGACGGCGGCTACCTGCACGGCGCGCTCGCGCCCGGCCACCGCAATCGCTTCGAGGCACCGATCGCCTCGCACCACCTGATGCGCTCGCACGGCCGAGCCGTGCAGGCCTATCGTGCCGAGGGCCGGCACCGCATCGGCCTCGTGGTCAACATCGAGCCGAAATACCCGGCCTCGGATTCGGCGGAAGACCTCGCTGCCACGCAGCGCGCCGATGCCTACATGAACCGGCAGTACCTCGATCCGGCGTTCTTCGGCACGTATCCCGACGAACTGCGCGAGATCTTCGGCGAGGCCTGGCCGGAGTGGCCCGACGAGGACATGGCCCTGATCCGCCAGCCGATCGATTTCGTCGGCCTCAACTGGTACACGCGCAACGTCACGCGCCACGACGACCGCGCCTGGCCGCTGAAAGCCGGCCCGGTGCGACAGAAGTCCGCGACCTACACCGAGACCGGCTGGGAGGTGTTCCCGCAGGGCCTCACCGACACGCTCGTCTGGATCAAGGAACGCTACGGCAACCCGCCGATCTACATCACCGAGAACGGCTCGGCGTTCTTCGATCCGCCGGTCGCCGAAAACGGCGTGATCCACGACCCGTTGCGCGTCGACTACCTGCGCAAGCATCTCAAGGCCGCGCATGCCGCGCTCGCCGCCGGGGTCGACCTGCGCGGTTACTTCGCCTGGTCGCTGCTCGACAACCTCGAGTGGTCGCTCGGCTACTCGAAGCGCTTCGGCATCATCCACGTCGACTTCGAGACGCAGACGCGCACGCTGAAGGACAGCGCGAAGCTCTACGCGAAGATCATCGCGAGCAACGGTCGCGAGCTCGGGTGAGGCGGGGCAGCGGAGCAAGCTCCGCTCTACGAAACAAGGCAGCGGAGCAAGCTCCGCGTTTCGTAGAGCCGAGCTTGCTCGGCTCGGGTCCCGCAAGAAGCAACACGTTTCCCTTCTCCCCGCTTGCGGGGAGAAGGTGCCGACTGCGAAGGCAGGATGCCGGAGCGAACGGCGAGGCCGGCCCGAAGGGCGTGCCGCGGAAGCGGCACGTCAGGCGGATGAGGGGCGCTCTTGCTCTACTCTTCCTCGACTCCTCTCGTGGCGCCCACAGCCCCTCATCCGGCGCTGCCGCGCCACCTTCTCCCCGCAGGCGGGGAGAAGGGAAAGCTGGGGCAGCGGAGCACGTTGTGCCCCACGTGGAGCCGGGCCTGCCCGGCTGTGAGATTGCGAGGCGCCGCCTCGGCATTGACCCGCGACATCGGTGCGGCGAGTGCGCATCGACGATGAATACGAATGCGGAGCCGTTGCAATGGCACGCGCGCGCGCTACGCTGACGGGCTCCGGCGCGCCGCCGCGTCACATCACGAGCCGATCGGGAATCCCACGTGCACGACACCCTGCTCCTGTTCGGTGCCACCGGCGACCTCGCCGTGCGCATGCTGTTCCCGTCGATCGCGCACCTGTTGCGCGATCGCCTGCTGCCGGCCGACTTCCGCGTCGTCGCGATCGGCCGCCAGGACCACACGACCGAACAGTTCCGCGATTGGCTCGGACCGCGCATGCAGGAAATCGCGGCGAAGGAGCTGCGCGATGGCGACCTCGACCTGCTGCTGCCGCGCATCGACTACGTCTGCGCCGATCTCGCCGATCCGCAGTCGATCCCGCAGCAGCTCGGCTTCGCGCGCGGGCGCCACTGCGTGAGTTACCTGGCGACGCCGCCGGGTCTGTTCATCGCGATCACGCAAGGTCTCAAGGCGGCCGGCTTGCTCGACGCACCGTCGCGCCTCGTGCTCGAGAAGCCGCTCGGTCGCGACCTCGCCTCGGCGCGCGAGATCAACGCGGCGATCCGCGATTGCGTCAGCGAGGACCGCGTGTTCCGCATCGACCACTACCTCGGCAAGGCGGCCGTGCAGAACCTGCTCGCGCTGCGCTTCGGCAACACCCTGCTCGAGGCAGTGTGGAACCACCAGTGGATCGAGTCGGTCGACATCCTCATCGCCGAGACGACCGGCGTGGACGGTCGCGACAGCTACTACGCGACCTCGGGTGCGCTGCGCGACATGGTGCAGAACCACGTGCTGCAGCTGCTCTGCCTGATCGCGATGGAACCGCCCTCGTCGCTCGGCGCCGACAACGTGCGCGACGAGAAGCTCAAGGTGCTGCGCGCGCTGCGGCCGATGCGCGCCGACGACGCCGCGCGCGATTCGGTGCGCGGCCGCTACGTTGCCGGCGTGGTCGAGAGTCGCGCCGTGCCCGGCTATGTGCCGCCGGCGGGTCACGACACCGAAACCTTCGTCGCCGTGCGCGCGGCGGTCGACAACTGGCGCTGGTCCGGCGTGCCGTTCCGCCTGTGCACGGGCAAGCGCCTCAGCGAACGCGTGACCCAGATCGTCGTCTCGTTCCGGCCGACCTCGCACTGGCTGTTCGAGAACCCGCGTCGCGAGAAGGCCGCGCCGAACCGGCTGCTGATCCGCCTGCAGCCCGAGGAGGACATCGAACTGGGCCTGATGAGCAGCCTGGCCGGCTCGGAGTGGGGCGCGCTCGAGCTGCAACCGCTGCCGCTCGACCTGTCGATGTCGCGCAGCACGCCGCGCCGCATCGCCTATGAACGCCTGCTGCTCGATGCACTCAACGGCAACACCGCGCTGTTCGTGCGCAGCGACGAAGTCGAGGCGGCCTGGGCCTGGGTCGACAGCATCGTCGCGGCATGGTCGCAGGCAGAGCTGCCCGTGCTGGCGTATCCGGCCGGCTCTTGGGGGCCCGAGGAGGCCGCCGACTTCCTGCCCGGCGCGCTGACCGCACCGCGCCGCGTCGACCGGGGTCGCGCGTGACCACCCTGCTGGCCGACGTCGGCGGCACCAACGTGCGCTTCGCGCTCGCCGACACCGCCGCGCGCGAACCGCTGCAGGCGGCGACGATCCGGCGCTACCGCGTCGCCGACTTCGCCGACTTCGGAGCGGCTGCACGCCGCTACCTCGACGACGAGGCCGCGCGGCCGACGCATGCCGTGTTCGCGTTCGCCGGACCGGTCGACGGCGACCTCGTGCAGATCACCAACCACCCGTGGACGATCGACCTCGCGCGCGTGCGCACCGAGCTCGATCTGGTCGACGGCTTGCGCGCGATCAACGATTTCGCCGCGATGAGCCATGCGGTCTGCCTGCTCGGCGAGGCGGACATCGCGCGCATCGGCGCGACGATGCCGGCGGCGGTCGGCGCGAGCGACGCGCAGACGTTCGCCCTGGTCGGCCCGGGCACCGGACTCGGCGTCGGTGCGCTGGTCGTGCGCGAAGGCCACGTCGACGCCCTGTCGAGCGAAGGGGGTCATGTCAGCTTCGCGCCGCGCGACGAGTTCGAGATGGACATCCTGCGCCGCCTCGCCGCGCGCTTCGGCCGCGTCTCGAACGAGCGCGTGCTGTGCGGTGCCGGCCTGGTCAACCTGTACTCGGTGCTGGCCGAGATCGACGGCGAGCCGGCCGACGCCGTCGAACCGAAGGACATCACCGCGCGTGCCGATGCCGGCAACGACGCCCGCAGCGTGCGCGCGGTCGAATTGTTCTGCGAACTGCTCGGTGCCGCGGCCGGCGACCTCGTGCTCGCGTTCGGTGCGTGGGACGGCGTGTACCTGACCGGCGGCCTCACTCCGCGCCTGCAGCCTTGGCTCGCGCGCGGCGGGTTCCGCCGCCGCTTCGAGGACAAGGGACGCTTCGCGAAGCGCCTCGCCGGCGTGCCGACCGTGGCCGTCGTGCATGCCGACGCCGGCCTGCTCGGCTGCGCCGCGCGCGCGGTGCTC
>JAFLDX010000166.1 GCA_017302215.1 Lysobacterales bacterium
CGGGATCGCGCCGAGCTGGCTCGCGCCGAGCACGCCCTTGCCGCGCGGTGTCGTCGCGATGTCGCGCCCGGCCGGCAACGGAGAGCCGCCGCTGACGTGCGCCCACAGGTGGTCGAGCGCGGCGTAGGCATACGGCATCATCGGCACGTAGCGGTCGCCGAATCCAGGGAACGCCAGGAACGCATCGAAATGCTGGGCGTTGGCGACGCGCCAGTACATCGGTTGGCGCCCGTTCGCCTCGAGCCAGCGCACGTACGGATCCGACGTGAATGCGATCGGCACGAGGCCATCGGCGACGCCATGCACGATCGCCACCGGCAGGCCCTCGCGCGGCAGGCGCGCGCGCGTCTTCGCGACATTGCCGCGCAGGCGTTCACCGGCCGCATCGGACTGCGTCCACAACTGGTTCAGGCAGAGCAGTCCCGGCAGCTCGGGATCCGGTCCGGTGCCGCGCGTGTCGACGAGGCCGATCGCGGCGCCGGGCGGGATGCCGCTCGCGTCGGACCACCAGGCCGCGCGTTCGGTCGCGGTCGGCGCGTGCACGCGCCCACCCGCATCGAAGGCGGAAAAGCCGTAGCCGCACGGCATGTCGCCGACACCGCTCCGCAAATACGCGGCGGCGTAGGTCACGCTGACCGCGCGGGCAAGATCGAGGGCGATGCTCGCGGCCGCGCTGGCGAGCGCGGGCTCGGTCCAGCCGGTGCCGCGCAGGCGTTCGAGCGCTTCCTTCGCGCGCGCCGGTTCGTCGGCTCCGGTCAAGCGTCCATCCGCATGCAGGGTCGCGCAGCGCGCGCGCCACGCGGGCGGCACGAGGCCGTTGGTCCGTGCGAACGGCACGTCGTCGAATCGTGCGTCGACGAGCGCGCACGGCAGCAGCAAGGCGGCCTCGCTCGTGTAGTCGTACAAAGCACGACCGCCCTGCCCGGCCCAGATGTTCGGCTCGATCGCGACGACGCCATCGAGCAGTCCGTCATCGGCCTCGGCGGCACGCAAGACGGCCCCGCCACCATTCGAAAGCCCGGCCGCGATGATGCGCGTGTTGTCCGGCGTGAACGGCGCCTGGTCGGGAAACGCCTCGTCGAGCGCGGCCAGGGCGAACCGCGCCGCCTGCAGAACATGGCGGCCCCAGTCGGCCTCGGGGTTGTCGCCGGAGTGCGCATGCTTGACGAGCACGGCCTGCGACGACGCCACCTCGGCGCCCGCCGGTGGCGCAAACTCGAGCGGTTCGGCGGCGTCGCCGCGCGTGCCATCGAGGCGCACGCCTGTCGCCGAGGCGACGTCGTAGTAGCCGCTGCCGGCGCCCTTGTCGGTGTAGGCCACCGCGCAACCGCGGGCGAGCCCCCAGGCCCCTGCCAGCGAGATCGCGCCATAGATGCCGCGCGAACCGGATGAGGCGGTCACCACGACGCAGCGTCGGTCGCGGTCGAACAGGTCGGGCACCTGGGTCAGCACGCGATGCGGCGCGCGGGCGCCGGCGAGCGTCGCGAACGCGCTGTACTCGCGACCCGTGACGACCGGCACGGCCCCGTAGATCTCGCCATAGCTGCCGAGCGGACCGAGGTCGGCGATGCCGCGCCAGCTCGTGTAGATCGCGCGCCGCCGCGCTTCGCTCGCGGTAGGCCGCTGCGAGTCGGCGAAGGTCGGCTGTGCGCCGCGCAATCCGGCGAGGCCGAGTCCGGCACTGAGCAGATCGTCGCCGTCGCGATGAACCGTCGTGCGCATCGCGCCGAACGTGTCGTCGGCCATCGCTTTCTTCTCCGCGGGAACAGGGTTGCTCGCACACGCGGCGAGTGCCGCGACGGTCGAGGCCAGGAAACCGGTGCGCACGAGGATGTTCATGCCTGCACCCTAGCAAGCCGCACGCAGGCTGTCATCGACGAAGCGCCGCGCTGCCGGTGCCGGCCGCGGCGCGTTACAGTGCCGGCATGACGCGCATCCTGATCGCCGACGACCACCCGCTGTTCCGGCTTGCCCTCGCCCAGGCGGTGCGCAACGTGGTCGACGACGCGACAGTCGACGAGGCCGGCGGCTTCGAATCGGCACGGCGCGCCCTGCAGCAACATCGCGACACCGATCTCGTCCTGCTCGACCTGCACATGCCGGGCAGCCATGGCCTGATGGGCCTGGTCGCGCTGCGCAGCGAGTTCCCGGCCGTCGCGGTGGTCATGATCTCGGCCAACGACGACCCGCAGGTCATGCGCCGCGCCCTCGTCTACGGCGCGGCCGGCTTCATTCCGAAGCGCACCGGCCTCGACGACCTCGCCGGCAACCTGCGCGCGATCCTCGCCTGCGAGTCGCCGCAGCCGATGTCCGGCCCGACCGCCGACGACAGGGCCGACGACCGCGAACTCGCCGCGCGCCTGGCGTCGCTCAGTCCACAGCAGCTGCGCGTGCTCGGCCTCGTCGCCGAGGGCCTCCTCAACAAGCAGATCGCCGATCGGCTCGACATCCAGGAGCGCACGGTGAAGGCCCACATGAGCGCCGTGTTCGAACGACTCGGGGTGCGCACGCGCACCCAGGCCAGCCTGCTGCTGCGCTCGCTCGAGATCGCCGATCCGTCGCGCCACGTCGCCGACGATCCTTAGGAGGCGATTCGCGGCGTGGTCGCGCCTTTTGCATCGCGGCTGAAGCCGCTCCCACCAGGCACTGATTCTGTGGGAGCGGCTTCAGCCGCGATGCTCTTCCTTCATGCACCGATCGCGCAGGACAATCGCGTTCAGCGCAACGCGGCGTTGATGCGGTCGAGCGCGGCCTTGCCGGGGCACAGCTCGCGCGCGCCGAGCGTGTTGAGCGGCGCCGCGATCGTGCCGAGGTGGGCGTGCAGGTCGGTCGCGGCGGGATCGACGTAGAGCAGGCCGGTGACGACCTCGCCGCGTGCCTGGTGCTGCTGCACGTAGTTGGCTGCGCCGAGGCGATCGCGCGGATCGTAGTCCGCGGCGAGCTTGTGCAGGCGCAGGCTCGAACCGTCGTGCTGGACGACCTCGATCGATTCGCCCTCGGCGTAGTCGACGACGATCTCCGCTCGCGGCGGCATCACGTCGAGGCGGTTGACGGCATCGTTGTGCTCGCGCACGTACTCGTAACTCTTCGTGCTGCCGGCGTGGTTGTTGAACGCGACGCAGGGGCTGATCACGTCGATGAAGGCCGGGCCGCGATGCCCGATCGCGCCCTTGATCAGCGGCACGAGCTGGCGCTTGTCGCCGGAGAACCCGCGCGCGACGTAGCTCGCGCCGAGTTGCAGGGCGAGGCCGACGAGGTCGATCGGACTGTCGGAATTGACCACGCCGCGCTTCGAGGTCGAGCCCTGGTCGGCGGTCGCCGAGAACTGGCCCTTGGTCAGTCCGTACACGCCGTTGTTCTCGACGATGTAGACCATGTCGACGCCGCGCCGCATCGCATGCACGAACTGGCCCATGCCGATCGAGGCCGAGTCGCCGTCGCCGGACACGCCGAGGTAGAGCAGGCCGCGGTTGGCGAGATTGGCGCCGGTGAGCACCGAAGGCATGCGCCCGTGCACCGTGTTGAAGCCGTGCGACTGGCCGAGGAAGTAGTCCGGTGTCTTCGACGAGCAGCCGATGCCCGACAGCTTGGCGACCCGATGCGGCTCGATCGAGAGCTCCCAGCACGCCTGCACGATCGCCGCCGAGATCGAATCGTGTCCGCAGCCGGCGCACAGGGTCGAGATCTTGCCTTCGTAATCGCGACGCGTCAGGCACAGCGCATTCTTCGGCAGCGTCGGGTGGTGCAGCTTCGGCTTGGTGATCCAGGTCATGCCACCTCCTCCTCGCCGCGTGGCTGCAGGTTCGCGCCCAGCATGCGCCGGCGGATCTCGCCGGCGATGAAGCGCGCCGTGATCGGCGTGCCGTCGTAGTGCAGCACGGCGACGATGCGCGCCGGGTCGAGGTCGAACTCGTTGATCAGCAGCGTGCGCAACTGGGCGTCACGATTCTGCTCGACGACGAAGACCTGCTCGTGCGCGAGCACGAACTGGCGCACCGATTCGGGAAACGGGAACGCACGCAGGCGCAGCGTGTCGAGATGCAGGTCCTGCGCCTCGAGCACGTCGATCGCCTCGGCCATGGCCGGCGCGGTCGAGCCGTAGTGGATAGCCGCGAACGGCGCGTGGCGCGCGGCCTGGCGCGGCACGGGTTGCGGTACCAGCGCCTTGGCCGTGTCGAACTTCCTGAGCAGGCGCTCCATGTTGTAGACGTAGTCGGGGCCACGCTCGGAGTAGCGCGCGTACGGGTCTCGCGACGTTCCACGCGTGAAGAACGCGCCGCGCTCGGGGTGCGTGCCGGGATAGGTGCGGTACGGGATGCCGTCGCCGTCGACGTCCTTGTAGCGGCCGAAGTCGCGACCGGCATCGAGGTCGGCCGCGGTCATGATCTTGCCACGGTCGTACTCGCGCGCATCGTCCCAGGTGAACGGCGCGCACAAACGCTGGTTCATGCCGATGTCGAGATCGCTCAGCACAAACACCGGTGTCTGCAGGCGGTCGGCGAGATCGAGTGCCTGGGCGGAGAACTCGAAGCATTCGCTGGGGTCTTCCGGAAACAGCACGACGTGCTTGGTGTCGCCGTGCGAGGCGTAGGCACAGGCGAGCACGTCCGACTGCTGGGTCCGCGTCGGCATGCCGGTCGACGGACCGCCACGCTGGACGTCGATGATCGTCAGCGGGATCTCGGCGAAGTAGGCCAGGCCGATGAACTCGTTCATCAGCGAGATGCCGGGTCCGGAAGTGGCGGTGAACGCACGCGCGCCGTTCCAGCCCGCGCCGGTCAGGATGCCGATCGAGGCGATCTCGTCCTCGGCCTGGATGATCGCGTAGCGGTTGCCGCCGCCTTCGGGATCGACGCGGTACTTCTGGCAGTACTTCTGGAACGCTTCGGCGAGCGACGAGGATGGCGTGATCGGATACCACGCGCACACGCTCGCGCCGCCATAGAGGCAACCGAGCGCGGCCGCGCTGTTGCCATCGATGAAGATGCGCTCGCCGACGTTGTCGGCCGCGCGCACCTGCAGGCCGATCGGCTCGAGGTGTCCGGCGGCATGGTCGCGACCGAGGTGCAGTGCGCGCACGTTCGCGTCGAGCAGCTTCTCCTTGCCGCGGTACTGCTCGGCAATCAGCGTCTCGATCGCGCCGACGTCCATGCCGAGCAGCAGCGACAAGGCACCCACGTACATGATGTTCTTGAACAGCTGGCGCTGGCGCGGGTCCTCGTAGGTGGCATTGCAGATCGCGGTCAGCGGCATGCCGATGACGCGGATGTCCTCGCGCAAGCGCGACAGCGGCAGCGGCTTGCTGTTGTCGTGGAAGAGATACCCGCCGCTCTCGATCTCCTTGACGTCGGCATCCCAGGTCTGCGGGTTCATCGCCACCATGAGGTCGACGCCGCCGCGCCGGCCGAGCCAGCCGCGCTCGTTGACGCGCACCTCGTACCAGGTCGGCAGGCCCTGGATGTTCGACGGGAAGATGTTGCGCGGGCTGACCGGGACGCCCATGCGCAGGATCGCCTTGGCGAACATCTCGTTGGCAGAGGCCGAACCGGAACCGTTGACGTTGGCGAACTTGATGACGAAATCGTTGACCGCGGCGATCGCGTGCGCAGCGTGCCCGGCGTGACCGCTCATGCCGCCTCCCGCGCCTTGCCGTTGCGGCAGGCCGGGCCGGCATGGGTCATGCGGATCAGCGTCTTGCGCATGTCCCAGGCCCCGGTCGGGCAGCGCTCGGCGCACAGGCCGCAATGCAGGCAGACGTCCTCGTCCTTGACCATCACGCGTGAAGTGGCGAGCGGGGCCGAGACGTACAGCGACTGCTGCAGGTTCAACGCCGGTGCAGTCAGGCGCAGGCGCAGGTCGATCTCGTCGCCGTTGGCCGTGAACGTGATGCAGTCCATCGGGCAGATGTCGACGCAGGCATCGCACTCGATGCAGGCCTTGGCCGTGAACATGGTCTGCACGTCGCAGTTGAGGCAGCGCTGCGCCTCCTTCCATGCGGTCTCGGCGTCGAACCCGAGTTCGACCTCGAGGCGGATGCTGCGCAGGGCTTCTTCGGACGCGACCATCGGTACGCGGAAGCGCTCATCGGCGGAAACGTCGTTGTCGTAGCTCCACTCGTGGATGCCCATCTTCTGCGACAGCACGCGCAACTGCGGCAGAGGCCGTTCGCGCGGGTCTTCGCCCGACAGCAGGCGGTCGATCGACACCGCCGCCTCGTGGCCGTGCGCGACCGCCCAGATGATGTTCTTCGGGCCGAACGCGGCATCACCGCCGAACAGCACGTGCGGCAAGCTCGACTGGTGCGTGGTCGCATCGACGACCGGCATGCCCCACTCGTCGAAGGCGATGCCGAGATCGCGCTCGATCCACGGGAACGCGTTCTCCTGGCCGACCGCGACCAGCACCTCGTCGCAGGCGAAGAAGCGGTCCGGCTCGCCGGTCGGCACGAGCCGACGCCGGCCCCGCTCGTCGACCTGTGGCTGCACGGGCTGGAAGGTCATGCCGGTCAGGCGCCCGCCTTCGTGCACGTACGCCGTCGGCACGAGGCAGTTGAGGATCGGGATGCCCTCGTGCATCGCGTCCTCCTTTTCCCACGGCGACGCCTTCATCTCGTCGAAGCCCGAGCGCACGATGACCTTGACGTCTTCGCCGCCGAGGCGGCGCGCCGAGCGGCAGCAGTCCATCGCGGTATTGCCGCCGCCGAGCACGATCACGCGCTTGCCGACACGCTCGACATGGCCGAAGTAGACCGAGGCCAGCCAGTCGATGCCGACATGGATGTGGGCGGCGGCCTCGGCGTATCCCGGCAGTTCGAGCGCGCGCCCGCGCGGCGCTCCGCAGCCGACGAACACCGCGTCGAAGCGTTCGGCCAGCAGGTCACGCATCGAATCGATGCGCTGGCCACCGCGGAACTCGACGCCGAGATCGAGGACGTAGCCGACCTCCTCGTCGATCACCGATTCGGGCAGGCGAAAGCGCGGCACCTGCGTGCGCATGAAACCGCCGCCCTTCGCTTCGGCCTCGAACACCGTCACCGTGTAGCCGAGCGGGGCGAGATCGCGCGCGACGGTCAGCGAGGCGGGGCCCGCGCCGACGCAG
>JAFLDX010000167.1 GCA_017302215.1 Lysobacterales bacterium
GAACTCGCAGATCAGGACCGGCCGCAGGCGCTCGAGCGTGCGCGCGAGGCCGCGCAGCGCGCGCGGCTCCATGCCGGCGATGTCGACCTTGACGAGATCGAGGCGGTCGAGGCCCGCCAGCGCGTCGTCGAGCACGACGGCCTCGGACGGCAACGTGACGCCGCGACCACCGAGCAGGCGCGGCCCGGAAGCCGCCGGCGTCGCCGCATTCGACGTGCTCGGCTCGGTGCGCAGCTCGAGCACACCGGCCTCGTCCGAGGCCGCGGCGCGGATCACCTGCACGTGGTCGTAGCCGTTGTGACGGCACGCGCGTTCGATCAGGGCCACGTTTCCGGCCAGCGGCTCGACCGCGACGACGCGACCCGACGGCCCGACCAGGTGCGCACCGAGCATCGTGAACACGCCGATGTTCGCGCCGATGTCGAGGAAGGTCGCACCGGGCGCGAGGTGCGTGCGCAAGGCGGCCTCCACGTGCGGGTCGTGTGCGTGCCCCGCGATCAGCGGCGCGCCGATATGCGCATCGCCGGCGCGTGCGAAGACGCGATGGCCGTCGCGGGCGACGACTTCGACCGGCATTTCACCATCGTTGACCACGTACCAGCGCCACCCGCGCCAACCGGGCCCCGCGGCGGTATCGTCGAGCGACTCGAGCAGGCGCAGTCGCTCGTCACGCGCGAGCATGCGGCGCAGCGCGGGCTCGTCGAGCGCATGCATCTCGAACACGGCCTGGCGTCGCCAGGCCAGGCGACGCAGCGGATTGAGCCAGCGGTTCGACAGGCGCGCGAACATCCTGCCTCGCAGCGACGCGTCGGCGCCGGCGACGAACTGGAACACGGCCACGCCACCCGGGGCGAGCACGCGCAGGAACTCCTCGACGTAGCCGTGGGCGAGCGACGACGGAATGTGCTGCAGCGTCATCATCGAGTAGACGAAATCGATGCTGGCATCGGCGATGCCTTCGAGCCGGGCCGAGGCGTTCTCGCGGAACTCGAGGTTGGCGCGATCGGCATTGAGCCTCCGCGCGGTGGCGACCATGCTGGCCGACACATCGAGGCCGACGACATGCTCGAAGTGGGCCGCCAGCGCACGACTCACGCGGCCCGCGCCGCAGCCGAAATCGAGCGCCCTCACCCGCCGCTTCGGCCAGCCGGCGGCCTCGAGGAAGCGCATCTGCACGTCGATCTCGGCCTGGCCGGTGGCGAAGAACTCGTCGATGTCCCAACGGCCACCGCGCTTGTCGGGGCGCGACAGCACGGCCCACAGCGGATCGTCGCTGCCCAGCCTCGACCAGACCTCGCGAAGCTGCTCGAGTTGCGGTGACGGAGGGATGTCAGGCGCAGACGCATCGGCACGACGGGTCGACGGCGGACGGGCGTCGTGCAGCCCGCCCGTGCCTCGCTTCACCATCCCGGGTCGTGCTCGCGCTTCGCCATCACCGCGATCAGGTCTCGACCAGCTCGACGCCGTCGAGGCCCTGCGACAGCGTGTGCGCGTCACCGCCCTGGGCGAGCTTGATCTTCAGGCGCACCTCGTTCGCCGAGTCCGCGTGGCGCAGGGCGTCCTCGTACGAGATCTCGCCGGCCTGGTAGAGCTCGAACAGGCTCTGGTCGAAGGTCTTCATGCCGAGGTTGGTCGACTCCTTCATGACGTCCTTGAGCTTGTGGATGTCGCCCTGGCGGATGTAGTCCTGCACGAGCGGCGTGCCGAGCAGGACTTCGATCGCGACGCGGCGCGACTTGCCGTCCGGGGTCGGGATCAGCTGTTGCGCGACGACACCCTTGAGGTTCAGCGACAGGTCCATGAACAGCTGCGAACGCCGGTCCTCGGCGAAGAAGTGGATGATGCGGTCCATCGCCTGGTTGGCGTTGTTCGCGTGCAGCGTGCACAGGCAGAGGTGGCCGGTCTCGGAGAAGTTGATCGCGTGCTCCATCGTCTCGCGCGTGCGCACTTCGCCGATCATGATCACGTCGGGCGCCTGGCGCAGCGTGTTCTTCAGCGCGTTCTCCCAAGTGTCCGTGTCGATGCCGAGCTCGCGCTGGGTGATGATGCAGCCTTCGTGCTTGTGCACGTACTCGATCGGGTCCTCGATCGTGATGATGTGGCCGGTCGAATTCTGGTTCCGGTAGCCGACCATCGCCGCCAGCGAGGTCGATTTGCCGGTGCCGGTCGCGCCGACGAAGATGATGATGCCGCGCTTGGTCATCGCCAGCGTCTTGATGATCGGCGGCAGGCTCAGTTCGTCGACCGTCGGGATGCGCGTCTCGATGCGGCGCAGGACCATGCCGACGCAGTTGCGCTGGTAGAAGCACGAGACACGGAAGCGCCCGACGCCGGTGACGGCGATCGCGAACTGGCATTCGTGGGTCTTCTCGAACTCCTCGCGCTGCGAGGGCGTCATCACGTTGAGCACCATGTCGCGCGACTGCTGCGGAGTCAGCGCGTTCTGGGTGATCGGCGAAATGCGCCCGTGCACCTTCATCGAGGGGGCGACACCGGCCGTGATGAACAGGTCGGACGCCTTCTTGTGCACCATCAGCTTGAGGAACGAGGTGAAATCGACGCTGCTCATGTCCGTCTCCGGGCGCTCGGCAGGGCTGGGCTGGCCGGCATCTTACACCGCGATCCAGCGGCGGAACGCGACACCGGGCACGCCGGCTCGACCACGCCGCGACGCGTCGCGAGGCGATTCCTGCTAGTTTGCCCGCTGCGGCCGGGGGAGCCGCGCGACTGCGCAGCGAAGCCATGGCCCATCCACATCCGGTCGATGCACCGCGCCTGCCTCACGCGTGGCTGGTGCGGCTCGGCAAGGCGAAGTCGGTGACGCTGATCACGCTGGCCTCGATCGCGCTGTCGTGGCTGTTCACCGGCATCGCGATGCTCATCGAGGCCCACGAGGGCCTGAGCGCGCCGGGCGATCCCGGGGTTTCGCTGGCGGTGGCCACGGTCGTGCCGCTGGTCGTCGCGCCGATCGTGTCGTCCTGGTGCATGGACCTGCTGCTGCGCCTCGAGTCCGCACTCGAACTCGCCTCCCGGCTCGCCCGCACCGATGCCTTGACCGGCCTCGGCAATCGCCGCCACTTCCTCGAAGCCGCCGGACGCGTGCTCGAGGAATGCCGATCCCGGGCCACGGCGGCCGCATTGATGCTCGTCGACATCGACGACTTCAAGCACATCAACGATTCCTGCGGTCACGCCGTCGGCGACGAGGTGATCGGCGCGGTGGGACGCGCCTGCGCCACGGTGGCGCCAAGCACCGCCACGGCCGCGCGCATCGGCGGCGAGGAATTCGCCGTGCTGCTGGACGGCGAACACGCGGAGCAGGCAGCGGCCATTGCCGAAGCGTTGCGCGCCAGGGTCGCCGGACTCGCCTGCGCCGGTGGACGCGTGCGCGTGACCGCATGCATCGGCGTCGCCGTCGACGCACCCGCACGCGAATCGCTGGCCACGTTGATGCAATCGGCCGATCAGCAGCTGTACGCCGCCAAGGCCGCCGGCAAGAACCGCGTGCGCGTGGCCGCGACCGCGTTCCCGCCCGCGCCGTCCGGCATTGCCGGCATCGACGCCTCAGCGGTTTGACGAGGCGGCGTCGCGATCGATCAGCGACACCGCGCGTGTCTCCGGCATGCGCAGGTAGACCAGCAGCGAGATGCCGATGCAGGCCGTGACGTACCAGTAAAAGCCCTGCTCGTGACCGATGTCGCGGAACCACAGCGCCACGTACTCGGCGGTGCCGCCGAACAGCGAGACGGTCAGCGCGTACGGCAGCCCGACCCCGAGCGCGCGCACCTCAACCGGGAACAACTCGGCTTTCACGACCGCGTTGATCGCCGTGTAGAACGAGACGATGACGAGCGCGGCCATGATCAGCACGAAGGCCTCGAGCGGACTGTCGGTGGCGGCGATGCGGCCGAGGATCGGCACCGTGAACAGCACGCCGAGCACGCCGAACGCGACCAGCAGCGGGCGGCGCCCGATCCGGTCCGAGAGCGCGCCGACCAGAGGCTGCAGCAGCATGTACAGCACGAGGCTGGCGGCCGAGACGAGCGTGGCCGGCTCGCGCGCCATGCCGACGCTCACGACGAGGAACTTCTGCATGTAGGTCGTGTAGGTGTAGAAGGCCAGCGTTCCACCCATGGTCAGGCCGACCACGGTCGCCACCGCGCGCGGATGCTCGACCAGCAGGGCACGCAGCGAACCGGCGCGCGCGCGCGGACCCGTCGCGCGGTCGAACGCCTCGGTCTCGGCCATCGAGCGGCGCAGGTAGAGCGCGGTCACCGCGGCCAACGCGCCGATCAGGAACGGAATGCGCCAGCCCCAGGCGTCGAGTTGTTCGGGGGTCAACGTGTTCTGCAGCACGATCAGCACGCCGAGTGCGAGCAACTGGCCCATGATCAGGGTGACGTACTGGAAGCTAGACCAGAAGCCGCGGTGTTCGCGCGTGGCCATTTCGCTGAGGTAGGTCGCCGATGTTCCGTACTCGCCGCCGACGCTCAAGCCCTGCAGCAGGCGCGCGCAGACCAGCAGGATCGGCGCGGCGATGCCGATCTCGGCGTAGCCCGGCGTCAGCGCGATCACGAGCGATCCCGCGCACATCAGCAGCACCGACGCCATGAGCGCGCGGCGCCGACCATGGCGGTCGGCATAGATTCCCATGAGCCAGCCGCCGAGCGGCCTCATCAGGAAGCCGATCGCGAAGATCGCGGCCGTGTTGAGCAGCTGTGCGGTCGGGTCGCCGTGCGGGAAGAACGCCTTGGCGAAATACAGCGAGAACGCCGCGTAGGCGTACCAGTCGTACCACTCGACGAGGTTGCCGATGGAACCGCTGAAGATCGACCGGAGTCGTCGCGCCGGGCTGGTTCGGCTCATGCTGTGCGAGCGCTGATGGCGGAACCCGCATCGTCGCACGCAGCACATCCGGGTGCGCCCACGGCCACTCCGGTCATGCGCATGGAGGGTCGCTGCCGCGGGCTCGGACAAGGCACCGTCAGGGCATCGTCACGACTTCGCGGTGCATCGGCGCGAGCTTCGCGAGCAGCTTGTTCTGCGCGCGGAACGGGATGCGATGCAGATCCATCGCCTTCTGCAGGTCCTCGACGAGCGCGTTGAAGACCGCCTCGTTGATCTTGAGCTTCGCGTGCGCTTCCTTCATGCCCTTGCCGGTGTACGTGCACGGCCCGCCGAGGATCACGCAGAACTGCTCCGAGAGCATCGCCTTGACATGCTTCTGGTCGGCCTCGGCGAAGTAGTCGCGCGTGCGCGGATCGTCGACCAGGGCGATCATGAAGTCGTCCATCAAGGCGTCGAGCCCGGGCTTGCCGCCGAACTGGTCGAACACCGGGAGCAACTCCGGGTGCGCCGGCGCGGGATTCTCGTCCGCGAGCGACCGCGCTGGCGCGCACGCGGCGGCGAGCGCGAAAGCGGTGGCGAGCAGACGCGGGAACCATGTCGGATTCATGGGGATGTTTCCCTGCTGGCGAGGATCACAGGGCGATCTGCACCGAAGCGTACAGGCCGCGCTGGTCGTCCTCGATGACGATGTTGCCGAGATGCGCCCACGCGAGCGTGAGCGAGACGTGGCGCGACGGCGCCCAGGCGACGAAGGCGTCGTACCAGTCGTCCTCGCCGGCAATGCCGAGGTTGTCGGGCTTCATGCGGTACTCCGCGCCGATCGCGACATTGCGCGAGAGCAGCCAGGCGATCGAGCCCTCGAGCTGCGGCTTGTGGCGATCGCTGCGATCCCCGCCGAACCCGAGCAGGCCGATCTGGTTCGCGCGCGTCATCCTGAGCGTGAGGTTGGCCAGCAGGCTGTGGTCGAGGTAGAGCTTGGTCGCGCTCAGATAGTAGTCGACGCCGTCATCGTCCCGCGCGCCGATCGCATCGAGCACGGCACCGCGATCGTTGCGCTTGTACTGGATCCCCACGGCGAACTGCGGCAGCCAGCTGTCCTGGGCGAGCACGGCATCGCCGGCCACGCGCAACTTGATGCCGACGATGTCCTGGCTGAAGGTGAAGCCACGGCCGAGGCCGAGGGCTGCGCCGACGTCCTCGGTGTCGAAGCGCTGCTTCGCGATCGAGAGTTCCAGCCGGTTGAAGAAACCGACCAGTACGCCGATGTCATCGAGGTGGTAGTCCTGGACGCCCACGCGCGTGTAGAACGCGCTCGCCCCGATCTCGTCGCGGGTCCCCTGGCCACCGATCACCGCCCACGGGGTAAGGCCGCCCCCGGCCGCGCCTTCGAGTGGGCTGACGCCGCCGGTCAGGATCAGCTTGCCGCTGCCGAACACGCCGGGGTCGGGGCGTGCCGACTCGGCGGCCGTCGGCGCAACCCGAGTCTCGCCGGACTGGGCGTGCGCGCCGGCACCGACCGCCCCCAGCAGGACGGTGCAGGCCATGCACCACGATCGCGTTCGATTGCAGGGCGTCATTGCGTCTCCCGAGTCTGCCGGCCGGCGGCTGCGTCTGATCGTCGTTCGCGTCATGGACGCTTCTGGCGCTGTTCGATCGCTTCCTTGTACCCGCGCAGGTCGGTCAGCAGCTTGTTGATCGCCGCGCCGATCCGTGCGACGTCGGGACTTCCGTCCGTGCGCGCGACGAGCTTGTAGTCACCGCGCAGCATGCGCTCGGAAAGGTCGCCGAGGTCGGCGACCGGCTTGAACACGCGACGCTGCAGCATCCATGCGAAGGCCAGCAGCACGACGAGCATGGCCGCCGCGCCGATCAGCAGCGGCCAGCGCACCGCATCGATCGCGGCGCGCTTCTGGTCGAGAGGAACGATGCTGGCGAGCAGCGCCTTCGCTTCATCGCCGAACAGCGGTGCGACAGCGGCGCGCGTCTCGCCGCCGTCGAGCGCGATCGGAAAATGATCGTCGCCCGGCGCGCCTGCGGCGGGCCGGGCGGAGCGGCGCGACTCGACGGCCGCGAGCAAACGCGCGGTGTCGTCGGCCTCGAGCGTCGATGCCACGGCACGCGGCGCCGTTCGCGAGACATCGATCAAGGTCACGTGCGCATGGCCATCGTGCGC
>JAFLDX010000168.1 GCA_017302215.1 Lysobacterales bacterium
CCGAGCTCGGTCCGATCTTCGTCAAGTTCGGGCAGATCCTTTCGACCCGGCGCGACCTGCTGCCGGCCGACATTGCCGATGAACTGACCCGCCTGCAGGATCGCGTCGCCCCGTTTCCGGGCGTGCTCGCGCGTGCGGCTGTCGAACGCGGGCTAGGTGCGCCGGTGACGACGCTGTACGCCGCGTTCGACGAGCAGCCACTCGCCTCGGCCTCGATCGCGCAGGTACATGCGGCGCGCCTCGCCGACGGTCGCGACGTGGTGGTCAAGGTGCTGCGCCCCGACATCCGCTCGCGCATCGCGCGCGACATCGACCTGCTGCGCGCACTCGGCGCGCTGGCCGGGCGCGTCCATCCGAATGCCGACAAGATCCGCCCGCGCGAGGTCGTCGCCGAGATCGAGAACACCCTCGTCAACGAGCTCGACCTGCAGCGCGAGGGCGCGAATGCGAGCCTGCTGCGGCGCAACTTCCTCGGCTCCGACGATCTGTACGTTCCCGAGGTGGTGTGGTCGCGCACGAACGCCGGCGTGCTGACCCTCGAGCGCGTGCACGGCATCCCGGTCGACGACCTGGGCGCACTCGATGCCGCCGGCATCGACCGCGTGAAGCTCGCCGCGAAAGGCGTTCGGCTGTTCTACACGCAGGTGTTCCGCGACAACTTCTTCCATGCCGACGCGCATGCCGGCAACATCTGGGTCGATGCGACGCGGCGCGACGACCCACGCTTCATCGCGCTCGATTTCGGCATCATGGGTTCGCTGCCCGAGCAGGACCTGTACTGGCTCGCCGAGAACTTCCTCGCCCTGTTCGCGCGCGATTACCGGCGCATCGCCGACCTGCACCTGCGCGCCGGCTGGATGCCGCGCCACGTGCGCAGCGACGAACTCGAGGCGGCGGTGCGCGCGGTGTGCGAGCCGTACTTCACGCGTCCCTTGAGCGAGATCTCGCTGGCCGAAGTCGTGGTCAAGCTGTTCCAGACCGCACGCCGCTACGAACTGACCCTGCAGCCGCAGCTGATCCTCCTGCAGAAGACCTTGCTCAACATCGAAGGCGTCGGTCGCCTGCTCGATCCGTCGATCGACATCTGGGCGACCGCGCAGCCCGTGCTCGAGCGCATCTGGTGGCAGCGTCGCGGCCCGCGCGCGATGCTGAGGAAGCTGCGCCAACGCGTGCCCGAGTGGCTCGCGGTCGCGCCCGACATGCCGCATCTCGTGCACGAGTGGCTGAGCCAGCAGACCGAGGGGCGTGCGGAACTGCGCATCACCTCGGCCGAACTCGAGCGGCTCGCCGCACGCGCGCACGGCAGCCAGCGCCTCGCCGCGCGCCTCGTGCTCGGCGTCACCGCCGCGCTCGTCGCCACTGCGCTGCAGCTGTTCGATACGCAGGCGGCGCGCTTCGGTGGCCTGTCGACAGGGGCGATCGTCGCCGGACTCGTCGCCGTGCTTGCGTTCGTCGCCGCACTGCGCGCGCGCTGAGGCGGCGCCGCGTGATCCTGCATGTCGACGAGCAGATCGTCGTCGTCGACAAGCCGGCCGGCATGCCGGTGCACCGCAGCCGGCTCGTCAACGACGACGAGGTCTATCTCGTCGACGCCGTGCGCGGGCACGTGCCCGGTCCGCTGCACCTGATCCACCGCCTCGACCGCGCGACCAGCGGCGTGCTGCTGATCGGCCGCAGTCCGGAGGTCGCCGCCACGCTCGGCCGCCAGTTCATGGCGCGCGAGGTCGCCAAGACGTATCTCGCGGTCTGCCGCGGCTGGCCGGACGAGGATGGCGTCATCGACTATCCCCTGCCCGGCGTGCGCGGGAACAGCGCGCGCAAACCGGCCCTCACGCGCTGGCGCCGGCTCGGCACGATCGAAGTGCCGCTTGCGGTCGGTCGTTATCCGCAGCAACGCTACGCCCTGGTCGAGGTCGATCCCGAAACCGGGCGCTACCGGCAGATTCGGCGCCACTTCGCCCACCTGCGCCATCCGCTGATCGGCGACACGAGCCACGGCCGCACCGAGCACAACCGCCTGTACAGGCAGCACTTCGGCGTGCATCGCCTGCTCCTGCATGCGTGGCGCCTCGCCTTCGCGCATCCGCGCGACGGCAGGCGCCTGCAGTTCAGCGCGCCGCTCGACGACCCGTTCGCCGGCGTGCTCGAACGCTTCGGCTGGAGCCTGCCGGACGACCCGCCGCACTAGATTCCGCGCGATCAGGCTGCGCGAAGCACGCGACCGCAACGCAGGTGCAGCTCCCAGCACACGGTGCGTACGCCGGGCTCGCCCCAGGCCTCGCGGATGGCCGCTTCGACCTGTGCGACCGCATCGCATCCGGTCGCCGCGAGATGACGCTGGCTGGCCGACCACGAACGCAGGTAGGCGAGAAGGGCCTGGACATCCCAGTCGACGCGCATCGCGAACACCGGCGCGGCGACCGGTTCGAACGGGAACGGGACGGTGCGGTAGCCGGTTTCGACGAGACGGCGCTCGGCCGGCCAGTACGGGCCGACGAGGTCGCGATACAGGTGCTTCACGTGGCGGTCGACTTCGGGCATGACCGTGCAATCGGCGTAGCTCCATGCGGCGACCAGCCCGCCCGGGCGCAGCACGCGCTGCACTTCGGCATGGAAAGCCCCGACATCGAACCAGTGCAGCGCCTGGGCGACGGTGACGAGGTCCACGCTGGCCGCGTCGAGCGAGGCTCGCTCGGCCGCTTCGATGCGGTAGTCGATGTTCGGTCGCGCCTCGGCATGGGCGACCTGCGCCGCGCTCGGGTCGGTGGCGATGACGCGCCCGAAACGGGCGGCGAGGGCGACGCTGGCCTGGCCATTGCCGCAGCCGGCGTCCCAGGCCAACCGGCGCGATGGCGCCCGCTCGGCGAGCCAGTCGAACAGCGCGGCCGGATAGCTCGGCCGCGCATCGCGATAGACCGCGGCATGGCCCGAGAAATGGTCCTTGAATCCGCTCATTCGACCACGACGACGCGCGAGGCACCCGGCGCGAGATCGCCGAGCGCATGCGTGCCGACCTGCGTGCGCACGAGGCGCAGGGTCGGCAGCCCGACCGCAGCCGTCATGCGCCGCACCTGGCGGTTGCGGCCCTCGCTGATCACGATCTCGAGCCAGGCCGTCGGGATCGCGCGGCGGAAGCGCACGGGCGGATCGCGTGGCCACAGCCATGGCGGCGCACCATCGAGCGCGCGCACGCGCGCCGGGCGCGTCGGTCCGTCGCCGAGCGCCGGACCGCGTCGCAGCGCGTCGAGTGCGGATGCGACCGGTTCGCCCTCGACCTGCACGAGGTACGTCTTCTCTTCCCGGTGGCGCGGATCGGTCAGGCGATGCGCGCGTGCACCGTCGTCGGTCAGCAGCAGCAGGCCTTCCGAATCGAGGTCGAGGCGTCCGGCGGCATAGACGTCCTTTTGCCGGATGTGGTCCGCAAGCGTGGGCCGGCCTTCGCGGTCGGTGAACTGGCACAGCACGCCATACGGCTTGTTGAACAGGATCAGCATGGCGTCCCGGGTCGCGCCCACCGGCGCGACCCGCACAGTGCCGGCCTACTTCTTCTCGCCGGCGAGGCCGCTGTCGTTGGACTGCTTGAATATCTTGTCACCCGCAGGTTTCACGAACTTCAGCGTCATGCGGTCCGACTCGCCGATCGCAAGGTACTTTTCGCGATCGACCTCCTTCAAGGCGAGCGACGGCGGCAGCGTCCATACGCCCTCCGGGTAGTCCTTGGTGTCCTTCGGGTTGGCATTGATCTCGCTCTGCCCGGCCAGCGTGAAACCGGCATCGGTCGCGAGCTTGATCACGTAGTCGGTCGGCAGGTAGCCCGAATCCTTGATCGATTCGAGGTCCTTGCCCGGCGCCGCGCGATGCTCGACGACACCGAGCACGCCGCCCGGCTTGAGCACGCGGAAGAAGGCCTCGAACAGGCCCGGCGCGGTGCCGTTGCCGGTCCAGTTGTGCACGTTGCGGAAGGTCAGGACGACGTCGGCCGCACCCTCCATGCCGAGGTCCGGCGCCTTCGGATCGAACTCGGCGAACTTCGCCGCGCCGAACTGGTCGGGTGCCGCGGCGAACTTCGCGCGCAGGCGTTCGTTGCCGCGCTTCGCGTAATCGCTCGAGGCATCGAGCGGGATCGCGGCGACGTAGTTGCCATTGTCCTTCAGCATCGGCGCGAGGATCTCCGCATACCAGCCGCCGCCCGGAGTGATCTCGACGACGGTCGCGCCATCCTTGACGTCGAAGAAGGCGAGCGTCTGCGCCGGATGCCGATAGGCGTCGCGCGCCTTGTTCTCGGCCGAACGCCACGCGCCGGCCAGCGCGGCGTCGAGGCGGCTTTGCGGTGCGGCGGCGGGTTGCGGCGGCGTGGTCGTGGCCGGTTGATCCGACGCGGCCGCCGGCACAGGCGCCTGCGTGGCTCTCTCGGCACAGCCGACCAGCGCGAACACGATCGCCAACGGAAGGATTCGTTTCATCGGTGGACTCCAGGACAAGGCCGCGATTGCGCGGAGTCGGCAAGCCTAGGAGCCGCGCACGGCGAGGTCAAATGCGGATGCCCGCACGCCATCCCGGTCGCGTCCGCAGCGAACTCCCGCTCGGCGCGTCGTCCGCGGCGGACCCGCGTTTCCTGCTGCCACATGAACGACTCGCCGTGCAGCGGCCGCGGTTGGCGAGCAATTCATGCAGCGCCGCCTAGAGTCGTGCCCGTCCCGCGACCGGCCCCTGCGGGCGCGAACCTCGAACTTTGAACAAGAAGGAGCTCCCCATGCTGCACTACGCCCTGGTCTTCCTCGTCGTCGCCCTGATCGCCGCGGTGCTCGGTTTCGGCGGCATCGCCGGCGCCGCCGCCGGCATCGCCAAGATCCTGTTCTTCGTCTTCCTCGTGCTGTTCATCGTGTCGCTGATCTTCGGGCGCCGCCGTCCGCCGGTCTGAATGCGCTGTGCAGGAGTGGCGATGCGCCACTTCCACCCGGGTTGCGCGCCGTCCCGGCGCGGATGAAGTCGCCACTCCTGCACGGAGCCGCCCGTCACGGAAAAGCCCGCGCATGCGGGCTTTTCTCGTTGCGAATCCGCGTCTCGGAAGCGAGCGGCCCGAGCGCTCGCACGTGATCACGCCGTCCAGGGCCGGATGGCCGTGCCGCGGCGTGCGTCGAGACGCGCCGACTGCGGGTACGGCGGCACGTCGTTGTAGTCACCCTCGGCCAGGCGCCGCTGCACGTCGCGCCACCACTGTGCATCGAAGATCTCGCCGTGGCGCTCGACGAGCGCGTCGCGCAGCATTTTCGGCACGCCGAGGAAGTTGACGAACAGCTCCGGGAAGACATCGCCCTCGCGCACGCTGAGCCACTCCTCGAGCGGTCGCGTCTCGTCCTCGTCGCGGGCCGGCGGCACATGGCGGAAATTGCATGCCTCGAGCAGGCACAGTTCGTCGTAGTCGTAGAAGATCGCGCGACCACCGCGCGTGATGCCGAAGTTCTTCAGCAGCAGGTCGCCCGGGAAGATGTTGCTGCGCGCAAGGTCCTTGATGGCCTGGCCGTAGTCGAGCATCGCGCGCACGGCTGCGTCGGCCGGCGCCTCGCGCACGTGCAGGTTCATCGGACGCAGGCGCCGTTCGACGTAGCAGTGACGCACGAGCACGTCGTCGCCGTCGACGCCAACCGCCTCGGAGCAGCCGGTCAGCAGTTCCTCGAGCATGCCCGGCTCGAACTGCGCGCGGCGGAAGCGCAGGTGACGGAACTCCTGCGCGTCGACGAGCCGGCCGATGCGGTCGTAGCGGAACACGAGCCGGTACTTGTCCTCGACGCCGCGGCGCGCGATGTCCTTCGGCCAGGCGAACTGGTCGCGGATGACCTTGAACACGAGCGGGTAGTCGACCGGAGTGAACACCGCCATGACCATGCCGCGTTCGCCATCCGCGCGCACGAGCCGTTCGCCGGGATGGCGCGCGAGATGACGGAACAGGTGGCGGTAGCGTTCGGTCTTGCCCTGCTTGGCGCGACCGAGCACGGTGTAGATCTCCTCGACCGGCTTGTGCGGCATCAGCGCATGCAGGAACGCGACCGCGTCGGCGATGGTGGCGAGATCGACGTGGAAGTAGCTGCGCGTGAACCCGAACAGGCGCGAGACGAGTTCGGGATCGGTCAGCACGGCATCGGCGCGCACCCCGTCGGCTTCGCTGACCAGGGCCACCACGAGGGGTGCGACCGCGTCGGTTCCGACGATTCGACCGACCAGATAGGCACGCCGCTCGCGGAAGAAAGTCGCCGGCAAGAGCTCGATCGAGGTGATCGCCTGGTGCTCGAAACCAGCCGCGACGGCCGCGGCGATCGCCTGCGCATCGGCGGCGCCATCCGCGTATCCGCTCGCGAACGGAAAGTCGCCGAGCATGCGCGCAAAGGCCGCGGCGAGGTCGGTGCCGCCTTCGTAGCGCTTGAGCGCGGCCGGCGTGGCGACGCCTTCGATCGGCTCCACGTCGAGGGCGACGAACTCGATGTCCGGCGCGACGCCGGTCGTGTGGAAGTAGCGTCGCGACAGCGAGTTGAAGAACGTCTTCGGCAGCTCGCGGTCGAGCATCGGCTCGACCCGCGCCGCGAAGGCCTCGCGCATCGATGCCCACAGCGGACGCGAGCGCACGCGCTCGTCGAGCAGCAGCTCGAGCCGGCCCAGCGTTTCGCGGATGCAGACGTCGTAGAGATCGATGCGCGCACCGGCGTCGACGCGCACGTACTTCCAGTCGCGCCGCTCGAAACGTCGGCGCGCACGCCGCGTGATGTCCGAGAAGCGCGCGTTATAGTCGAGGAAGGCGTCGAGGATCAGCGCCGCCGCGCGCTCGTGCATCGGGACGCTGCGCGCCGGTGTGAGGGATTCGGCCACGCCGACGACCCGATGGTTTTGTCAGGCGGGATGATACGCCGCGCACCGGGCGGAAATCCGCGCCGATCGCCGCTCCCGTCCCGCGGCAGCCCGGGGTGCGCGTCCCTGCGCGGGCTTCCCCGGCCACGCCGCGGG
>JAFLDX010000169.1:0-4524 GCA_017302215.1 Lysobacterales bacterium
GGTGCTCGCGGCAATCGAACCAATAAATACCATACGATCGCGCATCAAATCTGCGGGGACGCGTCCTGCGAGAACATCTCGCATCGATACTGTGTGGAATGCTTTTTCTGAGCCATGCCCCGACCAGGTCGCGCAGCCAGCGCGCGCGCTGCAGTCGCGACACGAGGGCGTGGCCGAGGTGGCGAGCACGCACGGGCTTCAGCAGGACGTCGTCACAGCCGGCGGCGACCGCATCGAAACGCTGGCCGATGTCGCCACTCGAGGACATCATCAGGATCGGCAGCGCCGCGTGCTCCGGCTGGCCGCGGATCAACTGGACCAGTTCGAGCCCGTGCACGTCCGACAGCTCCTGGTCGACGATCACGACGTCGGGATGGAAGTCGCCGAGCGCGCCCAGTGCGCCTTGCCCGTTCGACGCAAGACGCACGGTCATGCCGCGCTCGGCCAGCCAGCGCGCGCGCTCGGTCGCGCCGACCTTGTCCGTCTCGGCCAGCAGCACGCGCCACGGCGTCTGCGTGGTGTGCATGAGGGTTTCGTCGATGCGCGCGATGACGCGCAGGCTGTCGACCGGGGCGGTGAAAAGCCCGGCTGCTCCGGCGCGCATCGCCAGCAACCGGTCGCCGAGGTCGCCGCGCGCGGAGAACACGAACAGGGCGGGCATCGCCTGCACGTCGGCATCCGCTGCGGCCAGGCACGCGCGCAGTCGGCCGAGGTGGCGCAGCGCGCGTGCATCGAGCAGCAGCGCGCCGGGCGTCGCCACGTCGAGGAAACGCACGAGGGCATTGACGTCGTCGAACTCGTTGACCTGGTAGCCGCGCTCGCGCAAGGCCGAGGACAGGCCCGGCGCGGCGTGCGCGGCTTCGCCGAGCAGGCACGTCGCGCGCGGCAAGTGCAGGCGATTCTCGCGGAGGCGCTCGCCCGCGGGTCCCGGGGCGGTCGCAGGCAACGTCGCATCAGCCGCCGGGACATGCAACGCACTGACGCTGGCGCGACTCGTGCCCGCCAGCTCGCCGAGGGCGGCGCCAAGGGCGTTGACCATGCCGGCCAGCCGCCCGAGATCGTTGTCGTTCGGAACGAGCTGGTCGTCGACGAACGAACACAGGTAAGCAGCGAGTTCGAGCGCCGAGCCGTTGACTGCCGGCAGGTCGAGGCGTTCGCTGATCGTCGTGATCTGGTCGAGCTCTTCGCCAAGCTGGCGGGCGGCCTGGTGGTCCCAACCGGAACGCGCCAGTGGTTGCCAGCGCCGCACGAGCCCGAGGCAGCGCTCGCGCAACGCCGCGCGTGCCACGTCGTCGTGCAGTTCGTGTTCGGTCCCTGCGGTCGTCATCGTGGGCGCATGTCCGGGTTGCCTGGATCGGTGCGTCCGCCGCCGCGTCAGGCGGGAGCTCGCGCATCCGGCGCAGCGTGGCCGAAGCCTGTCCGGGTCGTCGTGCACTGGTGCACATTTTGCCGGCGAGTCGAGCCGCCACCGGTGCGACCGTGCGCATGCTTGCGCGAAACAGCGTCGTCTCCCTACGATCGGGGTTTGGCGGAGGAACCGAACCATGCGCAGGCGCCTGCATCTCGTTGCCGTGATCCTGTTCCTCGCCGTGCTCGTGTTCGACCTGGTCGTCTGGGGGGCCGTGCCGGGCCTGCCCGAGGTCGGCGAATCGATCGCCCGCTCGGCGCGCAGCGAGGCCCCCCTTGCGACGACCTTCATCACCCTCGGGGCGATCCTCGACGGCGCGGTGCCGGCGCTCGAACGTTTCGGCGCCGGCCTTTTCACCGACGCGCTGGCCGATGCGTTCCCGCGCATCGTCGAGAATCCGAATCTCGCGATGGACCTTGTTTTCTCGACGCGCCTCAACGCGACCCACGGCTGGTTGAAGCTGCTGTACTGGGCGGCGCCGGTACTGCTCTTGGCGAGCCTGCTGCTGTGGGTGCGCAAGCCGAAGAAGGTCAGCCTGATCGGACGTCGCTGAGGCCGCGCCTGGGCCGTTGTCAGAATCGGCTTGGACTTGCACGCTGCGTCGCGGCATACCTTGCGCGCGATCGAGTTTGAACACGGTTGCGTGATCCGGTTCCCACATGGCTAGAATCGCCGCCGCTAGCTTTCAACACTTTCCACGCACCCGGAGGCAGAGGAGAACACCCAAGAGCCGTTCGAGCGGGGCACTCGCACGGCAAGCCGCGGAAATCACCAGCAAACGATGAATGGTCGGCAGACGCGGACGCAGACTCGCGCATGCGGCTCGGGAAGTGGAAGCAACGCCCCGACGAGTGGGAGGACCGCACCAGGCGGTCTCGCAACGAAACCAAGAACGCACATTCATCCCTTGGAGGTTTCTGTGAAGCTGGATTCTCGTACTGCTTTGCGTCGCACCTCGCTTTCCGCAGCCATGCTCGCCATGCTCGGCTGCAGCGCTTTCGCCCATGCCGCCGCGGTCAGTCCCGCGGACCTGCAGGCCTATGCCGATCGCGCGAATTTCACGGCCGACCTGAGCCGGCAGGACATCACCCATTACATCGTCACCTACACGACGAATGCGCTCGAGAACGATGCGCAGGCGTTCCAGGCCGATCTGCAGCGCGTTGCGCGCGAGACCGGTTTCGAAGTCAAGCACGCGCGCACGCTGGCCACCGGCGCGCAACTGGTCGAAGTGATCCGCAGCCGCAGCAAGCAGGCGGCTCAGGGTGCGGTCGAGTCGGCGCAGGCCGTCATGATCGCGTTCGCGAAGAACCCCGGCGTCGCCTACGTCGAGCCGGACCGCCGCATGGTCGCCGTGCTGTCGCCGAACGACACGAGCTATGCGAGCCAGTGGGACCTGTTCGAGTCGGTCGGAGGTCAGAACCAGCCTTCCGCATGGGACATCTCGACCGGCGCGGGCATCCGCGTCGCCGTCATCGATACCGGCATCACCCCGCACAGCGACCTCAGCGGACAGACCGTCGGTGGTTACGACTTCATCAGCACCGCGGCCGAGGCACGCGACGGCAACGCGCGTGACTCGAACCCGAACGACGAGGGCGACTGGTTCAACTCCACCGAGTGCGGCACCGGCTATGCCTCGAACTCGAGCTGGCACGGCACCCATGTCGCCGGCACGATCGCCGCGTTGACGAACAACGCGAAGGGCGTGGCCGGCGTGGCATTCGGCGCGAAGATCGTGCCGGTGCGCGTGCTCGGTCGCTGCGGCGGTTCGACCTCGGACATCGTCGATGCGATCGTCTGGTCGTCGGGTGGCACGGTGAGCGGCGTGCCGGCCAATGCGAATCCGGCGCGCGTCATCAACATGAGCCTCGGCGGCAGCGGTTCGTGCGGCTCGTTCCAGGCGGCGATCAACACGGCCCGCACCAACGGAACGGTCGTCGTCGTCGCGGCCGGCAACTCGAACGCGAACGTGAGCGGCTTCTCGCCGGCGAACTGCACCGGGATCATTTCGGTGGCCGCGACCGACCGCCAGGGCAACCGCGCCTCGTACTCGAACTACGGCACCGGCATCACGGTGTCGGCGCCCGGTGGCGAGACGGCGACCACCGCCAACGGCATCCTGTCGACGCTCAACAACGGCACGACCACCCAGGGCACGGAAGGCTATGCCTACTACCAGGGCACGTCGATGGCGGCTCCGCACGTGGCCGGCCTCGCCGCACAGGTGCTCGCGTTGAACTCGAGCCTGACGCCCGACCAGGTCCGCACCTTCATCACCGGCAGCGCACGCGCCTTGCCGGGCACGTGTTCGGGCGGGTGCGGCGCCGGCATCATCAACGCGCTCGCGACCCTGCAGGCGGTCGGCGGTGGCGGCGGCAACGTCGCGCCGGTGGCCAACTTCAGCTTCACGACGAGTGGCCTCACCGCCACCTTCACCGACAGTTCGAGCGACAGCGACGGCAGCGTCGTATCGCGTTCGTGGAACTTCGGTGACGGTTCGACGTCGACGGCGACGAACCCGAGCCGGACCTACGCCTCGGCAGGCACCTACACGGTCACGCTGACCGTCACCGACGACGATGGCGCGACCCATTCGAAGTCGTCCTCGGTCACGGTCTCGGGCGGCGGTGGCGGCGGCAACGTGCTGTCGAACAACGTTCCGGTCACCGGGCTCGGTGCGACGACGGGCAACTGGGTGCACTACACGATGGTCGTGCCGGCCGGTGCCACGGGCCTCAAGTTCACGACCACGGGTGGAACCGGCGACGGTGACCTGTACGTGCGCTTCGGATCGCAGCCGACCACCTCGGCCTACGATTGCCGTCCGTACGCGTCCGGCAATGCCGAGACCTGCAACATCGCGACGGCCCAGGCCGGCACCTACTACGTGTCGATCCGCGCCTACTCGACGTTCTCGGGCGTGACCCTCACCGGCAGCTACACGGCCGGCGGCGGTGGCGGCGGCAACGTGCTGTCGAACAACGTCCCGGTCACCGGGCTCGGTGCGACGACGGGCAACTGGGTGCACTACACGATGGTCGTGCCGGCCGGTGCCACGGGCCTCAAGTTCACGACCACGGGTGGAACCGGCGACGGTGACCTGTACGTGCGCT
>JAFLDX010000169.1:4624-7019 GCA_017302215.1 Lysobacterales bacterium
TCGGATCGCAGCCGACCACCTCGGCCTACGATTGCCGTCCGTACGCGTCCGGCAATGCCGAGACCTGCAACATCGCGACGGCCCAGGCCGGCACCTACTACGTGTCGATCCGCGCCTATTCGACGTTCTCGGGCGTGAGCCTGACCGGCAGTTACACGCCGTAAGGTCGATTCGACACCGCGCATTCGGATGTGCGCGCATTGCACGGCGACCGGCTTCGGCCGGTCGCCTTTTTCACGCCGGGAGCACTGGCTGCGGATTGCCCAGCGGCATGGCTCGGCTCAGGTCGGTTCGAAGCGGTTCGCCTCGCGGTTCTTGCGCACGGCGAGCGGATTCCAGATGCGCCCGTTCATCGCGATGTAGACGCCGTCGGGCAGGGTCTGCACCGCACCGACCGCGCAGCCGATGTTGAAGACCGCGTCGGATCCCTGGAAGCGCGCCGGGTTCAATGCACCGGTCAGCACGATGACCTTGTCCTCGATCGACTGCAGCACGCGCGCGGTCTCGACCATCGTGTCGGTGCCGTGCGTCACCAGCACGTGGCGATGCGGCTGCGCCGCGATCAGGCGGCGCAGCAGGTCGCGGTCGTTGTCGTCGAGGTGCAGGCTGTCCTTGCGCATCGCCGGCAGCACGTCGAAGCCGAACGCGACTCCGAGCGCCTCGAGGATCTTGCCGATCTGCGGTTCGCCGATCTCGTACGCCGACTTGTCGTCGAAATAGGTCTTGTCGATCGTGCCGCCGGTGGTGACGATGCACAGGTGATGCATGGGATGGCCTCGGTCGGGATTCGGATCAGGTTCCGGCAGGGTCGAACAGCGACAGCGCATCGGCCGGCGCGATCCGCCTCGCCGGCAGCCGCGAAAGACCGTGTCCGATGAAGCGGGTCAGTGCGAGCGCCGGGCGCGGATCGCCGTTCGCGCGCGCGGCGTGTCGTGCGAGCGAGGCCGCGGCCAGCGTGCGCGCGAGCGAGAATGCGAAGCGCCGCGCCTCGGCAGCACGCGCGATGTCGTCGCTGCCGCGCAGCCAGGCCTCGAGCCCGTCGAGGCTCGCGCGGATCGCGCGCACGGCATCGACATCGGCCGTCGCGACGAGCTCCTCGGCGTGCCGGCGCAGCGGCTCGAACCCGGGGCCTGCGATCGCACGCTGCACATCGAGGGCGAGCACATTGGTCGTGCCTTCCCAGATCGGGAAGACCTGCGCATCGCGCAGCAGACGCGGCATGCCGCCGTCCTCGATGTAGCCGGCGCCGCCGAAGGCCTCGCAGCACTCCGAGGCGACGCCGACGGCAAGTCTTCCGGTCCACAGTTTCGCCAGCGGCGTCAGTATGCGCAGCAGCGCGACTTCATCGTCCGTGGCGGCATGCCGCTCGGCGCGTCCGAGCAGGTGTGCGGCGTGGAACACCAGATGGAACGCGGCCTCGAACGAGGCCTGCAGGTCGGCGAGCGTAGCCATGTGCAGCGGATGCGCGTGCAGGGTACGGCCGAACGCCTCGCGAACGCCGGCGAAGGCGACTGCGCGTTCGATGCAGCGCCGCATCGTCGCCACTGCGCAGACCGCATTCCACAGGCGCGTCACGTTTAGCATCGGCGCGATGTGGCGCACGCCGTTCGAGGCTTCCCCGACCGCGCGGGCAAGCGTGCCCTCGAGATGGATCTCGGCCGTCGGCAGTTCGCGCGTGCCGAGCTTGTCCTTGAGTCGATCGATGCGGATGCCGTTCCAGCGCCCGTCGGCGTCGCGTGTCTCGACGACGAACAGGCCGAGCGCATCGCTGCCGATGGCCGCGCTGCGGGCAGGGCGCGCCAGCGCCAGCGCCATCTCGCCGATCACCGCCGAGGTGAACCACTTGCGGCCGTGCAGGCGCCAGCGTCCGTCGCCGGTCGGTTCGGCGCGGGTCGCGGTGCGCGCGACATCGGAGCCGCCGGCGGTTTCGGTCATCCACTGGCCCGACAGCCAGAGGGTGTCGACATCGCGTGAAACGAGGCGCGGCACCAGGCGTTCGACCTGGTCGCTCTCCGCGACGGCCTTCAGTGCCGTTGCCGCGCCGTCGCTCATTGCCAGTGGGCAGGTGAAGAACTCGCTTGCCACATGGTGGAGGTAGACGCGCGCGAACTGGTCGCAGCGCGCGAACTCGCCATGCGCTTCCTCGTGGCCGGCGGCGACGAGGCCGAAGCGCGCGGCGAGCGCCCGCCCGTTGCGCCAGGCCGGAGTCGAACCGATACGATCGATGCGCCGACCCGAAGCATCCCATTGCACGAGTTCGGGTTCGACGGATGCGCGTCCGCGCGCTTCCACCCAGGCCTCGGCAGCGTGCAGGCCGAGCGCATCGAGGTCCGGCGAGATCGCCGCGCGCGTCGCCGCGGGCAAGGCAGTGGCCAGCCAGCCGCGCAACACGCGG
>JAFLDX010000170.1 GCA_017302215.1 Lysobacterales bacterium
GCCGTGCGCGCCACGCGTGCGCCGAGCACGGCCGCCGCGGCGAGCACGCCGGCGGCGATCAGCAGGCTCGTGCCGATGAACGGGACGACGGCGTCGGCACCGCTCGAGATCGAGTAGACCCAGCCGAAGAACAGCGGCGACAGCACGCCGGCGATGCTCGCCACGCTCATGTTCGCGCCCTGCAGCTGGCCCTGCTCCGATTCGGACACGCGCCGCGTCATCAGTGCCTGCAGGGTCGGCATGGCGAGGCCCCAAAGTGCATTCGGCAGCATCGTCAGCGTGAACAGCAGGCCAGTCGGGGCGAGGCCCATGCAGGCGATGCCGAGCGCGCCGCCGGCAAGGCCGAGCACCATCGTCGCGCGATCGCCGAGGCGCTTCGCCACCGGCCCGACCAGCACGCCCTGCACGAGCATGTCGAGCACGCCGGCCAGGGCCAGCACGAGCCCGACCTGCAGCGCGCTCCAGCCGTAGCGATGGCCTGCATAGAGCACGAACACGGCCGAGAACACGTGGTGGGCGAAATGGAGCAGGAAATTCACCGTGGCCAGCCCGGACAACTCGCGGTGCGAGCGCAGCAGGCGCAGTGCCCCGAACGGATTCGCGCGCCGCCAGGCGAAGGCCATGCGGTTGCCGGGTGCGAGCGATTCGGGCAGCACGAACCAGCCGTAGGCGAACGCGACCGCACTGAGCGCGCCGGCGAACCAGAACGGTGCGCGCGGCGACCACTCGCCGAGCACGCCACCGATCAGCGGCCCGGCGATGAAGCCGCCGGCGAAGGCGGCGCCGACCAGCCCGTAGGCGCGCGCGCGCTGCTCGGGTGGCGTGACGTCGGCCATGTAGGCGTACACGGTCGTGAAGCTGGCCGAGGTCACGCCGGCGACGATGCGGCCGAGCGCGAGCCACCACAGGTTCGGTGCGAGCGCCATCAGCACGTAGTCGGCGGCGAGTCCGGCCGTCGAAACGAGGATCACCGGGCGTCGCCCGACCTGGTCGGACCAGGCACCGATCACCGGCGAGGCGACGAACTGCATGATGGCCCACAGCGCGACGAAGCCGCCATTGATGATGCCCGCGTTCGCGTTCGAGCCCGCGAACTGCTCGATCAGCGGCGGCAGCACGGGCATGACGATGCCCATGGCGACGATGTCGAGCGCCGCGGTGACGAGGATGAAGGCAATCGCGGCCTTGCGCGGCGATGCGGTCGGAAGCGGCATGTCGAGCAGGGCCGGTCGTCGGCTCGTGCGGCCGGGAGCGCGATTGGAACACGCCGCGTGCGGCGACCGCACGCATGCCGCGTGCGGCCGAGGTCAGACCGTCAGGTAGCCGCCGTCGACGTTGAGCCAGGTACCGGTCGTGTAGCTCGACGCCGGCGAGGCGAGGAAGAGCAGCGCGCCGGCCATCTCGGCCGGTTCGGCGACGCGGTTCATCGGCACGTGCATGAGCGCTCGCTCGAGGATCGCCGGGTCCCGCGTCAGCGCGCCGGCGAACTTCGTGTCGGTCAGGCCCGGCAGCAGCGCATTCACGCGGATGCCCTGCGGCGCACATTCCTTGGCGAAGGCCTTGGTCATCGCGAGGATCGCCGCCTTGCTGATCGAGTAGATGCCCTGCCAGTCGCCCGGCACGACGCCGTTGACCGAGGCGACATTGATGATCGAGCCGCCGCCGCCGCGCGCCATGAGCTTCGCCGCCAGGGTCGACATGAAGAAGTAGCCACGGATGTTGACGTCGACCGTCTTCTGGAACGCGGCCAGGTCGGTATCGACGATCGGGCCGAAATACGGGTTCGCGGCGGCGTTGTTGACCAGCACGTCGACGCGCCCGTGGCGTTCCTCGATCGCGCGCCAGGCCGCCTCGACCTGGTCCATCTCGCCGATGTGGCAGGCCAGCACCTCGGCACTGCCGCCCGCGTCGCGGATCGACTGCGCGACCGTCTCGCAGGCCTCGGCCTTGCGGCTCGAGACGATGACGTGTGCGCCGTGCGCGGCGAGCAGTCGCGCGCCGGCCTCGCCGATGCCGCGGCTCGCACCGGTGACGAAGGCGATCCTGCCGCTGAGGTCGAAGGGTCGGGTCGGATCCACGGGAAACTCCAGTCGGTGAGCGTGCGGGAGCGAGTCAACGATACGTGACGAGCGACGGATCGGCATGCCGTTCGAGGTGAGCGCAGGCGTTGTACTGCTCGAGTCGCGCGCGGTCGCCATGCCGGCGCAGGCGCGTGACGCCGCAGTTGACGAGAGTTCCGGTCAGGTCGAGCACGCGCGCGTCCGGAACGTCCAGCACGTGCTGCAGGATCGCCGCGATCGGACCGCCCGAGGTGAATGCCCACAACGAATCGCCACGGCCGGCGAGCCTGAGCAGATGGGCGAGCGCATCGCCGCTGCGCTGCCGGAACTGGACCCACGATTCGGTGTAGTCGGTATGCGCGCCGCCGATCCAGCGCTGCATCGCCGCCACGAAGACGGCCTGGAACGCCCGCGCCGGATCCGCCTGCGTGGCCAGGCTCGCGCGCATGGCCGCGGCATCGGCGAAGCGCGGCTCGTGGCGCGCGAGGATCTCGACGTGGTCGAGTTCGCGCAATCCGTCGACGACCTCGATCGGTGCGTCGAAACCGGCTGCGTCGAGGCAGGCCTCGGCGGTCTGGCGGTGGCGTTTCAGCGGACCCGCGATCACACGCGTCGGCTGCTCGCCGCGCGCGCGCAACCAGTCGCCGAGCAGGCGCGCCTGGCGCAGGCCGAGTTCGGAGAGCCGGTCGTAGTCGTCCGCGCCGAAGCTCGCCTGCGCATGCCGCACGAGATTGACCAGGGCCATCAGCGCGGCGCCCGATCGATGGTGGCGAGGCAGCGCGCACCGAGCAGGTTGGCAATCGCGCCGAACTGCGCGAACTGCGGGTTCGCGGCGTGGCCGTCGCGCCAGCGCCGGTAGATCTGTTGCACGATCACGGCGAGGCGGAACAGCCCGAAGACGCGGTAGAACGCGAAGTCGTCGATGCGCCGGCCGCTGCGCTCGGCGTAGTACGCGACGACCTCGTCGCGCGTGAGCATGCCGGGCGCGTCGGTCGGCTGCCGGCGCGTGCTGCGGAAGCCCGCATCGTCGTCGGCCTGGACCCAGTAGGCGAGGGCATTGCCGAGGTCCATGAGCGGATCTCCGAGCGTCGCCATCTCCCAGTCGAGCACGCCGATGACGCGCATCGGGTCGGCTGCATCGAGGACGAGGTTGTCGAAGCGGAAGTCGTTGTGGATGACGCAGGTCGCCGCGTCCCGCGCCGGACGGCGCTCCTCGAGCCAGGCGATGACGCGCGCGCAGTCGCCGACGTCGTCGGTCAGTGCGCGACGCCAGCGCTCTGTCCAGCCTTCGAGCTGGCGCGCGACGTAGCCTTCGCCGCGGCCGATCGCGGCGAGCTCGGGCTGGCGCGCGTCGAGTGCATGCAGTTCGACGAGTCGCTCGATGACGTTGCGGCAGAGCTGGCGCGTCGCGCCCGCATCGAGCGCGGGCTCCGGCGGCAGGTCGCGCCGCGGGATGACGCCGACGATGCGCTGCATGACGTAGAACTCGCAGCCGATCACGTCGACCTGCTCGCCGAGGGCGAGCACCTCGGGGACGTAGGGGTAGTGCGGCTTCAGCGCGACCATGATGCGTGCCTCGCGCAGCATGTCGTGCGCCGATTTCGCGCGCGCGCCGAACGGTGGCCGGCGCAGCACGAGGTCGCGGTTCGGATAGCGCACGAGATAGGTCAGGTTCGAGGCGCCGCCCGCGAACTGGCGGATCGCCGGCAGGCCGTCGAGGCCTTCGATGTGCACGCGCAGGAAGGCGTCGAGTCGCTCCGCGTCGAGTTCCTCGCCGACACGTACCGCGCCGGCCTCGTCGAGCGCGCCGCTCAAGGCGCCGCCCCGGCCTGGCGTTGCTGCTCGAACCGCGCGATCATCGCGCGATGTACCTCATCGGGGCCGTCGGCGAGGCGCAGCACGCGTGCCTGCGCAAACAGGCGCGCGAGCGGCACGTCGTCGCTGACGCCGGCACCGCCGTGGATCTGGATCGCGGCATCGACGACGCGCTGGGCCACGTTCGGAGCAACGACCTTGATCTGCGATATCTCGCTCATCGCCGCGTGCACGCCGACCGTGTCGATCATCCATGCCGCGCGCAAGGTCAGCAGGCGCGCCTGGTCGATCGCGATGCGCGCGTCGGCGATGATGTCGGCATTGCCGCCAAGCCCGGCCAGCGGCTTCCCGAACGCGCTGCGCGAACGCGCACGCGCGCACAGCAGGGCAAGGGCGTGCTCCGCGACGCCGATCAGGCGCATGCAGTGATGGATGCGTCCGGGGCCGAGCCGACCCTGGGCGATCTCGAAGCCGCGCCCCGGACCGGCGATGACGTGGTCGACCGGCACGCGCACATTGTCGAACACGACCTCGCCGTGGCCGTGCGGCGCATCGAAGTCGCCGAACACCGGCAGCATGCGCTCGATCGTCACGCCCGGCGTCGGCAGCGGCACGAGCACCATCGAATGGCGTCGATGGCGTTCGCCCGCTGGGTCGGTGAGACCCATGAAGATCAGCACGCGGCAATGCGGATGGCCGATGCCCGAGCTCCACCATTTGCGGCCGTTCAGCACGATCGCGTCGCCGTCGACGATCGCGGTCGCCTGCATGTTGGTGGCATCGCTCGAGGCGACGTCCGGCTCGGTCATGCAGAACGCCGAACGGATCGTGCCATCGAGCAGCGGCGCCAGCCAGCGTTCACGCTGCGCCGCCGAACCGTACCTGGCGAGTACCTCCATGTTGCCGGTGTCGGGCGCCGAGCAGTTGAACACCTCGGCCGCGAAGCCGATGCTGCCGGTCAGTTCGGCCAGCGGCGCGTAGTCGACGTTGCTCAGGCCGGTACCATCCTGCGTATCGGTCAGGAACAGGTTCCACAGGCCGGCCTCGCGCGCGTCGCGCTTCAGGGCCTCGACGACGGCCGGCTGGCGCCAGTTGCGCCAGTCCGGGCCGTTGTCGAGTTCGGCGCGGTACGCGGCCTCGGCGGGACGCACGCGGGCATCGATGAACGCGCGCATGCGCGCGATCAGCGCACGCGCCTTCGGGGAATGCTCGAAATCCATCCGTCCGCTCCGCCGTCCGCGTCACGCGCAGGATAAGCATCGCGCGCGTGTTCGGCCAGCCGGAACGCTTCGCTCAGTGCTCGAATCCCTCGACGAACAGGTCGTCGAAGCGCGCGCGCATGAGCGATACGTAATCGACGCCGATCGCGTTGTCCTCGAAGAACGTGCGGCCGAACATCAGCGCTGCGCCTTCGGCCTGGGCCATGCCGTGGATCTGCGTGTAGGGGCCGCTCTGGCCGACGCCGGCCGGGTCGTTGACGACGTAGCTGCGCCAGCCCGACCCCTCGAACGAGAGGTCGGGCGTACCATCGGCATGCAGGCGCACGAGGGTGAAACGCGTGCGCGTGGTCGTGGCGAACGGGAACGCATTGCGTGCGATCAGGACCTTGCCGCGCGGGAGCACGGCGATCGAGGTCGAGGTTTCGGCGAACGCAGAGAGGGTCACATTCGCCCCGAGCGCAAAGAGGCGCAGGTTCTGCGGCGGCAATGCGCCGTCCGCGCCGAACCGGGCGAACAGCACGCAGCACGACTGCATGCCGTTGCTGGCCTCGCCCGCCACGACCAGGCTGCCATCGCGGTCGATCGCCAGCGCGTGCGCGCTGATGCCGCTGTAGCCCGCCGGCGCACCGAGGTCGACGATGCCGTCGGCACCGAACCCGCTGTCGGCCGCACCATCCACCGTGAGGCGGGCCAGCACGAGGTTCGTCCCGCTCGTGTTCGCACGCCAGCCGCCGAGGACGATGCGCTGGTCGGCATCGAGGGCCATCGTCGCCAGCGTGCGCTGGCCGCTGCCCGACGTGACCGGAATCGTCGCGACGCCGGCCTTGGCGAAGGTCGGATCGATGGCGCCGTTGGCCTGGAATCGGTACACCCGCCAGGCCTGGGCTTCGGTTCCCGCGAGCACGAAGCGACCGTTTGCGTCGACCCGCAACTCGGCTGCATGGAAAGCCGGCGGCGGACCGTCGGTGGCATCGAAACCGGGATCGATGCTGCCGTCGGCGAGCAGGCGCAGCAGGCAGGCACCGGCCCAGACCACCACGCGGCGATCGGCGAGCGCGACGAGTCGCAACGGGCGATCGGCCACGCACGCTTGCAGTTCCAGCCGGCCATCGGCAGCGAATGCGGGGTCGGGCTGACCGTCGCGCCGCATGCGCTCGATCCAGACACCGCCGACGCCGTCCTCGATGCCCCAGATCGCGCGGCCATCGGCGAGCGTGGTCACGTCGCCGATGCGCGCGTTGACCAGGCCTTCTGCACCCGTGCGCGCGATCAGGCGCTGGTGGCCGTCGCCGAACGCCGGATCGAGGTCACCGTCGGCGGCGGCGACGATACGCGCCGTGCAGGCGAAGAGCGCGATGGCAAGGAAAGCGGGAAGACGCAGCGGCGGCATCGGCGGTCTCGATCGAGCGTGGACATGGCGCCTGAGTGCTGGCCGGGTCGGCCCGGGTTGCCCCGTTCAGCGTGCCCGACGCAACGCCTGCGCCAGCACGAGGTGGAGCGGCAGCAGCAGCAGGATCCACGGCAGGTTGGCCTGGGTGAACCACGGCAGGATCTTGGCGAACAGCGCGAACGCGGCGAGCACGGCGATCGTCATCGCGACGAACCGCGTCGGCGGCGAGGGACGCCAGTCGGCGCGCGCCGAACGCATCCACGTCGGCACCAGCAGCAGACACAACGGGCTCAGCACGAGCAGGTTCTCGTTGCGCCAGGCCGAGACATGTTCGGTCAGGCCCCACAGCGCGAGCAGGACGACGCCGGCGAGGCCCGCCACGAGCGATACCAGCGTCGCCACGACGGCGAACGCACGCCGCGCGCCGGCGCGTGCGCGACGGGTGTGCAGGGTCAGCAGCAGCGCGGCGAGGGCGATGCCGG
>JAFLDX010000017.1 GCA_017302215.1 Lysobacterales bacterium
GCCGCGGCGATCGCGCGCGCGGCGCGCGGCGAGGGCCTGCTCGAGTGGCACGAGGCACGCGATGCCGACGAAGTCGAACGGCTGTGGGCCGCACGCAAGGCGCTGTCGCCGGCGTTGCGCACGCTCGCGCCGAACAAGATCAACGAGGACGTCGTCGTGCCGGTCAGTCGCGTGCCGGCGCTGGTCGGCGGACTCAAGGCGCTGTCACGGCGCTACGGCATCCCGATCGTCAATTTCGGCCACGCCGGCAACGGCAACATCCACGTCAACCTGCTGTATCGGCCCGACGATGCGCAGCATGCGGCCAATGTCGAACCCTGCCTCGACGCCGTGTTCGCGCTCGTGCTCGAACTCGACGGCACGCTGTCCGGCGAACACGGCATCGGCCTCGCCAAGCGCCCGTTCATGGCGCGCGCACTCGATGCGCACGCGCTCGACCTCATGCGCGCGATCAAGCGCTCGTTCGACCCCGACGGCATCCTCAACCCGGGCAAGCTGCTGCCGGATGCGTGAACGATCCCGACGCGGCCCGGATACACCACAATCGGGCAATCGGGCAGGAAAGATCGCGACTGAAGTCGCTCCCACAAACCCGACGTGGCGCCGACCGAAGCGTGTGGGAGCGACTTCAGTCGCGATCTTTGCGCTGATGGAAGACTGTCGGGGCGACTCAAGTCGCCATCGCGCGCAATACGGGGCGATCGCCCAGGGCCGATCGCAGACCGGATCGGAGTTCCGATTGCCCGATCAGAACCAGCGCAGCAACAGCACCATCACGAGCGCCGCATAGACACCTGCCAGCACGTCGTCGAGCATCGCGCCGAAGCCGCCCTTGACGTGGCCGTCGGCCCACGACACGGGCCACGGCTTCCACACGTCGAAGACACGGAACAGCACGAAGCCGACGCCGATCCAGGCCAGGCCACGCGGCCACAGCAGCAGCGGCCACAGCGTGATCCACTGGCCGACGAACTCGTCCCAGACGATGACGCCGGGATCCTCGATGCGCAGGCGCTGCACGATCACCTGCGAGGCCCACACGCCGATCGCGAACGCGACGACGATGACTGCGAGCCAGGTCCAGGCCGGCAGCCCGCGCAAGGCGAACCACGGCACGAGCGCGACCGCCGATCCGACCGTGCCGGAGGCGAACGGACTGAAGCCCGCGCCGAAGCCGCTGGCAATCCAGCCGGCCGGGTGCGACAGCACGGCGCGACGCTGCGCGGCATCGAGTCTCATGCGAAATGCTCCCAGCCGCGACGCGACAGTTCGATCGGCACACCGTCCGCATCGATCGCATGCACGCCGGAACCTTCGACGACACGGCCGATGCGCGTCGCCGCGCAGCCGCTGCGCGCGAGGTCCTCGGCCAGCGCGTGCGCCTGTGCGGTGGGCACGGTGAAGGCCAGTTCGTAGTCATCGCCGCCGCCGAGCTGCAGCGCGATGCGTTCGTGCGCGTCGAATGACGCGAGCAACGCCGGCGAGGCCGGCAGGCAGGCCGCGTCGATCTCGATCGCGACGCCGCTCTGCCGCGCGACATGGCCGAGGTCGGCGACGAGGCCATCGGAGACGTCGATGCAGGCGCTCGCGCGCCCATGCAGCACAGTCCCTGCTGCGACGCGCGGCTGCGGTCGGTCGAGGCGCGCGCGCAATTCGGCGAACGCCGGCTCGGCCTCGCGCGCGCTGCCGAGCAAACGCAGCGCGGCGGCGGCGTCGCCGAGCGTGCCGGTCACATACACCGCATCATCGACGCGTGCGCCATCACGACGCAGTGCACGTCCCGACGCGACGAAGCCGAGCGCGGTGACCGCAACCGCGAGCGGACCCGAGGTCGTGTCGCCACCGACCAGGGCGACGTGGTGCGCCGCCGCCAGTTCGGCGAATCCGCTGGCGAACGCATCGACGAACTCCGCATCGGCCTGCGGCAGGGTCAGCGCGAGCAGGGCCCAGGCCGGCGTCGCGCCCATCGCGGCGAGATCGCTGAGATTGACCGCGAGCGCCTTCCAGCCGATGTCGGCGGCGGCCGTGCCATGCGGGAAATGCACGCCGGCAACGAGCGTGTCGACGCAGGCGACAAGTTCATGACCGGATGGCGGCGCGAGCACGGCGGCATCGTCACCGATGCCGAGGCGCACGTCCGCACGCGCGATGTCGCAACGGCGCCGGATCAGGTCGATCAGATCGAACTCGGCCATGCCGGTGGCGTCTGTGGGCGAAGCGCGGCGCGCTCAGGCACGCGGATTGCGGTACTCAACGCTGCGCCAGGTCGCGGCGAGGCGATCGAGCACGCCGTTGATGTAGGTATGGCCGTGCTCGGCGCCGAAGCGCTTGGTCGCCTCGACCGCTTCGTTGATGACGACACGGTACGGCACGTCCGGCCGATGGCGCAGTTCGTAGGCGGCCATGCGCAGCACGGCGCGCTCGATCGGATCGATCTCGGCGACTTCGCGGTCGAGGAACGGCTTGAAACCGGCATCGAGCTCGCCGACGTGGGCGTCGATGCCGCGCAGAAGGTCCTCGAAATACTCGACGTCGGCAACTTCCATGTCCTGCTCGCTGCGGAACTGCTCGACCACCTCGGCCATGCGGTTGCCGCCGACCTGCCAGGCGTAGATCGCCTGAACGGCGCGGCGGCGTGCGCGCGAGCGCGCGGCCAGGTCGATGCCATCGGGTCGGCGCGTCGGTTTCACAGCTGTCTCCACAGGTCGCTCATCTCGAGTGCCGCGAGTGCGGCCTCCTCACCCTTGTTGCCGTGCACGCCACCCGCGCGCGCCTCGGCATCGACATGCCGCTCGACCGCGAGCACGCCATTCAGCACCGGCAGGCGGTGATCCACGGAGACACGCATGAGTCCCTGCGCACAACCGTCGGCGACATGCTCGTAGTGGCGCGTGTCGCCACGCACGACGCAGCCGAGCGCGACGATCGCCGCATGCCGACCGGCCGCCGCCAGCTTCGCCGCCGCGGCCGGTATCTCCCACGCCCCCGGCACGCGCACGACATCGAGCGCATCGTCGGCCACGCCGTGCCCGGCAAACGCGCGCTGCGCGGCGTCGACCAGCGCATCGACGATGTGCGGGTTCCAGCGGCTGGCGACGATCGCGAACCGAAGGTCGGGTTGGACGCGCAAGGCGCCGGCCTGGAATGCCATACGAGTAACTCCTCCCCCACTGTCAGCCTAGAGCATGAAGCGCAATGCTGTTCGGCGCGGATTCGGCGGCGACTTGGGAGCGCGCTACGGAGCCATGAGCTTAACCTATGTGCGAAGTCAGTGCTCGTTAGCACAATATGGCGGAATATCGCCCGTCGAGTTCGAGCAAATCTTCGATAGGATCTCCTCCTTACTGAAGAAACCCATCTCAGGAAGAAAAAGCAAGACTTCCGCATCTGAGCACTGAAACCAATAAATTTCTCTAGAAAATCCTGAAATAACTACTTGCGATCGACCTTGAGCTATTCGCGAGCGCCCTTCGCATTGAGGTGGATAAGCCGATACACCGCCATAGTCAAGTCGAGACAGCATTAGCTGCCTACTTAGTGAAGTTACGTCGATCACAGATGATGAGTCCAGATCTGACACCCCACCAATAATTCCAAGAGCCATGGCACGAGGATCTACGAAACCGATCTTGATCATGTCACGCGCCAACGGAGTGTTCCAATCATTGAGTTTCCAGGAGCGAACTATGGCGTCTGCGATCGAGATTTCCGCTTCGTCCCGAGTTTCCTTATCCAGCACACGATACAATTCTGCGAGCACCCTTACCGATTCAACGTAGGTGGCTGGAGCTCCAGCTTTTTTCAAGTCACTCCCGAACTCCTTTACTACAATGGAGTTCGCCCGCCCTGCGCCGGCGAGGACAACGATTTCACTTGCATTGACCTTAGAAATCGCAATGCAGACAAGGCATACCAGGAGAATAAGTGTAGGCACAACAGACTTTAGATTCATCACTCTATCTCCACCCCGGCAGGCAGGGCCGTCCATAGGGACAGATGCTTTTTCCAATGTACGGCATGGATTGTTGACGCGATATCGAACGAATTCCGGACTGTTCTCACGGTCCAGAAACATTCGCGCTATCTTGCCTAAAGGTAGAGATGCAGTTCGTTGAAATATCAAACGTGGCGATGCCGAACGACGACACTCGTACGGTTCGCATTGATCGCTGAGCGGGGGAAAAATGGGCGGGCACACCCGAATGTCGCCCGAAGTCATCAGGGCAACGCGGAATCAGACGAGAGAAGTTGAGGACTGGGCTACATGTAGATAAGCAAGCGGGGCGTCAGCATGCCCCGCTTGCCCGGCTTCGATCAGCTGTCGAAACCGTTCTGGAAGATGATGTCGCTCTGCGGGACGGTCACCGCGTACGTGCAGCTCGTGTTGTACGCGTTGCCGATCGCGGCGATGTCGGCCGGCGTGTAGCCTTGGGCGGAGCCCATGGTGGCTGCCGCGGTGATGACGGCCTGCGCGGCGACCTGCTGGTTCGAGCTGCCGCTGGTCATGGCGAGGCCGCGCAGCATGGCCTTGTCCATCTTGTCGCGGCCGATCGCGACCCAGGCGACCAGGTTGCACGAGGCCCAGTACTGACCGGGCGTATGCGGCGCCGGTGAGCCGAGGTTGCTCGGCCAGCTGTGGCCGATGTGCCAGTTCGTGACGCGACCGCTCCAGTACTGGTTGTGTCCGTCCCACTGGAACATCCAGAACCACTGCGGATCGCTCGGCGTCCAGTAGCCGGTCGAGCGGTTGTACGAATTGGCGAAGTAATCACCGACGCCTTCCGACAGGCCCTCCACCTGCGACAGGCCGCCGTTGGTGACCCAGTCGTGCAGGCCATGGCCGAGCTCGTGGATGACGACATCGGAATCCTCGGCGTCGTCGACGCCGCCCTCGCCGAAAGTCAAGCGGTCCGTCGCCGCCGTGAACGAGGAATTGTCGGCGCCATTGAATCCATGCGGATCGAAGCGCACGCCGCCCGCCACGGTATTCGGCACGACGGTGACCCCGAGCGTCTGGTTGAGGTAGCGCATCTGCTTGTCGATCAGATGATAGACATGCGGCCCCTCGAACAACTGGCTTGCGCGCGAGGCGCTGAAATCCGCGGTCGCCGGTGTCGGGCAATCGTTCACCCCTCCGAGCGGCGCCTGCCAATCCTCGCAACGCGCCCACGGGCCCTCGAGGCGGTAAACCCCGCTGGCGAGGGTGATGTCGCGCAGCGTCACGTTCTTGAGCTGGGCGGTCAGGCCGAGCGAATCGGCATCGTTCGCATCGGTCAGCTGGCCGGCGCCGGAACCGTAGGTCGCGCGGGCCGAGGTCAGCGGATCGGGATCGAACACCGTGCCGGTTCCGTCGACGTAGTACTCGGTATTGCGCGAGGCGAGGATCTCGCCGGTCGCCGCATCGGCGACGACTTCCCACGAACCGACCTTGGCCGAATCGCGCAGCTGGTACTGCCAGGCGAGGCGGGTCGGCTGGGTGTCCGCGTAGACGACGAGCGTCGGCGCAACCTCGTCACGCGCCGCCGGCAGGCCGAACGCTTGCACCACGGTGCTGCGCAGATCGGCAGCGGAGCGCGAGGCGGTGGTGGCGACGTGCGCGACGTTCGGGCGCAGCTCGCTGCTGACGAAGATGACCTTGCCGTCCGGCGTGACGCTGACCGCGATGTCGCTGCCGTAGACCGGCACGCCGTCGAGGGTCTGGCTGAAGCGCACGACGTGGAAGGCCTCGTCGTTGCGCTCGTACATCTTGGTCAGCACGGAAGGGTCATTCTTCAGCCCGAGCTGCTCGACGCGCGCGGCGAGGAATTCGCGCGCCATCGCCTCGGGCGTGCCGACGCGGGCGGTGAACGACGGCTCGAACAGCGTGATCGCGCGGCCGTCCGCGGCGAAGCGGCCTGCGCGCGTCTGCACCGCCGCGTCCTCGTTGAAGGCCTTGGTCGTGCTTTCGGTCATGCCGGCGGGCTGCTTGTGCGCATGGGCCGTCGCAGCCATGCCGGCGAGCGCGGCGAGCACGGCGGCGGAAAGCAGGGATGGAGTCTTGATCATGGTGTCGATCCGGTTGGATGCAGAGGCCTGCACGAACGGCCATCCTACCGCGCCGCACCGGGTCGACGAAACGTTTCGTGTGCGCCCGGCGCGGTCGACCGGCGCAGGGCCGGCCAGCCGGGTGCCGAGGCTCAGTGCGTCGCCACCTCGAAGCCGTCGGCGAACAGCCGGTCCGGGCCGACCACGGTCACCGCGGGACTGATGTTGAAGAACAGGTTGTTCGCGCACGCCACGCGAACGCGCGCAGCGGCGTTCGACACGTTCGGCACGCTGACCGTCGCGCTGCCGTTGTTCGGCGCACCGGCCTTGAGCAGGGCGAGTCGCAGCAGCTCACTGCCATCGGCCGCAGCAGCGACGAGATCGATGTCGACCGTCGCGCATGAAACCGGCGGCACGTCGGTGGCGGCGACGTTCCACTGCACGGTCTGCGCGGGCGTCACGCCGAAGGTCCACGTCACCGGCGCCGCCGGCGCGGTCAGCACGAACGGACCGGCCGAATTGACCACCGTCAGCACGCGATCGGCGCTGACCGTGCCGCCGCCGCCGGCGAGGTTGTCGCGCACGGTCAGGCGGTAGTTCAGCAGCCGGTTCGTGGTCGGCAGGATCTCGCCCTTCGCCTGCGTGCCGGCGAGCAGGTTCGCGATGCGCGGCAGGTAGCGGCGCGGACTCGACGACGGCAGCCACGAGCGCTGGATCGGCCCGGTGCCGGGGTCGACCGCGAGGTCGTTGTTGGCCGGGCCCGAGTTGTACTGCTCCCAGGTGTAGGTGAGGGAGGCGCCGCTCGCCGCCGAACCGGCTTGTGCGGTCAGCACATACGGCGTGCGCGCCGGAATCGTCGCGGCCGTGCCGGCATCGACGCTTGGCATCGGCTGCGTGCGCGGGGTGTCCTGCGAGCAGCTGCCACCCTCGCCGCTGCTCGAGTAGAGCCCCATCTCGAACAGGCTGCGCGCGTGGAAGTACGGATCGGAGTTCGACTGCAGGTCGGTCGCCGCGCCGCAGATGCCCGCATAGGCCTGGATCGTCGAGCCGCTGCCCGGCTCGAGGCCCGACGCGCCGGAACTGTCGCCGTCGCAGGAATTGTAGGTGTGGTTGCCGCCGAACTGGTGGCCGACCTCGTGCGCGACATAGTCGATGTAGAACACGTCGGTCTGCAGCGTCGAGCCGTTCGGCAAGCCGGTGGTGCCTTCCGCCTTCCAGTCGCTGCACACCACGCCAAGTCCGGCCAGGCCACCCGAACCGGTCGTGAAGATGTGGCCGATGTCATAAGTCGCGCTGCCGATCACGCTGGCGAGGTTCGGCCCGTTCTGGTCGATCGCCGACTCGTCGTTGGAATACGGATCGCCGACCGCATCGGGATAGATGATCGCGTCGTTGTTGGCGACGAGGGTCATGCGGATCGCGAAATCCTGCGCATAGACCTGGTTGATGCGATTGACCACGTTGACCACCGCGGCGAGGCCGAGCGCCACGCTCGGCGGCTGCGGCGGCTGCATCGCCCCGGCCACGGCCTGCACCCACTGGTGGTTGGCGGCGAAGGCGGCACGATAGTTGCGCCGCACCGAGCCGGTGACGGTCGCGAGCTGCGCGCCGCCGGGGGCCGCGAGCGGATCGGCCGAGGTCGCGATGTCGCCGTGCGTGCGGCAGTGGAACACCGGCTGCGCGCCGGCGTCGGCACGACGGAAACTCAGGTAGTGCGGATCCATGCCCGCGCGCTCGGGTCGCACGAGCCAGATGCCGTCGCGATCGTGCACCTCGGCATGCAGGCCGAGCATCGAGACGTCGATGCGCGCGCTGATGCCGTCGGCATCGGTACCCAGGTAGCTGCGGATCCCGGGAAAGCGCGCCTGCAGTTCGGCCGGCATCACGCCCGAATCGGCCAGCACGAAGGCGCGCTGCCCGCCACCGGGCAGCGGCAGCGACACGCTCGCGCCGATGCCGCCCGGATGCATCGCGAGGACGGCCTTCAGCGCGTTCCAGTCGAGCGTCAGCGCGCGATAGGACTGCGGCGCGGCACCGTGCACCTGCACGTCGCGCCGGGCTTCGTCGTGCCAGTAGTCGGCCGCCATGGCCGTCGAGGCGAGGAAGGCGACCAGCAGCGCGATCACGCCGATGCGCAACCGGGACGGAACGGACGACGACGACATGGACGGAATCCCGCGGCAAGTGAGGAGGGCGACGCAGCCGGAGCGGCGCGAAGCGGCGCGCGACGGCGGCGCACAGTGGCACAGCCGCGCGGCGTTTTCCATGCACGCCGCGGCGACGACCGCCCGCGTGAATCGGATCGGGTAGAGTGTCCGGCCGGACTGCACGGACCGGATGTCTCGTGTATGATCCGCGCCGCTTTTTATCCATCCATCCGCATTGAAGGATATTTGCCGAAATGAGCAGCTATCTGTTCACCTCCGAATCGGTCTCCGAGGGCCATCCGGACAAGGTCGCCGACCAGATCTCCGACGCCGTGCTCGACGCGATCCTCGTCCAGGACAAGCGCGCGCGCGTCGCCTGCGAAACGCTGGTCAAGACCGGCGTCGCGATCGTCGCCGGCGAGGTGACCACGAGCGCGTGGATCGACCTCGAGGCGCTCACGCGCAAGGTCATCCTCGACATCGGCTATGACAGCTCGCAGGTCGGCTTCGACGGCGAGACCTGCGGCGTGCTGAACCTGATCGGCAAGCAGTCGCCCGACATCAACCAGGGTGTCGACCGCAAGAAGCCCGAGGAACAGGGTGCGGGCGACCAGGGCCTCATGTTCGGCTACGCGACGAACGAGACGAAGGACTACATGCCGGCGGCGATCTACTACTCGCATCGCCTCGTCGAGCAGCAGGCCAAGGTGCGCAAGAAGAAGAACTCGGCCTTGCCGTGGCTGCGCCCGGACGCGAAGTCGCAGGTCACGCTGCGCTACGAGGACGGCAAGGCCGTCGCGATCGACGCCGTCGTGCTGTCGACCCAGCATGATCCTTCGGTCAAGCAGAAGGATCTCGTCGAGGCCGTGCGCGAGCACATCCTGAAGCCCGTGCTGCCGGCGAAGTGGCTGCACAAGGGCACCAAGTACCACATCAACCCGACCGGCAAGTTCGTGATCGGCGGACCGGTCGGCGACTGCGGCCTGACCGGGCGCAAGATCATCGTCGACACCTACGGCGGCTGGGCGCGCCACGGTGGCGGCGCATTCTCGGGCAAGGATCCGTCCAAGGTCGACCGCTCGGCCGCGTATGCCGCGCGTTACGTCGCCAAGAACATCGTCGCGGCCGGCATCGCCGACCGTTGCGAGGTGCAGGTCTCTTACGCGATCGGCGTCGCCGAGCCGACGTCGATCTCGGTGACCACGTTCGGCACCGGCCGGATCAGCGACGAGAAGATCGAGAAGCTGATCCGCAAGCACTTCGACCTGCGTCCGTACGGCATCATCAAGATGCTCGACCTCGTCCACCCGATGTACCAGCGCACGGCCAGCTACGGCCACTTCGGCCGCACCCCGGAACAGGTCAAGCTCGCCAACGGCGAGACGTTCACCGCGTTCTCGTGGGAACAGACCGATCGCGCCGAAGCGCTGCGCGCGGACGCGAAACTGAAGTAAGGCGCGACCTTCCGATCGCGCCACCACAGACGGCCCGCAGCGATGCGGGTCGTTTCGTTTCCGCCCCGCCGCGCCCGCGCGGCGCACGTATGATGGGACACCGCCTTCCGACCGGATCCGCAATGCCGCCGAGAGAAGCCCGTCGCCCCCTCGCCTCGCGCGGCACGTCGTGGGCGAAAGCCATTGCCGGCTTTCTCGCGCGCAGCGCGATCACACCGAACCAGATTTCGGTCATCAGCATCGTCTTCGCCGCCGTCGGCGCCTCGCTGCTGGTCGCCTGGCCGACCGCGCCGGGCCTCGTGCTCGCCGCGGCCTGCGTGCAGCTGCGCCTGGCCTGCAACCTGTTCGACGGCATGGTCGCGATCGAGGGCGGCAAGCAGTCGCCGACCGGTGCGCTGTACAACGAACTGCCGGACCGCATCGCCGATTCGCTGTTCATCGTCGCGGCCGGCTACGCGATCGCCCTGCCGTGGCTCGGCTGGCTCGGCGCCCTGCTCGCGGCACTGACGGCGTACGTGCGCGCGACCGGCGGTGCGCTCGGCCTCGCCCAGGACTTCCGCGGACCGATGGCCAAGCCGCAGCGCATGGCCGTGCTGACGCTCGGCTGCCTCGCCGGCGCCGCGGAGTGGCAATTCAACGGCACGCGCCACGCACTCACGGTCGCCGCGATCGTCATCGCCGCCGGTTCGGCGCTGACCTGCATCACGCGCACGCGCGCGATCGCCGCGCAGTTGCGGGCGAGGAGCTGAGCGCATGTTCGCGCGCCTGCTGGTCGGGCTCGTCCGCCTGCTGGTCGGTGCCTATCCGCAATGGATCGGCACGCAGCCCCGCGCGGCGCAGCGCATCTATTTCGCCAACCACTCGAGCCACCTCGACACGCTCGCGCTGTGGGCCGCGCTGCCGCCGACCCTGCGCCGCCAAACGCGCCCGGTCGCGGCGAAGGATTACTGGGGCAGCGGCCTGCGCGCGTGGGTCGCGCGACGCGGCCTGCGTGCCGTGCTGATCGAGCGCGACCGCGCCAAGGCCGAGGGCGATCCGCTGCAGCCGCTGCATGACGCCCTCGACGCCGGCGATTCGCTGATCCTGTTTCCGGAAGGCACGCGCAACGCCGAGGCGCTGCCGCTGCCGTTCAAGTCCGGCCTCTATCATCTCGCCGAGCGCCACCCTGCGGTGGAACTCGTCGCGGTCCATCTCGACACCGCGCGCCGCAGCCTGCCGAAGGGCAGCCTGCTGCCGGTGCCGCTCATCTGCACGGTTCGTTTCGGTGACGCGATGAAACTCGAACCCGGCGAGACCAAGGCCGACTTCCTCGAGCGCGCGCGCGCCGCCGTGATCGAACTCGCATGAACCCGCAGGCCGCGATCGAAGCATTCGTCGCCGGCACGCCCGTCGCATTCTGGTGGGTCATGGGCGGCGTGCTCGGCCTGCTCGTCGTCGCCAGCACGATCGGCTTCGTGCTTGCGCGCACGCGGCCCGGCGCGACCGTCGACAACCTCGTCGCGCGCATCAACGCGTGGTGGGTCATGGTCGGCGTGCTGTGCGCGTGCTTCCTGCTAGGGCGCACAGCCACGCTCGTGCTGTTCGCGCTGGCCTCGTTCCTCGCCCTGCGCGAGTTCATCACGCTGACACCGACGCGTCGCGGCGACCACCTGCCGCTGTGCCTGTGCTTCTACGTGGCGATCCCGCTGCAGTACTGGCTGATCGGCGCCGACTGGTACGGCTTGTTCGTGATCCTGGTCCCGGTGTACGGCTTCCTGCTGCTGCCGGCGGTATCGGCGCTCGCCGGCGACACCGAACATTTCCTCGAGCGCAGCACCAAGATCCAGTGGGGACTGATGCTGACCGTGTACTGCATCAGCCATGCGCCGGCCCTGCTCCTGCTGCGCATCCCGGGCTACGAGGGGCAGAACCTGCTGCTCCTGCTCTACCTGCTGCTGGTCGTGCAGATCAGCGACGTGCTGCAGTACGTGTTCGGCAAGCTGTTCGGGCGGCACCGGCTCGCGCCGCTGGTCAGTCCGTCCAAGACGGTCGAGGGACTCGTCGGCGGCGGCATCAGCGCGGCCGCGATCGGCGCCGCACTGTGGTGGATCACGCCGTTCACGCCGCTGCAGTCGGGCCTGCTCGCACTGCTCATCGTGCTGTGCGGCTTCCTCGGCGGGCTGGCGCTGTCGGCGGTCAAGCGCAGCCTCGGCGCGAAGGACTGGGGCCGGATGATCGAGGGTCACGGCGGCATGCTCGATCGGCTCGACTCGGTCACGTTCGCCGCGCCGATCTTTTTCCACGTCGTGCGTTACGGCTTCGCCTGAGCGAAGCCGCCGCGCCCGGATCGGAGTGCGGATGGATGCCGTGAGGCAACTCGCCGACGGCTCGCAGCCGTGTCGCTCTCAGACCATGAACCGCGGCCGCGCTTGCCGATCGGGGTTGTTCGAGCAGTCCGTCCGCGTTCTCAGGCCTCGGCCAGCAGCATCGCCAGATGCGCGCCGAGCGCGAGGTCTTCGACCTGCCCGAACAGATGCTGGCGCAAGCGCCCGGCGCGATCGAACAGCAGAAGCGTCGGCGTGCCGCGCATGCCGTAGGCCTGCATCGTCATCGGCAAGGGACCGTCCGGCGACGGCCGATCGACGCCCACCGGGAACGTCAGCCGATATTCGTGGAGGAAGGCGTGCAGCGCCACGGGCGTCATCGCCGCGTGATGCTCGAACACGCTGTGCAGGCCCACCACGGCGAGCCGCTCCTCGGGAAACAGCTGGCGCACGCGCTGGGCTTGCGGAAGCGCATGCGCGACGCAACCCGGGCAGAGCATCTGGAACGCCTCGAGCAGGACCACGCGTCCGTGCAGCGATGCAAGGGTCAACGGCGCGATCGCATTGAACCACTGCGCAACCTGCCATTCCGGCGTCGGGTGGGCGTTTGCGTTCATGCAGGAACTCCGGGAAAGGCCCGCGCCGAATGCGGCGCGGGCGAACGACTACGGCTTCACCTTGCCGGGCAGGCTGAGATCGCCCGATGCCACCTTGAAGACATCGGCCACGCACAACAGCGGTGCGTGCACGCTCGCGTTGACACGCAAGCCGGCCGTCACGCCGTCGAAGCCGGCGGCGGCGACCACGCCGATGTCGTCGAAGCCGACCTTGACCTCGACCACCTGGCCATCGAACTTCGGACTCCAGCCGGGGCTGTCGATCAGGATCGGCAGGCCCGGCCAGGTTTTCGGCAGGCGCGGTTTCTGCCCCTCGGGAATGTCGACCACGCCGAGCGCGCCCGCCCCACAGGCTTCGTTCGGCTTCAGCACGACCCAGTGGCTGTGCCAGAGATCGCCGTCGTTGTCGCGCCGGCCGTCGCCGTTCTCGTCGTACAGCGGCGTGTCGTCGAAATCCGGATGTGCGGTGACCGCCAGGGCGAGGATGCCGCTGCCGCGCTCGAAGCCGATCTCCCACGGATCGATCGAGGTCGGCCAGACATAGGAAAACACCTGGCTGCCGGCGAGCTTCCCGCTCGCGCTCGGCCGGGTCTTGCCGGCCCTGCCCGACACGGCCATGTGGAAGGTCGCGACATTTCCCTCGGTGGTGATGCGCGTGTGGATGATGTCGAAGGCGGCGACGACGCCGACCTTGCCGGCACCGGCGATGCCGCCCGGGTGCTTCTCCGGGTCGTGTGCGGATGCCGGAGACAGGCCGGTCGCGAGTGCGAGGAAGAACGCGGTTGTGGACAGGTGGCGCATACTGGGGCTCCTCTTGCTTGCTCTGTAGGGGTGGGTCGGAGGAACGGGCGGCGTCCGATGGCTGTCGGGCGCCGCCCACTTGTCCGCGGTTCAATCCGTCATGGCATCGACCCGCTGGAACCTTGCATGCATGGCCGCGGCCGCGACCGCGTCGGCCGGCTCGCGTTCGGCGCAGTCGACGCGCAGGTCGATCTCGGCGAACGGCTTGCCGAGGAAGGCGCAGACATGCGGTCGCGCCGCGTTGCCGCTGGCGTAAGGGCGAAAGAAGCGGCAACCGAGACAGGTACGCAGGCCGGTCACCAGGCCCTGCTGCTGGGCTTCGGCAACCAGCAACTGGGACACGCGCAGCAGGGCGGCGACGTCGGCCTCCGGCAATCCGTGCAGCAGGGATGCCAGGCCGCGCTGCGGGTGCTGGAGTCGTGCGACTTGCCTGCGTCCGAGCGCGCTCAGGTTGACGAGCGCAGCCCGACCGTCGCCGGGGTCCGCGCGGCGGCGGATCCAGCCGCGCGACTCGAGCGTCTTCAGCGAATCGCTGAGGCTTGCCGCCGATACGCCGAGCCGGTCGGCGATCTGCCGCGCGCGCAGGCCGTGCTCCGTCGCCGCGAGCATGCGCAGCACGCCGGCCTGGGTCGGCGGCAACGACGGAATGCCCTCGCCATGCCAGGCCTGAGCGCGCGCGAGGAATGCGAGCTGCTCGAGCCCGGCAACGGCCTGTTCGCGCTGGCGGTCGGTGATCGACACGCCAACAATTTAGGATTCCTAACTAAACAGGTCAAGTCCGGAGTGGGCGGTCGCCGCGCCGCGCGTCCTCAGTCATCGAAGCCGCTGGCGAAGATGCGATCGTCGAGCAGCGACTCGTCGACGAGCACGAAGATGTCCGAAACGCCGTTGGCGTCACCCGGGGCAATGTTGCTTGCGCGCGACTCCCACGCCATCGACAGGCCCGAGCCGTTCACCGCGAGCGTGTACCCGGACGGCTGGTTGCCGGGCTGCCCTGCCCCGGTCACGCTGATCATCTCCGGCGAGCCCGCGCCGGGCACGAACAGGAACACCTGCGAGAACGTGCTCGCGCCGTTGTTGAAGTTGCACTCGAGCACGGTGCTGCCGATGTCCGACACCGCCGATGCGTAGCAGGAGTCGTAGTCGCTTGCGGGCAACGCGGCAGGACGCGGGATCGCGATCGTCTGCTGGCTCTGGCGGTCGCGCAGGTAGACGCCGCTGTTGCCGCTGATGGTGCTGCCGTTGGCGTAGCCGAGCCCGCCGTAGCCGGCATTCTGGAAACTGATGAAGCGCCCGCTCGGCGAGATCGCCAGCCGGTTCGAGGAGGCGGTCGAAGGCGCGCCGCCGGCGCCGATGCGACTGACCAGTTCGGTCGTGTCGGTCAAGAGATCGCGCACATAGGCCTGGCCGTAGCCCGCGCCGGCCAGCACCGGCTGGTTGCACTGGAACGTGGCATGGCGCCCGTCGTCGGAGAGCGCGTGCGGGAAGAAGTTGCATTCGCCGCCCGAGGGGCTGCCGTCGGCCTTGGCCGAGACGAGCTTCACGCCGCCCGTCTGCATGTCCTTGACGTAGAGTTCGGGCCAGCTGCCGGTCGGCAGGCCGAAGTTCGGCGCGCCGGTTTCGATCGCGACGTAGCGGCCATCGGCCGAGATCGACACGGTGTCGTCGTCGGTGCCATTGCTCGCCGCCTGTCCGGCTGCGTTGCTGCTGGCAACCGCGACATTGCCGGTCACGCGATCCTTGCGCAGCACCTGCCAGCCCGTCCCGTAGGCGCTGGCATAGGTGAGGAACGCGACATAGCGGCCATCGGCGGAGACGGCCGGCGTCTCGCCGCGGATGATGCCGCCCTGCGGAACGCTCGAGACTACCTCGACGACGCCCGTATCAAGGTCGTAGGCCACCACGCGGTTGCCGTTGTAGGTGTCGTTCGCGACCCAGTTGTTCGCCGCGCTGCTGAACACGACGGTTCTGCCGCCGGACGACACGTTGACCGCGGTCGAAGCGCCGTTCGGGTCGATGCCCGTGCCGGGCACGAGGCGGGCGTAGATGAAGTCGGCGCGCGCCGGAGCCGACCCAAGGCAAAGTACGAATGCGAAGAAGGCGCCGATGGACAGCGGGCGGGCGAGGATGGGTTGCATCGGAGGTTCCGGGTCAGGGGTGGGACGCCGACCTGCTACGCGAAGCAGCGTGCCATCCCCGAAAGCGGCTTCATTCATCGCTTCATCGCGAACAGGCGATATACTGCGCCTCCCTCCTGCCGAGGGGCGCTGCACGTGGGCCCGTCGAACACGGCCCTACCCAGGCTCGGCAGGCGATCCCGCAGCAACGGCGCCCGGACCCCGATCGAACCCATGCACGGCCACACGCCTCGCCGGGATCGATCCCGAACCGGAGCTTTCCGCATGAATGCACAACGCAAGACCTTCTCGACCGACGGCGACTACAAGGTCGCCGACATCACCCTGGCCGACTGGGGCCGCAAGGAGATCGACATCGCCGAGCACGAGATGCCGGGCCTCATGTCGATCCGCAAGAAATACGCCGCGTCGACGCCGCTCAAGGGCGTGCGCGTGACCGGATCGCTGCACATGACGATCCAGACCGCGGTGCTGATCGAGACGCTGAAGGACATCGGCGCCGACGTGCGCTGGGCCTCGTGCAACATCTTCTCGACCCAGGATCACGCCGCGGCAGCGATCGCCGCGGCCGGCACGCCAGTGTTCGCGTGGAAGGGCGAGACGCTCGAGGAGTACTGGGACTGCACGCTCGATGCGCTGTCGTTTCCCGACGGCAAGGGTGGTTTCCTCGGCCCGCAGCTCGTCGTCGACGACGGCGGCGACGTCACCCTGCTGATCCACAAGGGGCACGAACTCGAGAAGGGTGACGAGAGCTGGGTGAATTCGGCCTCGGGCAGCCACGAGGAGCAGGTCATCAAGAACCTGCTCAAGCGCGTGGCGAAGGAGCGACCGGGATACTGGACGCGCGTCGTGGCCGACTGGAAGGGCGTCTCCGAGGAGACCACGACCGGCGTGCATCGCCTGTACCAGCTCGCCGAGCGCGGCAAGCTGCTGGTGCCGGCGATCAACGTCAACGACTCGGTGACGAAGTCGAAGTTCGACAACCTCTACGGCTGCCGCGAGTCGCTCGCCGACGGCCTCAAGCGCGCGATGGACGTGATGCTCGCCGGCAAGGTCGCCGTGGTGTGCGGCTACGGCGACGTCGGCAAGGGTTCAGCCCATTCGCTGCGTGCCTATGGCGCGCGCGTGATCGTCACCGAGATCGATCCGATCTGTGCGCTGCAGGCGGCGATGGAGGGCTACGAGGTCAAGACCGTCGAGGATAGCCTCGGCCTCGCCGACATCTACGTCACCACGACCGGCAACAAGGACATCATCACCCTCGAGCACATGCAGGCGATGAAGGACCAGGCCATCGTCTGCAACATCGGCCATTTCGACAACGAGATCCAGGTCGACGCGCTGTACGCGTCGGGCGCGGTCAAGACCAACATCAAGCCGCAGGTCGACAAGTTCGCGTTCGCCGACGGCAAGGCGATCTTCCTGCTCGCCGAAGGCCGCCTGGTGAATCTCGGTTGCGCCACCGGCCATCCGAGCTTCGTCATGTCGAACTCGTTCTCGAACCAGACCCTCGCGCAGATCGACCTGTGGGCGAACAAGGACCTCTACGATCCGAAGGTCTACATCCTGCCGAAGAAGCTCGACGAGGAAGTCGCGCGCCTGCACCTCGAGAAGATCGGCGTGAAGTTGACCAAGCTCACGCCGGAACAGGCGGACTACCTCGGCGTGCGCGTCGATGGCCCGTACAAGCCCGAGCACTACCGCTACTGAGCGGCGACGACGTTCGCTCGCCGATCGAAGCAACGGGCGCCTCGCGGCGCCCGTTTTCGTTGCGCAACGCTCCACCGCGGTCAGGCACGCGGTTCGCCTTCGCGTACTTGCGCGCGACCGGGCCGGGATGCCTCTACGCGGTTGCGCCCGCCGAGCTTGGCCCTGTACAGCGCGGCATCGACCTCGTCATACAAGGCATCGGCGCCGGCATGGGCGGCCGGGTCGAAGCTGCCGTATCCGATGCTGACCGTCACCGGGATGCGCTTGTCCTCCACCACGATCGGCGCGGACTCGAGCGCGCGCCGGAACTGCTCGGCGCGTGCGGCCGCCTCGTCGACGCCGGCGGCGAGAATCACGCCGAACTCCTCACCACCGAGACGCGCCGGCAGGTCGCCCGCTTGCCCGAAGTCGGCGCGCAGGCGCTGCGCGAAGAGCACGAGGCATGCGTCACCGGCGAGGTGGCCGTGGGTGTCGTTGACCTGCTTGAAATGGTCGAGGTCGAGGATCAGCAGGGCGACGCGCGCACCGTCGCGCGCGATTCCGATCGCGCGCTCCAGCGACTCGTCGAACGCGCGGCGGTTCGATATGCCGGTCAGCGCGTCGACGCGCGTCTGCTTTTCCAGGACGTCGCGCTGCTGGCGCAGATCTTCCTCGAGTTCGAGGCGGCGTCGGTAGGCGCGATGTTCGCGCACCAGCACGATCAGCATGTAGCCCATGTAGATCAGCCACATGAGGGCCACGCCGGTCCCGTCGCGCATCCACAACAGCGCGGCGGGTGGCAGCATGAACACGCCGATCGCGACCGCTGCGGGCAGCCGCCGCATGCACAGCGTGTGGCACATCGCCATGCCGAAGGCACCGGTGAACAGCAGTGCGATGAGAGAACCGGGCTCGGGCAGGGTGCGGAAGCACCACACGCTGAAGGCGGCCCAGGCGAAACTCGTGACGAGGATGATCGACCACATCGCGACGAGCCGGCCGCGGATGCCGGCCAGATCCGGCTCGGGCGGAATCCGCACGGTCGTGCGCACGACCGCGAGCAGGGCGAACGCGACCACGATGGCGGTCGCGGTCGGCGACCAGGCCGAGGTCGTGAAGAAGCACGCGAGCCCGGTCGCGAGCGGATAGAAGAAGCCGCCGACGCGCGCGCGCATGATCGTGTCCTGCAACTCGCCCAGCAGGAGGTTGTAGCCGCGCCGGGCCGCGCGCTGACGCTGGAACTCGCTCATGTGCATGGCCCAAGTAGGCCATGGAAGCGGGCGCGCTGGCGAGCGCGCCGCCTTCTATTCACATTCATCGCGATGAAGCGATAAACTGTATCGGATGCCCGCTCCGGATGCCGGAATGACTGCGATCAGCTTCGAGTTCTTCCCGCCGAAGACGGACGAACAGCGCGACGGCCTCGAGCGCACCGTGCGTGCCCTCAAGCCGCGCATGCCGGAATACGTGTCGATGACGTTCGGGGCGGGCGGGTCGACGCTGAGCTACACGGTCGATGCCGTGCGCAACCTTCACGGCGCGCACGGTCTCGATGCCGCACCGCACCTGTCGTGCATGGGCGGCACGCGCGAGGAGATCCGCGCCTTGCTCGACGACTATCGCGCACTTGGCGTGCACCGCATCGTCGCCCTGCGCGGCGACCTTCCTTCCGGCATGGCGAGCTTCGGCGACTTCCGCTACGCCAGCGACCTGGTGGCCTTCATACGCGCCGAAACCGGCGCGCACTTCCACATCGAGGTGGCCTGCTACCCGGAGGTGCATCCGCAAGCCGAGGATGCACAGGCCGATCTCGTGCATTTCAAGCGCAAGGTCGATGCCGGCGCGAATGGCGCGATCACGCAGTACTTCTACAACGCGGACGGGTATTTCCGTTTCGTCGACGCGGCACGCCGCCTCGGCGTCGATGCGCCGATCGTTCCCGGCGTCATGCCGATCGCGAACTTCAGCCAGCTCAAGCGGTTCTCCGAGATGTGCGGCGCGGAGATTCCGCGCTGGTTGTCGCGTCGTCTCGGCGCTTTCGGGGACGACGTCGACGCGATCCGCGAATTCAGCGCCGATGTGGTCGCGGCGCTGTGCCGCCAGCTCGTTGCCGGGGGTGCCCCCGGCCTGCACTTCTACACGCTCAACCGCGCGAAGCCGACCGAGGCGATCCTCGAGCGCCTGTAGGAGCGCACCCTGTGCGCGATCGCTTTTTCGCGCCGCGTCGCTACGCCGTCGCCGCGAGGTGCACGCCGGCCACGGCACGACCCGACGGATCGGCCGCGCTCGCGAACTGCGGATCCCAGGCGATCGCCGCCGGCGTCGAGCACGCGATCGACTTGCCGCCGGGAATCGTCTCGGCACAGGCCGGACCCGGGAAGTGCTGCTCGAAGATGGCGCGGTAGAAATACGCCTCCTTCGTCTGCGGAGGATTGACCGGGAACCGTGCGGCGGCAGCAGCGAATTCGCGGTCGCCGACCTGCGCGGCGGCGTGCGCCTTGAGTCCGTCGATCCAGCCGTAACCGACGCCGTCGCTGAACTGTTCCTTCTGGCGCCACAGGATTTCGGCCGGCAAGGCGCCCTCGAAGGCCTCGCGCAGGATCGCCTTCTCGATGCGGCCGTTGCCGGCCATCTTCGCCGTCGCGTCGATCGACATCGCGACATCGAGGAACTCGAGGTCGAGGAACGGCACGCGTGCCTCGACGCCCCAGGCCATCATCGACTTGTTCGCGCGCAGGCAGTCGTAGAGATGCAGCGCGTCGAGCTTGCGTACGGTCTCGTCGTGGAACTCCCGCGCGTTCGGCGCCTTGTGGAAGTAGAGGTATCCACCGAAGATCTCGTCCGAGCCCTCGCCCGACAGCACCATCTTCACGCCCATCGCCTTGATGCGCCGTGCGAGCAGGTACATCGGCGTCGAAGCGCGGATCGAGGTGACGTCGTAGCTCTCGATGTGGCGGATCACCTCGGGCAACGCATCGAGCCCCTCCTCGAAGCTGTACTCGAAGCCGTGATGCACGGTGCCGAGCGCCTTGGCGGCAATCTCGGCGGCAGCGAGGTCCGGCGAACCCTCAAGGCCGATCGCGAACGAATGCAGGCGCGGCCACCAGGCCTCGGACTGGTCGTCCTCCTCGACGCGATGACGCGCGAAGCGCGCCGCGCAGGCCGCCACGAGCGAGGAGTCGAGCCCACCCGAGAGCAGCACGCCATACGGCACGTCGGTCATGAGCTGGCGATGCACGGCCGCCTCGAACGCGGCGCGCAATGCCTGCGGCGCGATCGTCACGCCGGCGGTCGCGGCGTGGTCGCGCCAGGCGCGCTCGTGATAGCGCACGAGCTCGCCGCTCGCGCTGTCGTAGAAATGACCCGGCGGGAACGTCGCGACGTCGGCACAGACGCCGACCAGCGCCTTCATCTCCGAAGCAACCAGGATCCGGCCCTCGCGGTCATGGCCCCAGTAGAGCGGACATACGCCGAGCGGATCGCGGGCGATCACGAAGCGACGGCTGCCCGCATCCCACAGCGCGTAGGCGAAGATGCCGTTGAGCCTCTCCACGCCGCGCGGCCCGTGCTCGCGATACAGCGCATTGATGACCTCGCAGTCCGATCCGGTCTGGAACGCGTACGGCTGCGACAGGCCGCGCTCGAGCTCGCGGTGGTTGTAGATTTCGCCGTTGACCGCGAGCACGAGTTCGCCATCCGCCGATCGCAGCGGCTGCGAACCTCCGGCCGGATCGACGATGGCGAGGCGCTCATGCACGAGGATCGCGCCATCGTCGGCATGCACGCCACTCCAGTCCGGCCCGCGATGGCGCTGGCGTTGCGAAAGCTCGAGGGCGAGGCGCCGCAGGGCCGGCACATCATCGCCGGGTTGCAGGCCGAACAGGCCGAGGATCGAACACATGGAACATCTCCTGTCTGCGATCTTGAGGAAGGCGGGTGCCCAAGGGAAAACGATCCGCCGGGTTTTAGGAGCGCACCCCGCGCGCGATTCCGGCGTCGCAGGAAAGCGATCGCGCACAGGGTGCGCTCCTACGCTGCTTTGGCTGGGTGCCGCGAGTCTTTCATTCGGTCGATGCCAAGGTCGGAAACGCAAAAGGCCCGCTCGTTGGCGGGCCTTCTGTGCGTGAATCGGGGAGCTTTCGCCTATCCCGCGCCGGCCCTTGGACGCATGCGTCCATTATTGTTCGCGCCATCGGGATTGGCGGCGAGCGGGCGGCGGTGCAGGATGGCGGGCATGGACATGGTCCGCACTAGAGCAGATCAGCGCGTGATCGGCAAGCATCGCGAACGCGCGCGATGCTTGCGCCTGAAACCATGCGCGCTCCTGTCCGCGTGCGCGATGGCGATGGCGATGGCGATGGCGACCGTCGCGTCGGCACAGGACGGCATCCGCCGCTGCATCGGCAGCAACGGCGAACCGGTGTTCTCGGATCGTCCCTGCACGTCGCCAGCGCCGTCCGGACGCGATGCCGGCGACGGCTTCGCACCGACGATGCCTTCACTCGATACGCAGACCTGCGCGACCTCCGCGCTCGAACTGCGCGACCGCGTTTCCGCGGCCTTCGATGCGCGCAATGCAATCGCACTGTCCGGCCTCGTGCTGTGGGACGGTCATGCGCGCGGCGAGGCGACGGGCGTGTTGCGCGAGTTCGCCCGGCTCGTGGAGGAACCGCTGATCGCGATCGATGTCGATCGCGCGGCAGGCGCCTACGACGATCCGTACCGGCCATCGGCACACGGCGCAGCGCAGGTCATGCTGGTCGTGCGCACCGCGCGCGACCTCGATCGCGTCCCGCAGGAGGCGCGCACCGCGTTCGACCTCGTCGACCATCGCGGTTGCTGGTGGCTGCGGTTGACTCCGGCGATCGCCCCCGATCGCCACTTCGACTGAGTTTCACCCGCATGCAGGGCGACTCGAACACCGAGCCGGGAGAGGCCATGCTCGGCGACATTCCCTGACCGGCATCGCACCCGTCCGCACTCGCCGCTACCATGGGCGGCTCTTTCCGGAGGAAGACCGACGATGTCAGCGAAGTATCCCGAGTTCATCTGGCACAACGGCGCCATCAAGCCGTGGGCCGAGGCGACGGTGCATGTCATGGCGCATGCGCTGCACTACGGGTCGTCCGTGTTCGAGGGCATCCGCAGCTACGAGACACCGAAGGGTCCGGCGATCTTTCGGCTGACCGACCACCTCAGGCGCCTGTACCTGTCGGCGAAGATCTACGACATGCAGATCCCCTACGCGCAGGACGAACTGGCCGCCGCCTGCCGCGAGATCGTGCGCCGCAACGGACTGACCAAGGCGTACCTGCGCCCGGTCGCCTACCGCGGCCTCGGCGGTTTCGGTCTATCGGCGGAGACGCCGATCGATGTCGCCGTCGCGACCTGGGAAATGGGTCCGTACCTCGGACCGGGCGTGCTCGAACAAGGCATCGATGCCTGCGTGTCGAGCTGGCAGCGTTTCGCGCCCAACACGATCCCGGCCGGCGCCAAGGCCGGCGGCAACTACCTTTCCGGACAGCTCATCGCGCGCGAAGCGCGTCGCCTCGGGTTCGGCGAAGGCATCGCACTCGCCTCGACCGGACTGCTCAGCGAAGGCGCCGGCGAGAACCTGTTCCTCGCCTTCGACGGCCAGCTGCACACGACGCCGGCCAGCGCGGCGATCCTCAACGGCATCACGCGCCACACGCTGATCACCCTCGCGCGCGCCGACGGCATCGAGGTCGTCGAGCGCGACCTGCCGCGCGAGTATCTCTATCTCGCCGACGAGATCTTCATGTGCGGCACCGCCGCCGAAGTCACGCCGATCCGTTCGGTCGACGCGAAACCGGTCGGCGCCGGCGTCGCCGGCCCGCTCACGCGCCGGATCCAGTCGCTGTTCTTCGGCCTGTTCGAGGGCCGCACCGAGGACCGCTGGGGCTGGCTCGATCCGGTCGGATGATGCGGGGGCGAGGGACAGGGGCCAGGGGCTCAGGGGCGAGGAGCGAAGGCGCGATATCCGATTCTCGCTGCGAACGGGAACGTTGTGCGGCGCCAACCGGGGCACCGGGGGTGCGCTGGGCTCCATCGCCTATTCTCGCGCCCTCGCCCTAACCCCTAGCCCCTGGTCCGTCTCCCCTGGCCCCGAACGTCAACGTCGCCACGGCACCGCCCTGCGGACGCGGCCCGAGCGCGACATTCCAGCCGTAGAGCTCGCACAGGCGCTTGACGATCGCGAGGCCGAGGCCGGCACCCTTGACCGCCGTCGTACCGCGCTGGCCGCGCTCGAACAGGCGTTCGGCATCCTCGGCGTCGATGCCGGGCCCGGTGTCCTCGACCGCGACGCGGCCATGGCCGACGATCACCACAACCTCGCCTTCCTGGGTGTACTTGAACGCGTTGCCGATCAGGTTGGTCAAGGCGACCGCCACGACCGAGGATGGCGCTGCGGTCGACACGCGATCCTCGACCTCGAGGCGCACGCGCACCGGCTTGCTGCCGAGATGCGGACGGCTGATGTCGATGACCTGCTCGGCCACGCGCGCGACGTCGGTCGCCTCGCCATCGGTCGGCCCCTGCCGCTCGCTGCGCGACAACAGCAGCAAGGCGTCGGTCAGTTCGGTCGACTGTCGGACCGCGCGGTCGATGCGCTTGAGACGTTCCTGCGCCTTGTCCGGCAGCCCTTGCCCCATCAGCAACTCGGTGGTCGTCGCGATCACGGCCAGCGGCGTGCGCAACTCATGGCTGACGTCGGCGTTGAACTCGCGGTCACGCTCGACCAGATGGGTCAGGCGCGCCGCGTAGTCGTCGAGCGCCTCGGCGAGCTGGCCGACCTCGTCATCGGCGAAATGCGGAGCGAGCGGCTTGTAGGTCCCGCCCTTGCGCAGTTCGCGCAGGCGCCGCGCGAGGTCGACGACCGGGCTCATGACGCGTGCCGACAGCCACACGCCGATGACCAGAGACAGCAGGCCGAACAGGACGACGGCCGAGCCGAGGATGACGAGCAACTGGCGCTCGCCGAGCTTCTGCGAGCTGACGTCGAAGCGCAGGTACGCCCAGAAATCGGCGTCCTTGTAGACGGCCAGCTTGTAGGCGCGATTGCGCCCCTCCGGATTGAGGTCGTCGATGTCGTAGACGCCCGAGTCGTAACCTTGCCACGCGAACGGCACGGTGGCGGAGCGGCCGGCGCGCACGATCTGCGCCTCGAACAGCGACATGCTCCAGCGCGCGTCAGGCTCGGGATACTCGCGCTTGAAGTCGACGAAGTGGCGCAGCTCGCGCGTCAACGTGTCGTTGATGAGCTGGTCCTCCATGCGTACACGGAGGTAAATCGTCGCGGCGGCGAACAGCGCCGTCAGGCCGAGGCCGAACAGCGCGAACGAGATGATGATGCGGCTGCGCAGCCTACGCCGCGACCGCATCCGGATCGACCATGCGGTAGCCGATGCCGTGGCGCGTCTGGATCAGCGGCTTGTCGAACGGCTTGTCGATCGCCGCACGCAGGCCGTGGATGTGCACGCGCAGCGAATCGCTGTCGGGCAGCTCCTCGCCCCAGACGCGCGTCTCGAGCTCCTGGCGCGTCACCACCGACGGCGCCGAGTCCATCAGCGCCTGCAGCAGCTTGAGGCCGATCGGATTGAGCTGGATCGACTTGCCGGCCCGCACGACGACGAGCGTATCGAGGTTGTAGGTGAGGTCGGCGAGCTGCAGCTGGCGGCTCTTGACGCCCTTGCCGCGGCGGCCGAGCACTTCGATGCGCGCCGCGAGCTCCTGCAACGCGAACGGCTTGACCATGTAGTCGTCGGCGCCCGAATCGAACCCGGACAGCTTCTGCTCGAGCGCGTCGCGGGCGGTCAGCATCAGCACCGGCGTCTGCCTGCGCGCGTCCTCGCGCAGGCGCCGGCACACCTCGAGGCCGTCCATTCCGGGCAGGCTGAGGTCGAGCACGATCGCGTCGAACTCGTTGACCACGGCTAGATGCAGGCCGGTGACGCCGTCACCGGCGAAATCGACGACATGGCCGCGGTCGGCGAGAAAATCGCCGATGTTCGCGGCGATGTCGCTGTTGTCTTCGATGACGAGTATGCGCATGCAGTTAGAGTAGCGCGAGAGTTCGTGATCCGGGCAGCGGCCTTGGACCGCGCCGGACGGCGATTGTTCAGGGCAAGAACGGGAGGGGGCGGAGTGCGAAAGAAATGGCCCAAGGAGGTGCCATTGGGGGAACACACCTCGCTTGGGCCAAAAGCTACTGCCCCGATTACCGTAATCCGCTGGTCACCTGGCCTGGCTAGGAGTGTCGAGCAGGGGGTTACAGTGGCGGGAACTATAGGAATGCCCGGCTTAAGTCGTCGTTAAACCGGGCTGAGTGTTCCGTTAATCGTCTTTCGGCTGCGGGCGCTTCAGAGCAACGAGGACATCCGACTCACGTGCCACCCGCCCGAGCCCGTCATTGTCCGCCGGTGGGAAGTGCAGGCTGCATCGGCGTGCGGTAGCGCTCGATACCATCACGCGCCTTTTCGCGTATTTCGCGCGCCTGGCGCACGGTCATGCACTGCTTCTGCTTGAAGTTCGAGCCGGTGGGCCGCTGCATCTTGCAGATCAGCCGGTTGTCGTCGTTGCGCGTGAGGATCGCATTGGCCTCTTCCTGGGCATTGATCAGCTTGATGCGCGAGGAATCGCCCATCGCGGACAGTTCACCCTTTTCCTCGAAGAGACGCGTGATCACATCGAGATTCTCCTCGACGCGCGCACGCTCCTCGGCACTGATCTGCGAGAACCGGCCCGTGGGCGTCATTTCCTTGCGCAGCGCGATCACCTGCTGCTCGAACTCGGAAGCGTTCGTCGGCAGCGCGAGACCCTCGCTCGGCGCACTCTTCTTGGCCTCGGCGAGGCCGGGCAGCGAGGTGGCGGCGACGAAGACGCCGATCAGGCAGAAAAGAGCGGATTTCATGTAACGACACTCCGGCAAGGGTGGCAGGGAAATCAAAAGGTCGGCGGCATGGTCGGCCATGCCGCAACGGCGCCACGCGTGCCATTCGACACGCCAAGGCAGACCGGACCGGAAACCCCATCATATTGAGCGGCATGCGAAGCTGTCAACGACAGCTCTCGTAGTTCAGCCGCGACGACGCTTCGATCGTGGGGTCGGCGCCGGCGCGTCGCGCGTCGCGAGCACCGCTTCGACGTGGGCGATGACCGCCGCGGCCACGTCGCGCTTCGTCGCCGCCTCGATGCCTTCGAGGCCGGGCGAGGAATTGACCTCGAGCACAAGCGGACCGCGTCGCGAGCGCAGCAGGTCGACACCGGCAACGCGCAGGCCCATCGTCGAGGCGGCCGCGACCGCGATGTCGGCTTCCTGCCTGCTCAACCGCACCGGACGCGCCTTGCCGCCGCGATGGATGTTGGCGCGGAAATCCCCTTCCGGCGCCTGCCGATGCATCGCGGCGACGACGCGATCGCCGATCACGAAGCAACGCAGGTCGCCGCCCTTGGCCTCGCCGATGAACTCCTGCACGAGGAAGTTCGCGTAGAGGCCGCGGAAGGCTTCGATCATGCCCTGTGATGCGGAGCGCTTCTCGGCCAGCAACACGCCCTGCCCCTGGGTGCCTTCGTTGAGCTTGATGACGTGCGGCGGGTCGCCGAGCATGCGCAGCAGGTCCGCGGTGTCGTCCGGGTAGTCGCCGAACACGGTGATCGGCAGGGCAATGCCCTCGCGGGCGAGCAACTGCAGCGAGCGCAGCTTGTCGCGTGCGCGCAGGACCGCATCGGACGTGTTCGGGGTATACACGCCCATCATCTCGAACTGGCGCAGCACGGCCGTGCCGTAGAACGTGATCGACGCGCCGATGCGCGGAATCACCGCATCGAAACCGCCGAGCGCCCTGCCCTTGTAGTGCATCTCGAAGGCACCGGCGGCGATGCGCATGTAGCAGCGCAACGGGTCGAGCACGCGTACCGTGTGCCCGCGCTCGCGCGCGGCCTCGACGAGGCGCGTGGTCGAATACAACGACGCGTTGCGGGAAAGGATCGCGATCTTCATCGGGTGCGGCGCCGGCACCGCAGCGCAGTCGACGTGGGGTGAGGGATGGAGCGGGTGAAGGGAATCGAACCCTCGTCAGTAGCTTGGGAAGCTACAGCTCTGCCATTGAGCTACACCCGCGGCAGGCGCAGCCTACCGGCGGTCCGGCGACCCGGCAAGCGCGGTCCCGACATGCCCGATTCAGCTGCCCGGGTGCTCAATGCAAGCAGACGTAAAATTCGATCAAGGGGACCACCTGTCGACTGCGGCGGAAGGGGTGCATTCAGTCTGGATGCGCTCTGATAGGCGTGCGCGCATCCGTGCGACGTTCGGTGCAGCGGGGATCGTCCCCACCCGGCCGGCATGCGGCATCAGGAGACAGGCATGTTCACCCGAATCCGGTCCACTTCCAGACTCTGGCTGGCAGCGGTCGTCATTGCATCGGCGGCAGCCGGCCCGGCGCTCGCCGATCCGCCGGGCCGCGTCGTGCGCCTCGGCCACATCAGCGGCGACGTCAGCTTCCAGGGCGCCAGCGAAGGATGGGTCGAAGCCAGCCTCAACCGGCCCCTCGTCGCCGGTGACGGCCTCTACACCGATCGCGCCTCGCGCGTGGAGATGGAAGTCGGTGCCGCCTCCGTGCGTCTCGACGAGCGCACCAACTTCCGCGTGCTGAACCTCGACGACAGCATCGCCCAGCTCGAACTGACCGAAGGCGTGCTGAACCTGCGCGTGCGTCGGGTGTTCGAAGGCGAGACCTACGAGATCGACACGCCGACCCTGGCCTTCGTCATCGACCAGCCCGGCAGCTACCGCGTCGACATCGCCCCGGAGGGCGATTCGACCATGGTCACCGTGTTCGACGGCGGTGGCGTGGTCTACGGCGAGGACAGCGCGAGCTATGCCGTTCGCGATGGTCGCAGCTATCGCTTCAACGACACCGCCCTGCGCGACTACGACGTGCTCGACCTGCCGCGCCAGGACGACTTCGATCGCTGGTGCTACGAGCGGGAGGTTCGCTACGACCGCTCCGAATCGCGCCGCTACGTGTCCGAAGAAGTCATCGGCTATGCCGATCTCGACGACTATGGCAGCTGGAGCACGGTCGAGACCTACGGTTCGGTCTGGTTCCCGTCGCGCGTCGACGTCGGCTGGGCGCCGTACCGTCATGGCCGCTGGGCATGGATCGATCCGTGGGGCTGGACCTGGGTCGACAATTCGCCGTGGGGCTTCGCCCCGTTCCACTACGGCCGCTGGGCCTATGTCGGCAGCCGCTGGGGTTGGGTGCCCGGTCCACGCCACGTCCGTCCGGTCTATGCGCCGGCCCTGGTCGCCTTCGTCGGCGGCAGCGGCTTCGGCGTCGGCATCAGCAGCGGTCCGGTCGGCTGGTTCCCGCTCGGCCCGCGCGATGTCTACGTGCCGTGGTATCGCGGCTCGCGCGACTACTTCAACAGGGTCAACGTGCGCAACACGACGATCATCAACAACACCTACATCACGAACGTCTACAACGATTACTCGCGTGGTCGCGCGGTGACCGGCTTCAACTACGCCTACCGCAACAACGACCGTGCGTTCACGGCCGTGCCACGCGATGCGTTCGTCAATTCGCATGCGGTCGACCGCTCGCAGCTGCGCATGGATCGCGCGCAGTTCGGTCGCGGCGAAGTGTTGTCGCGCGTCGACGTCAAGCCGGTCGCAGCCAGCTTCACCGCGGCGCCGGAAGTGCGCAATCGCGCACGTCTCCCGTCGAGCGACGTCGCCCGGCGTTCGGTGGTCGCGCGTTCGGCACCGCCCCCGCGCGCGCTCGACACGCAAAGTCGCATCCGCGAGATCGAGCGCAATGGCAACCAGCCGCTGGCGAACGCGCAGCTGCGCGAACTGTCGTCCGATCGCCGCGGCGACGTCGGCGAGCGCGTGCGCGTGGTCGGCAAGCCGGGCATGGACCGGTCGCGCGCGCCGGAGCTGCGTGAAGCGCCCGACCGCAATCGCGCGCCCGAGCGTGCGATCGCGCAGCCCGAACGCGTCGATCCGGCCACGCGCGACAAGGAGCGC
>JAFLDX010000171.1 GCA_017302215.1 Lysobacterales bacterium
AAGTCGAGACCACGCGCAACGGCATCGCCCCGCACCTCGTCGGCCGGCGCGTGCGCGCACTCGCGATCCGCCAGCCGCGCCTGCGCTGGCCGATCGACGTCGACCTCATCGCGCGCCTGCCGGGCGAGCGCATCGACGCGGTCGAGCGCCGCGCCAAGTACCTGCTCGTGCATACCGCCGCCGGCAGCGCGATCGCCCACCTCGGCATGTCGGGCAGCCTGCGCGTGCTCGCGCCCGATGCCCCGATCGGCAAGCACGACCACTACGACTGGCAACTCGATTCCGGGCGCATCCTGCGCTTCACCGACCCGCGACGCTTCGGCTGCCTGCTGTGGCAGCCGGCCGGGACGACGCACGAACTACTCGCCGGGCTCGGCCCCGAGCCGCTGTCGGACGCGTTCGACGGCGACCATCTGTGGGCGCTCTCGCGCAACCGCGGCGCCGCGGTGAAAACCTTCATCATGGACCAGGCCGTGGTCGTCGGCGTCGGCAACATCTATGCGGCCGAAGCGCTGTTCGCGGCCGGCATCCATCCGAAGCGCGCGGCCGGCGCGGTCTCGCGCGAGCGCTACGCGCGCCTGGCCGCCGCGATCAGGCGCATCCTCGCCCATGCGATCGCGCGCGGCGGCACGACCCTGCGCGATTTCCTCTCGCCGGATGGCGTGCCGGGCTATTTCGAGCAGGAGCTTTACGTCTACGGGCGCGCCGGCGAACCGTGCCGCATCTGCGGCGCGCCGATTCGCGCGATCACGCTCGGCCAGCGCTCGACGTTCTTCTGCGCGCGCTGCCAGCGCTGACGTTCGCGACGATCGTTTCCGTCCGCGCAACAGACCGGTCACGGCGCTCGCCCTACCGCTTGGCCCGCGGTTCCCCAGATCGGAAACAACGGCGATCCCCGCATCACCTCCGCGTGATCTTGCGGACTTCGCCGACGCCTTTTCCGAACCGGAGCGTTGCCGTGACCCCTTCGTTCATCGACGCGCTGAAGAAGCGCCGCACGCAGTACGCCCTCGGCCGCGCCGTCCGCCAGGATCGCGCGACGATCGAAGCGCTCGTCAAGGACGCGATGCGGCACACGCCGTCGTCGTTCAATTCACAGAGCTCGCGCGCGCTGATCCTGTTCGGCGCGCAGAGCGAGCGCTTCTGGAAGCTGGTCGAGGCGGCACTGCGCCCGATCGCGCCGAAGGAGGGCTTCGACAGGACCGTGGCCAAGCTGGCCGGCTTCGCCGCGGGCATCGGCACCGTGCTGTTCTACGAAGACCAGGACGTCGTCAAGGGACTCAAGGAAAAGTTCGCGGCCTACGCGGACAACTTCCCGGTGTGGTCGGAACAGTCCGGCGGCATGGCCCAGTTCGCGACCTGGCTCGCCTTCGCCGACGCCGGCATCGGCGCGAGCCTGCAGCACTACAACCCGGTCGTCGACGACGCGGTGCGCGCCGAGTGGAACGTGCCGGCCTCGTGGAAGCTGCGCGCGCAGATGCCGTTCGGCTCGCACGAAGGCCCGTTCAAGGACAAGGACTTCATCGACGATGCGAACCGTTTCATCGTCGCCGGCTGATGCACGCGGTCAGCGTGGCGCATCGAGCGGCAGCACCGGCTGCTGCAGTTCGATGCGGCCTTCGCCGGCCGTGATCTTCTTGAACTCGGCGCGACTGACCGACACGTAGCGCTCGTTGCCGCCGATCTCGACCTGCGGGCCGTCGGTGACGGCGCGACCGTGTTCGTCGACGCGCACGACCATGGTTGCCTTGCTGCCGCTGTGGCAGATCGTCTTGATCTCGTCGAGGTTGTCGGCCCAGGCGAGTAGGTAGCGGCTGCCCTCGAACAGTTCGCCGCGAAAATCGGTGCGCAGCCCGTACGCGAGCACCGGAATGCCCCGCAGGTCGACCACGTCGGTCAGCTGCCAGACCTGCGCCTTCGTCAGGAACTGCGCCTCGTCGACCAGCACGCAGTCGAGCGCACCGCGCGCGGCGATGTCGGCATCGACCATGGCCAGCAGGTCTTCGTCGCGCTCGAATGCGCGCGCGTGCGCCTTGAGGCCGATGCGCGAGGCGACCACGCCTTCGCCGGCGCGGTGGTCGAGGCGCGGCGTCAGGATCAGCGTGCGCATGCCGCGCTCGTGGTAGTTGTACGCGCTCTGCAGCAGCGTCGTCGTCTTGCCGGCATTCATCGCTGAATAATAGAAATAGAGCTTGGCCATGCGCGGGCGGGCGGCGTCGATCGGGGCCGTGCATGATCGCCGCGCCGGCGCGCCTTGTCATCCACGCAGCGACGGTCACTCGCGCGGCGTCGGTGCCGATTCGGCCGGACCGATCGGACCGATCGTGACGTGCCCCCGTGGCGGGCGGCGCCATTCCTGATCCTGCCACTGCCAGTATTCGTCCGCCTTCGACAGGCGCGACTGGTAGTAGATCGAGCCGTCCATCGTCGTCCAGCCGCCGGGGCCATACACCTGCATCTTCAGCGTGCCGGCGATGCCGAGCCGGCTGCCGGTCACGTTGCGCCGCGCGCGCTCGAGCACGCGCGCGAGGCGAGGCTTGGCGACGTCGTCGGCGTACTGCGCATAAAGCTCGCCGCCGAGCGCGACCGCGCGAACGCGCTCATCCTCGGCGAGCGCGGCCCAGTAGCGCTCGCGCAGGGCGAGGAAGGCCGGGTAACCACGCTCGGCGGCGAGGTCCATCCAGGCGTACCCGCTCGCGCGATCGACCAGACCGCCGCTGCCGCTCCAGTGCAGTTCGCCGAGCATCGCCTGCGATGGCTTGTCGGCATAGCGCGCGGCACGACGGAAGTAGACCTGCGCCTCGCGCAAGCGCCCGCGTTCGAGCGAACGCACGCCCTCGCCGCGCCAGCGCAGGTCGGGATGCGCGTCGAGGAAACCCGGCTGGGCCAGCAGCAGCGGATCGGGCGGCACGTCGTCGGCGCGCGCGGCGGGCACGCAAGCGGACATCGCGGCCAGCGCGGACGTGAGCGCGAGGCGGTGCCGCGTGCGCTTGGCTTGCGTCGACATCATGGCCTGCCTGCGTGATTCCCGTTCCGGCAGACGATGGCCGCGGGCGCACGCACGTGCAAGCGCCGCTGGTCATGCGCGGCGGCCCGGGTCAAGCCGTGCGCGCGTTGCACGCCGCGGGCACAATGGCCGACCCCGCGCCGCCGTCCCGCCGATGAGCCTCAATCCGCAACAACGCGCCGCCGTCGAGTACTGCGACGGCCCCCTGCTCGTGCTCGCCGGCGCGGGATCGGGCAAGACGCGCGTGATCACCGAGAAGATCGCCCACCTGGTCAGGCGCCGCAACCTGCCCGCGGCGAAGATCGCCGCGATCACCTTCACCAACAAGGCCGCGCGCGAGATGCGCGAACGCGTCGGTCGCCTCGTCAGCGCGGCGACCGCGGACGAGCTGACGGTCTGCACGTTCCACGCGCTCGGCCTCAAGTTCCTGCAGCAGGAGCATGCGCGCGCCGGCCTGCGCCGCGGCTTCTCGGTGCTCGATGCGGACGACAGCCAGGGCATCGTCAAGGACCTCGCGCCGAAGGGCATCAGGAACGATGCGCTGTTCGCGCTGCAATCGCTGCTGTCGCGCGCGAAGAACGACGGGCTGACCCCGGAACAGGCCGCCGAGCGCGCCGCCAGCGCACGCGAGCGCGAGGCTGCGGCGATCTACGCGGCCTACCAGCGCCGCCTCGCCGCGTTCAACGCGGTCGACTTCGACGACCTGATCCGCCTGCCGCTCGCGATCCTCGAGAACGACGCCGAGGCGCGCGCGGTCTGGCAGGAGCGTATCCGCTACCTGCTGCTCGACGAATACCAGGACACCAACAGCGGCCAGTACCGCCTCGTCAAGGCGCTGGCCGGCACGCGCGGCGCGTTCACCGCAGTCGGCGACGACGACCAGAGCATCTATGCCTGGCGCGGTGCCAATCCGGAGAACCTCAACGAACTGGCGCGCGACTACCCGGCCCTGCGCGTGATCAAGCTCGAGCAGAACTACCGCTGCGCGCGGCGCATCCTGCGCGCGGCCAATGCGCTGATCGCGAACAACCCGCACCTGTTCGAGAAGAAGCTCTGGAGCGAAGGCGGCGAAGGCGCGCCGATCCGCGTGCTCGAATGCCGTGACGACGAACACGAGGCCGAGCGCATCGCCGCCGAGATCGCCCACCTTGGCGAGCGCCACAAGGCGCCGTGGAGCGAGTTCGCCGTGCTCTACCGCGGCAACCACCAGTCGCGTCCGCTCGAGAAGGCGCTGCGGCTCGCGCGCATCCCGTACCACCTGACCGGCGGTACCGCCTTCCTCGAGCGTGCCGAGGTCAAGGACCTGCTCGCGTACCTGCGCCTCGTCAACAATCCCGACGACGACGCGGCCTTACTGCGCATCGTCAACGTGCCGCGCCGCGAGATCGGCGCGACCACGCTCGAGAAGCTCGGCGAGCTGGCCGGCGCGTGCCATCTCTCGATGTTCCGCGCCGCCCAGTCCGACGGCGTGCTCGGCCAGCTCGGATCGCGTCCGGCCGCGGCCCTGGTCGGCTTCGCGTCGCTCGTGCAGGACGTCATGCGCAAGGCCGAACGCGTGGCGGCGGCCGATCTCGTCGCCGAGCTGATCGAACGCACGGGCTATGCCGCGCACGTCGCGGCGCAGGCATCCGATCCGGCCCTGCGCGAACGCCGGCTCGGCAACCTCGCCGAACTCGTCGAATGGTTCCGCGCGATGCAGAAGGGCGCCGGCAGCGGCGACCTCGCCGCCCAGCTCGCCCTGCTCGCGCACGGCGACCGCGACGACGGCGGCAATGCCGTGCGCCTGATGACCCTGCACTCGGCGAAGGGCCTCGAGTTCCGCCACGTCTTCATCGTCGGCGTCGAGGACGGCTCGCTGCCGCACGAGGGCAGCCTCGAGGAAGGCCGCCTCGACGAGGAACGCCGCCTCATGTACGTCGGCATCACGCGCGCGAAGGAGCACCTGGCTCTCAGCTTCGCGCGGCGCAGGCGCCGCTTCGGCGAGATGGTCGCCAACGAGCCGAGCCGCTTCATCGGCGAGTTGCCGCCGGCCGACCTGCACTGGTCCGGGCGCGACCCCGAACAGGACGCCGCCAAGCGCGACGAGGTCGCCGCCTCGAGCATCGCCCGCCTCGCCGCGCTGTTCGACGGACCGGCTCGCTGAGCGCGTGCGTGCAGCCGAAGGCAGCTCGGAAAGCAGCGGAGCAAGCTCCGCTCTACCGTAGGGCCGGGCTTGCCCGGCTGAGGCGTCGCGGAAGCGCGTGAGCAGCGGAGCAAGCTCCGCTCTACGGTAGAGCCGGGCTTGCCCGGCTGAAGCGTCACGGAAGCGCGTGAGCAGCGGAGCAAGCTCCGCTCTACCGTAGGGCCGGGCTTGCCCGGCTGAGGCGTCGCGGAAGCGCGTGAGCAGCGGAGCAAGCTCCGCTCTACCGTAGAGCCGGGCTTGCCCGGCTGAGGCGTCGCGGAAGCGCGTGAGCAGCGGAGCAAGCTCCGCTCTACGGTAGAGCCGGGCTTGCCCGGCTGAGGCGTCGCGGAAGCGCGTGAGCAGCGGAGCAAGCTCCGCTCTACCGTAGGGCCGGGCTTGCCCGGCTGACCGCGCGCGGTCGGGGTCGCGCCGACTCAGATCAGCGCGGCGTCCTCGAGTTCGCGCTTGAGGTAGGCGTAGTAGATCGGCGCGGCGATCACGCCGCCGATGCCGAACGCGGCTTCCATGAACAGCATCGCGATGAGCAGCTCCCAGGCCCGCGAACGGATCTGGGTGCCGATGATGCGCGCATTGAGGAAATACTCGAGCTTGTGGATCACGATCAGGAAGGCCAGCGCCGCGACCGCGACCCACAGCGACACCGACAGGCCGATGACGAAGATCAGCGTGTTCGAGATGAGGTTGCCGAGAACCGGCAGCAGGCCGCAGACGAAGGTCGCGACGACGAGGGTCTTGGCCAGCGGCAGGTGCACGCCGAACAGCGGCAGCACGACCAGCAGGAACAGCGCGGTGAACATCGTGTTGAGCGCCGAGATCTTGACCTGGGCGAAGACGATGTCGTGGAACGCCCCGACCAGGGTCGCGCAGCGCGTGTTGAGTGCCGCGCTGAGCGGCCCGCCCGGTGCGCGCAGGCGCGCGGTATGCAGGGCCAGCATGCCGCCGAGGATCATGCCGATCAGCAGCTGCACGGTCACGCGCGCGGCGGTCTTGCCGACCACCTGCAACTGGGCCGCATGTTCGCGCAGCCATTCCATGATCGCCGCGCGAATCTCGTCGACATTGGCCGGCAGGTAGTCGTCGAGCACTGGCGGCAATTGCGCACGCGCACGCTCGATCACCGGCGTCATGCGTTCGAAGATGACGCTCGGATTGCCGTGCTCGCTGCCGAGGAAGGCGATCATCGCGACGACGGCCAGGGTCAGCAGGCCGACCACGATGATGGCGAGCAGGGCGACGACGAGCCAGTGCGCGTGCGCGCCGGGCAGGCGCCGCTGCACGAACGGGGCCATCGCGTTGACGACGGCGTAAACGAGCAGGCCGGCCAGCAGGGCCGGCAACAGATGCAGGTACAGCACGAGCAACAGGCCGACCGCGGTCAGCGCGTGGCTGACCAGCGTCACGCGGCTCGGCGGGGCCGGAACGGGAATCGGCATGGGGCGGTCGTTCGGGAGGGCGGCGCGCAGTCTGTCAGCCGCGGCGCCGCGATGCCAGCCCGATGCGTCACGGCGCTGTCGTAGACTTCGGCGATCGTCACGCGCGACGCCGTCGCCCCGGAGAACCTCATGTCGAAACCGATCGCAGCGGTCGCGCTGCTGGCCCTGCTCGCCTCCGCTTGCACCCCCCACGGCACGCGTCACGACGCGATGCGTGTTCTGCATCAGCAGCGTGAGGATCCGGCGCGTGCTGGGATTCAGGCGGATCGGCACGCCGGAACGGTCGGCCTCGAGCGTGCGGGGATCGTAGCGCAGGT
>JAFLDX010000172.1 GCA_017302215.1 Lysobacterales bacterium
ACCGTGCCGCCGCGGCCGCGGCACGCGTGCGTCCGGCACTCGAGCAAGCCCTCGCCGGCGCCGGCCTGCACCTCGGCGCGCCGGTGTTCGTGCGCATCTTCAAGGAAGAGGGCGAACTCGAACTTTGGCTCGAAGGCGCCGACGGCCGCCATGTGCTGTTCCGCACGTGGCCGATCTGCACCTGGTCCGGCACGCTCGGGCCGAAGCTGCGCGAGGGCGACGGCCAGGCGCCGGAGGGTTTCTACCGGGTCGGCGCCGCGCAGATGAATCCGCGCAGCCGCTTCCACCTGTCGTTCGACCTCGGCTATCCCAACGCGTACGACCGCGCGCACGGCCGCAGCGGCAGCTTCCTCATGGTGCATGGCGCGTGCGTCTCGATCGGGTGTTACGCGATGGGCGATGCGGCGATCGAGGAGATCTACACGCTCGTCGCCGCGGCGCAGCTCGGCGGGCAGCGCGCGTTCGACGTGCATGCATTCCCGTTCCGTCCCGAAGCTGCCAGACTCGCCGCCGCGAAGGCCTCGCCGTGGCACGCGTTCTGGAGCGAACTCGCGCCGGCCTACAAAGTCTTCGAACGCACGCGCCGGCCGCCGCGGATCGCGGTCGAGCACGGTCGCTACGTGGTGGGGGAGGGTTGATGACGGACCGGATGGGACTCGACGCGGACGCGCTCGACGGGCTGTGTGCGAACTGGCCCGGGGCGACCCGCTCGATCAAGTGGGAAGTCGACCTCGTCTGGAGCGTGGCCGGCAAGATGTTCGCCGTGCTGTGCACGCTCGGACCCGAACGTGGGCGCCTCAGCTTCAAGGTCGAGCCCGAGCGCTTCCTCGAGCTGACCGACCAGCCCGGCTACGTGCCGGCGCCGTACATGGCGCGCGCGTTCTGGGTCAGCGTTCCGGAGCCGCAGAACTTCCGCGAGGCCGACCTGGCCGGGTTCGTGCGTCAGTCCTACGATCTCGTGCGCGCAGCCCTGCCGAAGAAGACCCAGGCCGCACTCGACGCGGGTTGAGGCGCCGCGCGCGATCGCGCACACGGTGCGCTCCTACCAATCACGCAGGAGCGCACCCGGTGCGCGATTTCCCGTTGCCATCGAACGCGCGTCAGCTCACGTAGGAGCGCACCCTGTGCGCGATTTCACGTTGCCGTCGATCGCGCGTCAGCGGATGCCGACGCCGATGCCGATGCTGACGCGCGGCCGGCGATCGAACATGTAACCCCACGGCCAGACGTGCACGTCGAGCCCGCGCACGAGCGGATACCGGTAGGCATGTTCCTGGACCTGGCCGTCGCGCGTGCCGGCGAGCACGCCGCGCACGGTGAGGTGGCGCCCGACCGCATAGTCGACCGACTCGACGTAGCCGGGCAGCACGAGCAGGAAGCGGCCCTCGCTCGGCGCTTCGGCCAACGGGCTCTGGTCGCGCGCGAGCGGGAACGCGACGACCTCGATCTCGGCGTGGTCGGCGCGGTTGTCGAAGGCGACGATGCGGCCGCCCCACAGCACTTCGGTGCCGTCGGCGATCGGGCCGCCCTGCTGCACGTCGAGCGGGCGGACCGCGGCGACGTGCGTGGTATCGCGGATCACCGGAGCGCCGCAGCCGCCGATCAGGCCGAGGACGAGAACGAGGAACATGGTGGGCAGTCGGTTCGGCATGGGCTTCGATGCGGCACGAAGGGAGCGGATGCCGATTGTGCTATGCCGATGCCGCCATGGAGCATGCGCGCATCGGCGCGGTGTGCCGGCGTTCACGCGCGGGCTCAATCGCCGCGCACGAGCCACTCGACGCGGTGCTGGCCGTAGCGGCCCTGGGCCAGCAACACCTGCAAGGTCGGCAGCAGTTCTTCGAGCTGGCGCTCGAACTTCCACGGCGGGTTGACGATGGCCATGCCGCACCCGTTGAGTCGCAGCGCCGAGTTGTCCGGGTGAAGAAGCAGCTCGGCGACCAGCACGCGCGCGAAGCCGCTGCGCGCGAGCCAGCGGTGGAACGGTTGCACATGCTGGCGCAGCTTGATCGGGTACCAGATCGCGTATATGCCGGTCGGCCACTGCCGCTGCGCGTCCGCGAGCGCCTTTTCGATCACGCGGAACTCCTGCTCCTGCGCTTCGAACGGCGGATCGATGAGGATCAGGCCACGCCGTTGCGGCGGCGGCAGCAGGGCCTTCATCGCCGCGTAGCCGTCGCGCGCGTGCACGGCGATGCGCGGGTCGCCGCGGAAGACGGTCCTCAAGGCGTCGGCTTCGTCGGGCTGCAGCTCGCAGAGGATGCCGGAGTCCTGCTCGCGCAGGAGCAGGCTCGCGATCAGCGGCGAGCCCGGGTAGACCGCGAGTTCGGACTGGCCGGCGTTGAGCGCGCGCACGAGGTTGACGTAGATGTGCAGCAGCGCCGGCGCGCGGGTCAGGGCGAGCAGGCGCTGCACGCCGTCGGCGGCCTCGCCGGTGCGCTGCGCTTCACTGCCGGTCAATTCGTAGCGGCCACGCCCGGCATGCGTGTCGACGTAGCAGAACGGTGTCTGCTTGGCCTTCAGCGCCTCGATCAGGCCGACCAGCACCGCGTGCTTGAGCACGTCGGCGAAATTGCCGGCATGGAAGGCATGGCGGTAGTTCATGGGATGCGGGGACGGCGCGCCGCGGACGGGGACCGCCACCTAAGCACGCCGGCCGGCCGGCGACAAGCCTGCTGGCTGTCACGGTCGCGCATCCGTCCGCGCGGTTGCGGGATCGATCACGGCCTCCGTAGAGTACGCGCCTCGCGCAAGCCGGGAGTTCTCGATGAAAGGGCTGTTGAAGGGGTTGCTGGTCGTCGTGCTCGTGATCGTGCTGCTCGCCGGTGCGCTGTTCGTGCACGTCTGGTACTTCAAGCCGGCGAAGATCGACTGGTTCTATGGCCGCGTGTTCGGCCAGTTCGCCCTGCAGAGCCCGATGATGCTGAGCAGCATGCGCATCCTGCCGGCCTGGGCGGACTTCTACAGCGACGACCTCGACGACCTGTCGCCGGCGCATGCCGATGCGATGGCCGCGAAGCTCGCGCGCGAGCTCGACACGCTGCGCACGTATGACCGCGGCAAACTCGATGCCGAAGGCCAGCTTTCGTACGACAGCCTCGACTTCTTCCTTGCCAATCAGGTCGAGGGTGAGCGTTTCCGCTGGAACGATTTCCCGGTCAACCAGATGTCGGGCATCCAGTCGAGCCTGCCGAATTTCCTCGCCCAGCAGCACGCGATCGGCAGCGTTGGCGATGCACGCAACTACATCAAGCGGCTCGAACTGTTCCCGCGCGCATTCGGCCAGGTGCTCGAGGGCCTGCGCCTGCGCGAGCAGCACGGCGCGATCCCGCCGCAGTTCCTCGTCGAGAAGGTGCTGCGCCAGATGGGCGACTTCATCGCGCCGGCGCCGCGCGAACACATGCTCTACACGAACCTCGCCGGGAAGCTCGACAAGCTGCCGACCGGCACGCTCGACGCGGCCACGCGCGACGAGTTGCTGGCGAATGCCGCGGGTGCGATCGAGGGCAGCGTCTACCCGGCCTATCGCAGCCTGATCGACTACTTCGCGGCTCTGCAGCCGAAGGCGCAGCTCAACCAGGGCGCCTGGAGCCTGCCCGATGGCGAGGCCTACTACGCCTGGGCCGTGCGCAGCCATACCACGACGACGATGACGCCGGAGGAGGTCCACACGCTCGGCCTTGCCGAAGTCGCGCGCATCGCTGCCGAGATGGACGCGATCCTGCGCGACAAGGGCCTCGTCGACGGCACCGTCGGCGCGCGCGTGCAGACGCTGGCGCGTGCGCCGGCACAGATGTACGCGAACAGCGAGGATGGCAAGAAGGCCATGCTCGCCGAGTACCAGGCGATCCTCGACGACATCAACGGCAAGCTCGGCGACACGTTCCGCGCGCGGCCGAAGCTCGGCGTCGAGGTACGCGCGGTGCCGGCGTTCTCCGAGAAGACTGCGCCGGGCGCCTATTACGAGCCCGGCGCGTTCGACGGTTCCCGGCCCGGCGTGTTCTACGCGAACCTGCGCGATCCGGGCGAGACGCCGAAGTTCGCGATGCGCACGCTGGCCTACCACGAGGGCATCCCGGGCCACCATTTCCAGATCGCGATCGCGCAGGAACTGACCGGCGTGCCGTTCTTCCGCCGCGTGCTGCCGTTCACGGCGTACTCGGAAGGCTGGGCGCTGTACGCCGAGCGCCTCGCCTGGGAGATGGGCTTCGAGAACGATCCGCTCGACAACCTCGGCCGCCTGCGCGACGAGATGATGCGCGCCGTGCGCCTCGTCGTCGACAGCGGCATCCACTACAAGCGCTGGACGCGCGAACAGGCGATCGCCTACATGCTCGACAACACCGGCATGGGCGAGGGCGACGTGACCGCCGAGATCGAGCGCTACTTCGTCAATCCGGGCCAGGCGCTCGCCTACAAGGCCGGCATGCTCAAGATCCTCGCCCTGCGCGAGAAGGCTAAGACGGCCCTCGGAGCGAAGTTCACCCTGGCCGATTTCCATGACGAGGTGCTGACCCACGGCGCGATCCCGCTGTCCCTGCTCGAGCGCGTCATCGACGACTGGATCGCCCGCGGCGGCGGCCCGCGCGCGGCGCCGGCCGGCTGAGTGTCCATCGTCGCGCCAGGCAGGTCGCGCGTCCGCATCGGTTCGGGCGTGTTCTCGTGCGATACCCGCGTGGAGACGGCGCCCTCATCCGCCTGACGCGCCGCCCCTGCGGCACGCCCTTCGGGCCGGCTTCGCCGTTCGCTGCGGCGTCCCGCCTCCGCAGTCGGCACCTTCTCCCCGTCGCCACGGGGAGAAGGAACACCGAGAGCTCGACGGCACCGGCCTTGTCTTCGCCCCGCGCAGAGCAGAGAAGGAACATCAAGGGCTCAACGACGCCTGCCTTCCCTTCGCCCCGCGCAGCGCAGAGAAGGAACATCAAGGGCTCAACGACGCCTGCCTTCCCTTCGCCCCGCGCAGCGGGGAGAAGGTGGCGCGGCAGCGCCGGATGAGGGGCCGATCGTCGTTCAGCACCGCGATCAGGCAAAGACGAGAAGCGCCCCTCATCCGCCTTCGGCACCTTCTCCCCGTCGCAACGGGGAGAAGGAACATCAAGAGCTCGACGACCACTGCTGTCCCTTCGCCCCGCGCAGCGGGGATCGAGGGCCGCCGTCGGGCGGCCTGAGGGTGGCGCGGCAGCGCCGGATGAGGGGCCGATCGTCGTGCAGCACCGCGATCAGGCAAAGACGAGAAGCGCCCCTCATCCGCCTTCGGCACCTTCTCCCCGTCGCAACGGGGAGAAGGAACATCAAGAGCTCGACGACCACTGCTGTCCCTTCGCCCCGCGCAGCGGGGAGAAGGTGGCGCGGCAGCGCCGGATGAGGGGCCGATCGTCGTGCAGCACCGCGATGAGGCAAAGACGAGAAGCGCCCCTCATCCGCCTTCGGCACCTTCTCCCCGTCGCAACGGTGAGAAGGAACATCAAGAGCTCGACGACCACTGCTGTCCCTTCGCCCCGCGCAGCGGGGAGAAGGTGGCGCGGCAGCGCCGGATGAGGGGCCGATCGTCGTGCAGCACCGCGATCAGGCAAAGACGAGAAGCGCCCCTCATCCGCCCTCCGGGCACCCCGGATCGAGTCCGGGGCAGGCTCTTCTCCCCGTCGCAACGGGGAGAAGGAACATCAAGTGCTTCACGGCGCCTGCCTCACTTCTCTCCGTTGGCACATGGAGAGAAACTTCAATAGCAATCGATGCCGGTCTTCCCTTCTCCCCGTGGGAACGGGGAGAAGGTGGCGCGGCAGCGCCGGATGAGGGGCGCTGTGGATCCTTGCACGCAACCGCAGCGCGGAATCCTTGGCACGACAGCGTGACAGCCGTCACACGCGCGCGCTGACGCCTGTGCCTGCCGGAAAGGCTGGCGACGCGCGACGCTGTCCCCGCACCGTTCCGGTGCCCGGGAGCCTTGCCATGAACCTTTCCGTCGAACACCGCGAACTCCTTCGTCGCGGGATGCCGCTGCTGCTGGCAGGCATCGGTGCGTGGTTGCTGCTGCGCGCGCTGAAGCGCTCGTTCTGGGTCGTGTTCGGCCTCGCGTGGGCGTTCTGGTGGGTGCCGGCGCAGGCATTCCGTCCGCTGCTCAAGATGATCGCCGGCGCGTCGTGATCCGGCGCGACACGACGCCGCGTGCGCAGGCTGCGCGCACGCGGCCTAGAATCGGCGCATGGACATCCGCCGCTTCACCGGCGACGCCGTCGCGCCGTACCTCGACGACGTCGCGCGCCTGCGCATCGCCGTGTTCCGCGCGTTCCCGTACCTGTACGACGGCGACGTCGGCTACGAGGCAGGCTATCTCGCGACCTATTCGCGCTCGCCCGAAAGCCTGTTCGTGCTCGCCTTCGACGGGGCGCGCGTGGTCGGTGCCTCGACCGGCATCCCGCTCGCCGACGAGACCGCCGCGTTTCGCCAGCCGTTCGCCGAGCGCGGCATCGCGCTCGAGCGCGTGTTCTATTTCGGCGAGTCCGTGCTGTTGCCGGACTACCGCGGCCACGGGATCGGCCACCGCTTCTTCGACGAGCGCGAAGCGTACGCGCGCCGGCTCGGTCGCTTCGACACGACCGCCTTCTGCGCGGTCGTGCGCGCCGAGGACGATCCGCGCCGACCGCCGGACTATCGCCCGAACGACGTGTTCTGGGCCAAGCGCGGCTACGTCCGCCAAGCCGACATGCAGTGCACGATCGAGTGGAAGGAGGTCGGCGCGGACGCGCCGAACCTGCACCGGCTCGCGTTCTGGCTGCGCCCGCTGGAGGCCGCATGAAGGTTTGCGTCGCGGCCGCCAGGCATGCGATCGGCGAGCCGGCCGATTTTCCGGCGTTCGCGGATCGCGTGTCGGCCGCGGTGGCCGACGCCGCCGCGCGCGCCGCGCGGGCGGTCGTGCTGCCCGAGT
>JAFLDX010000173.1 GCA_017302215.1 Lysobacterales bacterium
GCGCGCTGCGCGCGTGGCCGCTCGGGACGCTCGAACGCGAGTTCGGCCGCTACGGCCGGCGCCTGCACGGCCTGGCGCGCGGCATCGACGAGCACCGCGTGGTGCCGGACCGGCCGGTGCAATCGATCTCGGCGGAGGACACGTTCGCGGTCGACCAGCCGCTGGCCGGGCTCGCCGCCACCATCCGCGGGCTCGCCGCGAAGGTCTGGACGCAGGCCAGCCGCGCCACGCGCCGCGGACGCACCGTCGTGCTCAAGCTGAAGACGGCCGACTTCCGCATCCTCACCCGCAGCCACACACCGCCCGAACCGCCGGCCAGCGCCGATGAGCTGGTCGACATCGCCCTTGCCCTGCGCGAACGCGTGAGCCTGCCGGAATCGGTGCGCTACCGGCTCGTGGGCGTCGGCCTGGCCAATTTCCACGACCGCACGGAGCTCGCCCAGGACGACCTGTTCCGTCCGGAACCGTCCTGAGCGTCACGGGCCGCGCGCTGCGCGACGGGCACGCCAGCGCTTGAGCAGGCGCGCGATGGCAAGGTCGGCGCGGTCGACCAGTCGCGCAACGAACAGCGATTCCTCGGCGATCAGGGCCACGCCGACGACGATGACGAGCAGGCCCGGCCCCGGCAGCACGAGCATCGCCGTGCCGAGCACGAGCAGGACCACGCCGAGGCCCATCAGGAACAGCTTGCGTGCGACGCCCGCCGGCTTCGCGCGACGCGCGCGCCAGCGCATCTGGAAGCGCCGCCCGGCCGGGCGGGCAACGAAGCGGCGCCATTGCTCGCGCAGGGATTCGGTCATCGGAGGACTCGGCCGCGGACGGCCCATCGTGCGGCCCATGGCTCGAGCCTCGCAAGCGTGGGCTGAACGCGGCGTATCCATCCGACCGCGGTAGTGCAGCGGAGCAAGCTCCGCTCTACGGGAAATGGGGGACGTGGTGCGCTACGAAGGCGACGCTCCCGTAGAGCCGAGCTTGCTCGGCTGAGGCGTCGCGGAAGGGCAAATGCAGCGGAGCAAGCTCCGCTCTACGCGAAAAGGGGACGTGGTGCGCCACGAAGGCAACGCCCCCGTAGAGCCGAGCTTGCTCGGCTGAGGCGTCGCGGAAGGGCCAATGCAGCGGAGCAAGCTCCGCTCTGCGCGGTGTAGGGGACGTGGTGCGCCACGAAGACAACGCTCCCGTAGAGCCGAGCTTGCTCGGCTGAGGCGTTGCATGGAAGCAAGAGCAGCGGAGCAAGCTCCGCTCTACGGGTACGGTTCGAGTACGCGCCGATGGCCTTCGGTGCGCACGACGAGGTCGGCTCCGTACTGCGCCGACAACGTCGCCGAGGTCAGCACGTCCTCGGGCGTGCCGTCGGCGAACACGCGTCCGGACCGCAGCAGGACCACGCGCCGGATCGCCGGAATCACTTCCTCGAGGTGATGGGTGACCAGCGCGAGGGTCACCCCACGCTCGGCGAGGGCGCCGAGCATGGCGAGGAAATGCCCGCGCGCGACCACGTCGAGGCCGGTGGTCGGCTCGTCGAGCAGCAAGGCCTGCGGCCGATGCACGAGCGCGCGCGCGATCAGCACGCGTCGGGCCTCGCCGCTCGACAGCGACGGCACGAGGCGTGCGGCGAGGTCGAGTGCATCGACCTCGGCCAGCGCCTCGCGGGCGCGGGCGCGCATCCACGCCTCGACGTCGAGGTGGTCCGGGATGCGCTGGCTCGAGAAGAAGCCGCAGACCACGGCGTCCTCGGCGCGCATCGCCGGCGCCCCGGCGAAATCGCGTTGCAGGTCGTTCGAGACCACGCCGAGCCGCTGGCGCAGCGCGAACACGTCCCAGCGCGCCGCGCCGAACAGGCGCACCGGCGGCGTGTCCGGCGGTCGCCGGGCGACGGCATACAGCTCGCGCGTGATCAGGCGCACGAAGCTCGACTTGCCGCAGCCGTTCGGGCCGAGGATCGCGGTGTGCTCACCGGCCTCGATGCGCAGGCTGACCTCGTCGAGCACGGTGCGCGCGCCGCGCATGACGGTCGCGCGGTCGAGTTCGATCAGGGGCGGCGGGGCATCGGTCATCGCGCGATCATCGTCGATGCCGGCAGGCGGCGCGAGCGCGGCGATGCCGCGCGTATGATCGCCTCACCCTTCGCCGGAGACCGCCGATGCCCCGCCTTCCGATCATTGCGCTCGCGGCCTTGCTGCCGATCGCCGCGCACGGCGCCGACCGCGTCACCGGCGCGGCCTGGGCGACGCGCTCCGAGGTTCTCGCCACGCACGGCATGGTCGCGACCTCGCAACCGCTGGCCACCCAGGTCGGTCTCGACGTGCTCCAGCGCGGCGGCACGGCGGTCGATGCGGCGATCGCTGCGAACGCCGCGCTCGGCCTCATGGAACCGACCGGCAACGGCATCGGCGGCGACCTGTTCGCGATCGTCTGGGATGCGAAGACGAGGAAGCTGCACGGCTACAACGGCTCGGGGCGCTCGCCCCAATCCTTGACCCTGCAATGGTTCAAGGACAACGGGTACTCGAAGATCCCGTCGTTCGGCCCGCTGCCGGTCAGCACGCCCGGCGCGGTCGATGGCTGGTTCGCCCTGCACGGCCGTTTCGGCAAGCTGCCGATGAAGGACCTGCTCGCGCCGACCATCGCCTACGCGCGCGACGGCTTCCCGGTCAGCGAGCTGATCGCGTACTACTGGGAGCGCTCGGTGCCGCGCCTACGGGAGTGGCCGGGCTTCCTCGAGCAGTTCACGATCGACGGTCGGGCGCCGCGCAAGGGCGAGATCTGGAAGAACGCGAATCTCGCGCACACGCTCGAGACGATCGCGAAGGGTGGGCGCGACGCGTTCTACCGGGGCGACATCGCGCGCACGATCGGTACCTACATGCAGGCCAACGGCGGTTTCCTCTCCTCCGCCGATCTTGCCGCGCATCGCGGCGAATGGGTCGAGCCGGTGTCGACCAACTACCGCGGCGTCGACGTCTGGGAACTGCCGCCGAACGGCCAGGGCATCGCCGCGCTGCAGATGCTCAACATCCTCGAAGGCTACGACCTGAAATCGTACGGCTTCGGCAGCCCCGAACACCTGCACCTGTTCGTCGAGGCCAAGAAGCTCGCCTTCGAGGACCGCGCGAAGTACTACGCCGATCCGGACTTCGCCAGGGCACCTGTCACGCGCCTGATCTCGAAGGAATACGCGGCCGAGCGGCGCAAGCTCATCGACATGGACAAGGCGGCGACGACGGTCGCTGCGGGCGAGTTCAAGACCCAGGGCGACACGATCTATCTCACCACCGCCGACCGCTTCGGCAACATGGTCTCGCTGATCCAGTCGAACTACCGCGGCATGGGTTCGGGCATGGCGCCGACCGGGCTCGGCTTCATCCTGCAGGACCGCGGCGAGATGTTCGTGCTGAAGGAAGGCCACGCCAACACCTATGCGCCCGGCAAGCGCCCGTTCCACACGATCATCCCGGCCTTCGTCACGAAGGACGGCGAGCCCTGGCTCAGCTTCGGCGTGATGGGCGGCGACACCCAGCCGCAGGGCCATGCGCTGATCGTCAGCAACCTGGTCGACTTCGGCATGAACCTGCAGGAAGCCGGAGACGCACCGCGCCTCCAGCACGACGGCTCGACCTCGCCCGAAGGCCAGGCCACGCCGATGAGCGACGGCGGCACGATCGAACTCGAGACCGGCTTCGACTACGCCACCGTGCGCGCGCTGATGCGCAAGGGGCACAAGCTGCGCTACGCCGACGGCGCGTTCGGCGGCTATCAGGCGATCGGCCGCGATGCGAAGTCCGGTGTCTACTCGGGCGCTTCGGAAGGCCGCAAGGACGGGCAGGCGGCGGGGTATTGAGGCCATGGGACACGTCGAAACTTCGCCGCCAGGCTCGCTTTCGCAGAGCGCAGCTTGCTGCGCTGCCCCGGGGTCCGCGAGCCGGCCAGCGCAGCAAGCTGCGCTCTACGAGAGCCCGCTTCCATCCCACTTCACGGCATTCGCAGATGCAGGACATGTCGAATCCACTGGCGCTCATCGTTTCGCTGTTCGCGCTCTGTGTGTTCGTCGACACGCTCGTGCTGACCGCGCTGCGCCCAGGGCGACGCGGGAAATTCAAGATCCTTCGCGATGACGCGGATGCATTCAGTTCCGGGAAGGAAGTCCATGAGCTACTCCGCCGCGACGTTCGCCGACCGGAATCCGATCAAGCGGTGGTTGCAGTCTCGCCGGTTGGTGACGGCAATGGGCCAGGTGGACGGCGCGATCGAGGCGCCCCGCATCCTCGATTTCGGCGCCGGCAACGGCGAACTGTGCAAGCAGCTGGCGATGCGGTTTCCGCGCGCAAGGCTGACCTGCTACGAGCCGGCACCATTCCTGATGGCGCAAGCACGGCAGAATCTCGCGCAGATCGTCGGCGTGGGCTTCTGCACTGAGCTTGCCTCGCTCGATGCGGGCGCGTTCGATCTGATCTTCTGTCTCGAAGTCCTCGAGCACCTGCCGCCTGCGGAGACCGAACGCGTGCTCGACTCGTTCGAACGGCTGCTCGATCCGCATGGCATGATCGTCGTCGGAGTGCCGATCGAGACGGGATTGCCGGCGTTCTACAAGGGCGTGTTCCGCATGTGGCGTCGCTTCGGTGCGTTCGATGCACGCATCGCCAACGTCCTGCGCGCGACGGCCGGATCGCCGCCGTCGCCGCGTCCGGACTCCGAGATCGCTCCAGGGCTGCCTTTCCACCACGAGCACATGGGTTTCGATCACCGTGTGCTGAGACGACGGCTCGAACGTCGGTTCGCGCTGCGCAACACGGTGACCAGTCCGTTCCGGCTGTTCGGCTCGTGGCTCAACCCGGAAGTGAACTTCGTGCTGTGCAAGTGACGTTGCGTGGGTCCGGATCGGCAACGCGCCGCCCGCTCAGGCGTCGCGTGAGCGCTCCTCGAGAGGCGCCAGCACCCAGGCCAGCGACACGAGGCGGTCGCGGCGCGTGCTGCGGCGCGCGTGCAGCAGGACGGTGAGGCGTTCGAGCAGGCGATTGATCTCGGCGAGTTCGGTGTCGCCGACCCACCCCTTCAGGCGTGACGCCCACAGCTCGCGCTGCGGACCCTCGACCGCGACGTCGTGGCGCGCGATCGCCGCGGCAAAGTCGCGGCCGGCGATGCGCAGCAGCGAGGCGGCGACGCGCTGGACCGCCGCCGCATTGGCGGTTGCGCCGGGACGATACTCCAGGCGCGTGCGTCCTCCGGTCGCGCACGTGCGATAGCGGCGCGCGTCACCCGCCCCGGTGATTTCCTCGACGACGCGCCCGCGCGCGAGCAGGCGCAGGTGGTAGTAGAGGCCATCCGCAGGTCGTCCGAGCTGGGCCGCGAGTTCCGCGACGGAAGCCTCGCCGCCGAGCGCCTCGAGCGTATCGATGATCTCCTGGCGCGCCGGTGACGCCAACAGGCGGATCGTCGCGGCACGACTCACCCTCTTCTCGTCCCCTGCCATCGGTTGACCTTGCCTTGTTTGAAATTTTGAATGATTATTCAATGATCGAATCAGTGCCGCAAGTCGCGCAAGGAGTGATCATGGTAACGGGAGCACGCCTGCTCATGCTGTGCCTTCTTCTGCCTGTGGCGGTCGCCGCGTCGGATGATGCTTCGACGTTGCTGGCACAGGCGAAGGCCGCCAGCGGTGGCACGCGCTGGGATGCCGTGACGACCCTCGGCACGGAAGGACGACTCGCTGCCGGCGGCCTCGAAGGCCGCTTCACGAGCCGCTCGGATTTCGCAGGACAGCGTTCGGTGACGCGCTACACGCTGGGTCCGGTCGAGGGCGCCGACGGCGACGACGGCACGCACCTGTGGCGACAGGACCCGGGCGGCGAGATCGCCGTGCTCGACGCGCCTGAAGCACGCCGGCGCGCGCGCACGCAGGCCTGGCTCGATGCACGTGCTTACTGGTACCCCGAGCGCGGACGCGCGAGCTACGCCGAGCCGCTGGCGCGACGCGAGGGCGGCAAGCGCTACCGCAGCGTGGTCGCCACGCCCGAAGGCGGCGACCCGGTGACGCTGTGGTTCGCCGCGGACAGCCACCTGCTCGTGCGCACCGAGCAGAAGCAGGATGCCTTCACCGCGACCAGCGACAGCGCCGACTGGCGCGAGGTCGACGGCCTGCGCCTGCCATTCCACACCGTCACCGACCTCGTCGACGCGGCGGGCCGGCGCGACCCGCGCATGCGCACCGAGGCACGCGTCGAGCGCTACCTGCCAGGCGTCGGCGTCGCCGATGCCGATTTCGCGGTGCCGCGAATGGCCGCGAGCACACGCATCGCCGACGGCAGCGGCCTCACGCGCATCCCGTTCGACCTCGTCAACAACCACATCTACGCGAACGGCTCGATCGACGGCAAGCCGGCCCGCTTCCTCGTCGACACGGGTGGCGCCAACCTGCTGACGCCGGCGAGTGCAGCCCGGTACGGCCTCGAATCGAGCGGGAAGCTGGCTGGCCAGGGCGTCGGCGAACAGGCCGTCGACCTGGCTTTCGCCCACGCGCGCGAAGTCAGGCTCGGCGGCGCGGTGCTCGAACACCCGACCTTCTACATCATGGATCTCGGCGACATCGCGGACGTCGAGGGTGACGGTTTCGACGGGCTCGTCGGCTACGAGATGTTCCGCCGCTTCGCGGTCACGATCGACTACGCGAAGCGCGAGCTCGTGCTGGCCGAGCCGGAGCATTTCACCCCTCCGCCCGGCGCGCACGCGATCGCGTTCGAACTCGCCGAACGCATCCCGATCATCCGCGGCCGCCTCGACGGCCGCGAGGTGCGCCTCAGCGTCGACACCGGTTCGCGCGTGTCGCTGAGCCTGCACTCGCCGTTCGTGCGCGCGAACGACCTCGTCGCGCGCTACGCGGCGGCGCCCGAGGCCGTGGTCGGCTGGGGCGTCGGCGGC
>JAFLDX010000174.1 GCA_017302215.1 Lysobacterales bacterium
GCGCGCGCGCCCTCTCCGGACACGCGCGATCTACAATGCCCGCAGCGTGCCGCAGACGCGCGGCGATGCCCGGCCACGCTGCGCGCGTGAAGGGCAGCGCGGCGCGCGCCACGTCACGCCGGCATGACCTGGCTGCAACCCTCCCTTCCCGACGGCACGACACGCATGCGCTTTGAAGGTACCGATTCCTACGTCGCCACCGACGAGCTGCGCCTCGCGGTCGATGCCGCGATCACGCTGCAGAAGCCGCTGCTGATCAAGGGCGAGCCCGGCACCGGCAAGACCCTGCTCGCCGAGGAACTCGCGCGCGCGCTCGGCACGCCGCTGATCGCCTGGCATGTGAAGTCGACGACCAAGGCCCAGCACGGCCTCTACGAGTACGACGCGGTCAGCCGCCTGCGCGATTCGCAGCTCGGCGTCGAAGGCGTGCACGAGGTGCGCAACTACCTGCGCAAGGGCCGCCTGTGGGATGCGTTCGAGGCCGATCGCCGCGTCGTCCTGCTGATCGACGAGATCGACAAGGCCGACCTCGAGTTCCCGAACGACCTGTTGCAGGAACTCGACCGCATGGAGTTCCACGTGCACGAGACCGGCGAGACGATCCGCGCCGTGCATCGCCCGATCGTCGTCATCACCTCGAACAACGAGAAGGACCTGCCCGACGCGTTCCTGCGCCGCTGCTTCTTCCACTACATCGCGTTCCCGGACCGCGCCACACTCGAGCGCATCGTCGCCGTGCATTACCCGGCGATCGAGCGCCGTCTCGTCGACGAGGCACTGGCCGTGTTCTTCCAGCTGCGCGAGGTGCCCGGCCTGCGCAAGAAACCGTCGACCTCGGAACTGATCGACTGGCTCAAGCTGCTGATGGCCGACCAGCTCGCCCTCGCCGCGCTGCACGAACGCGATCCGGCCAAGGCGATCCCGCCGCTCTATGGCGCCCTGGTCAAGAACGAGCAGGACGTGCAGCTGCTCGAACGCCTCGCCTTCATGCACCGCCGCGCCACGCGCTGATGTTCGTCGGCCTGTTCGAGGCGGCGCGCGCGGCCGGGGTGCCGGTCAGCCTGCGTGAACTGCTCGACCTCAACGGCGCAGTCGCTGCCGGTCTCGTGTTCGCCGACAGCGAAGCGCTGTACCGCCTCGCGCGCATCGCCTGGGTCAAGGACGAGCGCCACTACGACCGCTTCGACCGCGCGTTCGCGGCCTGGCTCGACGGCGTCGCCGCGGCGCCCGATCCGATCGAGGCGCTGATCCCCGACGAGTGGATGCGCCGCGATTTCCTTCGTTCGCTGAGCGACGACGAACGCGCGCGCATCGCCACGCTCGGCGGACTCGATGCGCTGCTCGCGGCATTCCGCGAGCGCCTCGCCGAGCAGAAGGGACGCCATGCCGGTGGCAACCGCTGGATCGGCACGGGCGGCACGAGCCCGTTCGGTTCGGACGGCCATCACCCCGAGGGCATCCGCGTCGGTCCGCGCGGCGGCCAGCGTCGTGCCGTCAAGGTGTGGGAGCAGCGCGCGTTCCGCGATCTCGCCGACGACGTCGAGCTCGGCACGCGCAACCTCAAGCTCGCCCTGCGCCGGCTGCGCCGCTTCGCGCGCCAGGGCACGCCCGAGGAGCTCGACATCGACGGCACGATCGACGCGACCGCGCGCGACGCGGGCCTGCTCAACGTGCGCATGCGCGCCGAGCGGCGCAACGCGGTCAAGGTGCTTCTGCTGCTCGACGTCGGCGGCTCGATGGACGACCACGTGCGCCTGTGCGAATCGCTGTTCAGCGCGGCGAAGAGCGAGTTCAAGCGCCTTGCGACCTACTATTTCCACAACTGCGTCTACGAGCACGTGTGGACGAACGGCCGCGCGCGCTACCACGAGCGCACGCCGACCGTGGACCTGCTGCGCACGCACCCGCCCGACACGCGCCTCGTCCTCGTCGGCGACGCGGCGATGGCGCCGTACGAGATCACCGAAGTCGACGGCAGCATCGAGCACCGCAACGCCGAACCGGGCGCGGTCTGGCTGTCCCGCCTCGCCGCGCGCTTCCCGAAGCTCGCCTGGATCAATCCGGTACCGCGCGAACACTGGCACTACACGATGTCGACCGGGCTGATCCGCGGCATCGTCGAAGACCGCATGTACGGCGCGACGCCGGAAGATCTCGGCGAGGCGATGCGCGTGCTGGCGCGGTGAGCAATCACACGACGGCAGCGGCGGGAAACCATGATTTTCGCGAAGCCGAAGTTTGCGCTTCATCAAGCCATGGGAGGCGATTCTCGCCCTCCATGGCTCGTCTCGCCGACCGACAAATGCGGGCGTACTACTCGGGATTGTTCGTGAATATCTGATGGGAGTAGTCGACGCGAACCAGTGACCCGCCCGAAAAGTGGAACGTCAGCGTTATCACGGTCCATCCAGTCGTCGTGTTGTAGACAGTCGTCACCACGACGGGCCCTGTGCCACCGGGAGGTGGATTGGGCTGAGTGACTTCGGCGACTCCCGGACCCGGCAGGTGCACCTCGACCAAATCCGAGGTTCCCTTCGAACTCGGTTCGGGTACCAGGCTGTGCATCTGCGTCGCTCGCAGCTTGCCTTCCATGTCGTACGCCTGGGTGATCACGCTGTTGCCGCGCCGCTCCGACTTGATGCAAAGGCCCGTGCAGCGAACCCCGTCGTTGTGTCCCCAGTACACGACGTCGCCATCGTTGAATGCGATGCCGGCATCGGCTGCCGAAACCGGCGCAGCCATCGGGAATGCCGTTGCAAGGCAAAGTGCCGCGATCGCAAGGAACTTCCTCATGTATGCATCTCCTTGTGTTGACCATTTCCCCTGTGTCGCGACTTTACCCCCCCCCCCACGCCAGAAAGTGCAAGCCGTCGTAGAGCGCAGCTTGCTGCGCTTGATGAACCTCGAAACAAGGCAGCGCAGCAAGCTGCGCTCTACGGAAGCCTGCCGATCTGCGCGAGCTGGGCGAGGCGATGCGCGTGCTGGCAAGATGAAAGGCTTGGGCGCATAGGCCCTGGCGAAACCTGCCGAACGCCGATCGCGCGCGAATACCCGAGTCGACCCGTCAGGCAACCAACCCGCCAGCGCCTCCACCATGAAGCCCTGCAACGCGCGCTCCCGTAGAGCGCAGCTTGCTGCGCTCGAAGACCTCGAAGCAAGGCAGCGCAGCAAGCTGCGCTCTACGGCGCTCGATGAACCTCGGGACGAGGCAGCGCAGCAAGCTGCGCTCTACGCAGGCCTCATCGTGGCGATCACGCGGATTTTTCCATCGGCCGCAGCAACCACCGGCACAGCGCGGGCAGGAAGATGATCGCGGCGAGCATGTTGACGATGAACATGAAGGTCAGCATGACGCCCATGTCGGCCTGGAACTTGAGGTCGGAGAACACCCAGGTGAACACGCCGACCGCGAGCGTGAGCGCGGTGTAGAGGATCGCGATGCCGGTCGTCTTCAGCGAGGCGAAGTAGGCCTCGGTCAGCGGCTTGCCGGCGAGCAGCGACTCGCGCATGCGCGCGAAGATGTAGATGCCGTAGTCGACGCCGATGCCGACGCCAAGCGCGACCACGGTCAGCGTGTTGACCTTCATGCCGATGTCGAGATGCACCATCAGTGCGTGGCCGAGCTCGGTCACGAGCACGAGCGGCAGCACGATGCAGAGCGCGGACAGCGGGCTGCGGAAGCTCAGCAGGCACATCACGAACACGGCCGCGTACAGCATGTACAGGATCAGGCGCTTGACCGCGCGCACCTCGTCGTTGATCGCGGCCATGACGCCGACGTTGCCGGTGGCGAGACGCAGGTTGACGAACGGCTGGTCGGGCGCCGGTGTCTCGCCGGCCGCGGCTTTCGCGGCGAGCACTTCGCGCAGGTTGACCGTACCGCCGGCCCAGGCCTTGTTCTCTTCGCGGAACTGCTTGATGGCGCCGACCACGCGATCGATCGTCGTCGCGCGGTGGTCGGTCAGGAAGGCCATGACCGGCATCGCGCTGCAGTCGGCGTTGAGCATGCCGGTGTCGGTTTCAAAGCCCTGGGTGGCGAGGCGCAGCGTGTCGGCGTCGCGCGGCAGCACGCGCCAGCGCACGTTGCCCTCGTTCCAGCCGGCATTGACGATCTTCGCCGCCATCGGCAGGGTCATGACCTGGGCCACGCCCTCGACGTTGCGCAGGTGCCAGGCGAAGCGGTCGACCAGTTCCATGGTCGGATAGCTGGCCGTGCAGGCCGACGGCGCGCCCTCGGCGATCACGTTGAGGATGTCGACACCGAGCGCGAACTTCTCGCTGATCAGCACGGCGTCGCGGTTGTAGCGCGCGTCCGCGTGCAGCTCCGCCACGCCCATCTGCGCGTCGCCGATCATGACCTTCTCGCCGTAACGCTCGGCGATGAACCAGGCGGCAACGCCGATGACGAGGATGATCGCCGCCGGCACCGGCTTGCTGAACTTGGCTAGCAGGGTCCAGATCTTGTCGAACTGGGTCAGCTGGCGCAGGCGGTAGGCGCGCTTGCGCGGCAGGTTGCGCAGCTTCGTGTACGAGAGCAGCACCGGCAGCAGGACGAGGTCGGTGAGGATGGTCAGGGCCACGCCGATCGTCGCCGTGATGGCCAGCTCGAAGATGATGCGGATCGGGATGACGAGGATCGCGGCGAAGCCGACGCAACCCGCGATCAGGGCGACTGCGCCCGGCACGAGCATGGCGCGGAACGCGTTGCGCGCCGCGGTCAGCGGATCGACGCCGCTGCGCGTGGCGAGTTCCTCGGGCGTGCCTTCCTCGAGACCGCCGAAGAAGATCTCGCCGCGGAAGCGGTTGATCATCTGTTCGCCATGGCTGACCGCGATCGCGAAGATCAGGAACGGCGTCAGCATGTTCATCGGATCGATGCCGAAGCCGAGCAGGCGCAGTGCGCCGAGCATCCACACCACCGAAACGAGCGCGCAGAACACGGTCAGCGAGGCGAGCTTGACCGACGACGAATAGATGAACAGCAACAGCCAGGTGAAGGCGATGGTCAGGCCGAAGAACCAGATCACCGACTTCGCGCCGGCGGTGATGTCGCCGACCATCTTGGCGAAGCCGATGATCGCGACCGTGGTGTTCTCGTTCTCGTACTTCGCGCGGATCGCATCGAGCTGCTCGGCGATGCGGTTGTAATCGACCTTGACGCCCTTCTCCGGATTCTCGGGCACGAGGTCGACCCAGACCATCGCGCCCGAGAAGTCCTTGGCGACGAGGCGGCCGACGATGCCGGCCTTCTCGATGTTGGCCTTGATCGTGGCGAACTGCTCGGGCGCGGCCTCGAAGCCTTCGCTGTTCGGGGTGAATTCCTGCGGGATGACGTTGCCGCCCGAGAAGCCGTCCTCGACGACCTCGACGAAGCGCACGTTCGGCGTGAAGATCGAGCGCACGCGCGCCTCGTCGACGCTGTCGATGTTCTTCGCATCCTGCGTGATGTTCTCCATCGTCCTGAAGAACGGCAGGTTGAACATGTCGCCCTTCCTGTCGAGCACGGCGATGAGCACGCGGTTGGCGCCGCCGAACTCCTGCTCGTAGTCGATGAAGGTCTTCATGTACTCGTGGTTGAGCGGGATCTGCTTCTTGAATCCCGCGTCGACGCGCAGCTGCGCGGCGAAGAACGCCAGCACGACGGTGACGATCGCGAACAGCGCGAGCACGATCGGTCGCCTGCCGAAAACGACGCCTTCGGCGAAGCGCTGGAAGCCGTTCGGCGGGCGGTTGGCGCTGCTGCCTGCACTCATCGTTTCGCCCTCACTTCGGCTGGTATCGGCTGAGGCCGTTCTCGCCGGCGACGACGAGCTCGCGGCCATCGGCCAGCGGCAGGACGCCGGCGATCGCGCCGCCCGCGGTGTGCGTCGAGAGCACGAGCGGGTCGCTGGCGCCGGCGCGGTGCAGGACCGTGCCGTTCGCGCCGACCACGATCGCGCCGCCATCGGCCAGTGCCGCGCCCCCCATCAGGCTGAGCTCGGTCCCGGTCGGCACGTCGACCCAGCTCGTGCCGAGATCACGCGACTCGAAGACATGCCCGCGCAGGCCGAATGCGAGCACATGGTCGCCGTCGTAGCCGATCACGCCGAACATCGAGCCGTCGTACGGCAGCTGCGAGCGCTCCCAGTTCGCGCCGCCATCGCGCGAGCGGAAGATCGCGCCGCGCTCGGCGACGATGACGAAGGCCCCGCTGCCGGTGCGCGCTATCGCATTGAGATGAGGATCGGCCTCCTCGCCGATGCGCAGTTCCTCGGCGCTGAACGTGTCGCCGCTGTCGTCGTCAGGCAGCGCATCGTCCACCTGCGCTCTATCGACAACAGTCACTGGAGACGCGTCATTGATGAGAGCTGGCTTTCCGTTGATCAGGGTTTCGCCTCCGCCGACTACGTTAATGCGCCCGCCCGTCCAGGTTTGACCGCCGTCGCGCGTGGTCAGCAACAGGCTGTACGCACCGACCGCGTAGCCGGTCGAGGCATCGGTGAACAGCACGTCGAGCAGCGGCACGCCCTGACGCGGGTCGTGCGCGGCATCGTCCGTCGCCGGCGCCCACGGATCGCGCCGCTGCACCTGCCATGTCTCGCCGGCGTCGGCGCTGTGCAGGATCGTGCCGTCGTGTCCGACCGCCCACACCGATGCGCCGACCGCGCTGACGGCGGTCAGGTTGCTGCGCACCGGCACGCCGGTCGACTGGCGCCAGTCTTGTCCGTCGTCCGACAGCAGCACCTGGCCGCGTTCGCCGACCGCGACGAGGCGCGTGCCGGCACGTGCGAGGTCGAGCACGAGCGCATGATCGGCCAGTCGCATCGGTTCGGCCGGCAGGGCCATCGGGTCCGCGATGGTGGGCGCGGCGTCCTGCGCCGGCGCGGGGGCCACGGCGAACGCGGAGGCGATCGCGGC
>JAFLDX010000175.1 GCA_017302215.1 Lysobacterales bacterium
GACGTCGTCGCCGACGAGCGCCGGCGCGAAATCGATCGCCGGCGAGGCGGCGCGCAGGTGCACGTCGCCGCGTTCGGGATCGACCAGCCGCGGCGAGCGCAGCAGTGCGCCGGGTCCGAGGCTGGCGACCTCGCTGGCGATGACCTGGGCGACCGTGACCGTTCCCGCGCTCTGGACCAGCGAGGTCTTGCCGGGCTGCCACAGGATCGTCCGCAGCAGGTCGAAGTCGCCGTTGACCGACAGCACGGCACTGGCCGCGATCGCGTTGCCGGCGAGGGTCGAGTCGACCAGCGACAGCGCACCTTCGTCCTCGATGCGGATCAGCGCGCCGGATGTCGTGTTGGCGGCGATCGAGGCCGCATCGAGCGCGATGCGCGCATCGAACGCACGCAGCACGTAGCCGCCGCTGCCGTCGCGGATGGCGAGGCGGGCCGCGTCGAAGCCGCCCTTGTCCTGCACGAGGATCGTCGCGCCCTGCGTCGCATTGCCGTTGCCGTCTTCATTGCGGTTGCCGTGCATCGTGTTGCATTCGCTGCCTGCCGCGCAGCGCACGCTGCCGGTCGGCGGCGAGCAGTACGCCGGGTAGCCCGAGTCGACGTTGAAGTAGGCATACGTGCCGAATCCCGACACGACGCCGAAGTCGGCGTCGGCGTAGAGCGCGCTGCCGTCGACGGCAGCATTGGCGTCGATGCGCGCGTCATAGGCGCAGAGCAGGCCGCGCGAGGTGGCGACGATGCCGCTGCCGGTACCGAGGTAGATGCCGCCGCCGGTGTTGCGTGCGCGATTGCCGTGCACGCGCACGGGGCGGCTCGGGTCGGTGCTGTACAGCGTGACCTTGCCGTCGACGTCCTCGCCGTCCACGCCGACCATGGCGATGCCGCCACCGTAGCGCGCGATGTTGGCGACGATCGCGCCGTTGCCGACGCCGGGCGAGCCGATCGATGCGCTGGCCGGCGCGATCACTTCGATCCCGCCGCCGTAGCCGTAGCGATCGACCGCGGCGAACGGGTCGTAGCCGAGCGCCTCGTTGTTCGCGATCGTCGTGCCGCGGCCGGCCATGCGCAGGTGCGCCGTGCCCTCGAGGCGGATGCCTCCGCCGGAGAACTGCGCGCGGTTCAGCAGGATCACGGCATCGGCCTGCATCTGCAGTTCGGCCGCACCGCCTTCGCCGATCATGCTGATGCCGCCACCGTAGCCCGCGTAGTTCTGGCTGACCGCGGTCCGCGTCAGTTGCAGGATGCCGGCGCCGCGGAAGTCGATGCCGCCGCCGTAGCCGTCGTGGACCTCGTCGCCGCGGATGATGTTGAGGTCGACGAGCGCGACCTGGACACCCTTGCCGCGGATCGTCAGCACGCTGTCGTTCCCCCCGCCCTGGCCGCTGAGGGTCGTTTTCGTAGTGCCCGGGAATGTATTCGAGCAGTCGTCGAAGCCGCCGCGCAGGGCCACCTGCTTGCCGTCGATGACGAGGGCCTGGGCCGTGAACTCCACGGAGTTGGCAATGTGCACATCGTGTGTGCCCGATGCCGGAACCGCATTGATCGCGGCCTGCACGCTCGTGTACGTGCAGCCGGGTCCGACGCGGAAGATGGCGGCCTCGGCAGCGGGCAACGCGGTGGCCAGGACCAGCGCGAGCAGTCCACGCGGATGCATCGAGGGCATGTTCATTCCAGGTCTCCGCCACTCGGATTCCGATCGGCCTCGGGCGCGTGCACGCGGGCGGCGCCCATCGGTCGTCCTCGCGTCGATCGCGACATTCAGGGCTCGAAGTCGTCGGCGAAGATCAGGTCGCTGGCGAGCAGCTCGAGCGTGACGCCGTCGAACCACGTGTTCGTGTTGCGCGGCGAAGCCGAGACGCCGCTCTCGATGCCGACGAGGCTCACGGCAATCGAGCTCGTGTACGTCCAGTCGGCCGCCGTGACCTCGATCAGGGCCGGATTCGCGGGGCGTCCCCAGCTCGCGCTGCTCGACAGCGAGAGCGCGCCATTCGCCGTGACCGTGCCTTGCGTGCAGCCTTCGCCGCCGACGCGACGGTACTGCCACTGCAGCTGCGCGATGTCGCCCGGCACGGTGATGTTGCCCGTGCCGCGCCCCCAGCCGTTGAGCGCGTACGTGCCGGGGCCCGGCAGGTGCACGCACTGGACGATGCCGCGGATTTCCTGGCCATAGGCCACGTTGACCTGCGAGACCTTGGCCGAACCCGAACCGGTTGCACCGGTGCGGTTGAACGTGGTGTCGCGCGTTGTCACGCCGGCAAAGATCGGCGTCCAAAGGTCGAGCGTGCTGTCGAAGTCGGCGTTGAGCACGAGCGGCTGCAGGGTCTGGCGTTCGATCGCGCCGATGTCGCGGATGCCGCGGAAATCCGCGACGACCGGGATGTCCATGTCGCGCGGGTTCGAGTAGAGGTCCTGGCCGTCGTTGGCGACCGTGCCGGTCGCATCGACCGCCGGCGAGCCGGCGCGCAGCGAATAGTCGCCGTGGGCCGGATCGACGAAGCGCGGGTCCTGTTCGACCACGTAGGGCGTGTTGCCGCCGTCGACGGAGGCGCGCTCGCTGACCATCATGTCGAGCAGTTCAAGTGCCGGCCCGCTCACGTGCAGCGTGGTCTTGCCGGGCTGCCAGATGATCGAACGCCGCAACGCGGACGCTCCGGCATAGCTGTTGTTGAAGTCCATGACGACGTTCGCGCCGATCAGGTTGCCGGCGATCGTCGTGTCGTTGAGCTGGATGATGCCCGCTTCGTCGCCATCGCGCGTCATGAACAGGGTGTCGCTGACCTCGTTGTCGACGATCGCCACGTGATGGGTCTCGAAGCCGAGGCCACCGTCGTTGCTGCCGTCGCCGAGGAAGAGGTGCTTGCCGCGGTTCTGCTCGAACGTCATGCGGCTGAAGCGCGGAAACGTGAAGCCGCCGGTCTCGATGATGCCGCCAGTCGAGGTGCCGGTCGCGTCGTCCGCCACGTTGCCGATGACACCGCCGCACGGTCGCCCGACCGGGCAGTCGGCCGAACCGGCGATGCGCGAGGCGTTGAAGTCGGGACCGGTACCGATCGCACTCGCGTGCCACCAGATCGCGGCGCCTCGCGGTGCGATGTTGTCCTCGATGAAGACGTACCACATCCGCAGCGAATCGTATCCGTCGTCGTAGTTTCCGTAGAGTGCACCGCCCGCGACCGAAGCACTGTTGCCGCGGATGCGCGTCGGGCGCGCCGGGTCGGTGGTGAACACGCGAAGCTCGGCGTTCCGATCGTTGGCGACGACGGCGGCGCCGCCGCCGTAGCGGGCATCGTTGAAGTACAGCGGGCCCGAATTGCCGATGCCCGGACTGCCGAGATAGGTGTAGGCCGCGCGCGCGTTGGCGAGGATGACGAGGCCGCCGCCGTAGCCGCCCTCGATCTGTCCGGTGACCGGGTTGGCCGTGCCGAGTGCATGGTTGAGCGCGATCCAGCTGTCCGGCTCGACCATCGTCATCTCGAGCCCTTCGTTGTAGACCCCGCCGCCGCTGTAGCGTGCCGTGTTGGCGATGATCTGCACGCCGCTGCCGATGACGAGTTCGGCGGCCGTGCCGAGTCCTTCGGCGTAGATGCCGCCGCCGTAGCCGGCGGTGTTCTGCGTGATCGTGCTGCGCCGGACTTCGAGGATGCCGTCGCCCTTGAAGTAGATGCCGCCGCCGTAACCTCGGCCATCCTCGTCGCCACCGCGGATGGTCAACGTGTCGAGGCGCACGATCGCGCCGCTGTTGCCGGTAATGCGCAGGACCGGCTCGGTCGAACCACCGGCGCCGTCGAGCGTCGTCGTCGTGCCGTCGCTGGTCGCCTGCGCGCAGGTGGCGAAGCCGCCTACGATGTCGAGTTCCTGCGCCGTCGTGATCGTCGCGGCGACTTGCGTGTAGGCGATGCTGCGCGTCAGCCGGATCGTGTCGGCGCCCGGGTTGATCTCGGCCGACGTGATCGCGGAACTAAACGTCGGGTGCGTGCAGCCGCTGCCGCTGCCGACGGTGTAGATGGCCGCCACGGCCGCGTTCGTGGCGAAGGCGAAGGCGAGCGCGAGCAGGGCAGGCAGCGAACGGAAGCGAAACGGCGAGGCCATGTTCATGTCGGGTCCGTGGTGACAGGGGAGTCCTCCACGAGCAACGCCGTTGCACCGGCGGACCTGCCATGGTCCGCGCGCGCACACGATCGGTCATGCGCCGCATCGTTCGCGCGAGCTGCAGCGCGGTCGGCGTGCATGGACGCATCCGTCCCGCGCTTGCCTTCGTCGGGCGATCGATGCGACGGCGAGCGTCCAGGCGCGGACGCGGCGGACCGGCTGCGTCGTCGGCGGTGCCGCCACGGCACAGCGCGAGCGAGTGATCCACGCGCCTGCACGCTGGATGCAGCGGCGCCGAACTCGGCCGGCTCGGCAAGGCGGCGACGTGCCTACTCGAAACCGTCCTGGAAGATCGTGTCGATCACCGCGCCGGCTTCGACCGCGCCGCTGTCGCAACCGGCGCCGGCCGGTCGCCGTGCGCCGCGCTGGTCCATGGACAGGATGCATCGCGCAGGAGAGATCCGGTCGATCGCCGCGCTGCCCGTGCCGGGCATCCGTGTCTGGGTCGGTCCGCCGTTCGAAGCCAGCGTGCCGAGCACCGGATTGCCCGGACCGTCGCCCGTTGCCGAGAACGGACAGTTCGTGCCCGCGAACCAGAGGTTGTCTCCACCCGACGTCAGCACGCCGTCGCAGTTGCCACCGCTGTTGCCGGCCATGATCGACGCGCGGATGTTCAGGGTCGACGAGGCACTGCCGTCGTTGTAGATGGCGCCACCGAAGACCGCAGCATTGTCGGCGAAGGTGGCCTGCAGGATCGCGCTGTTGCCCGAACCGGTCTGGTACACGGCGCCGCCACCGCTGCCGGCCTGGTTGCCGGTGAACGTCGAGTTCTCGATGGTGAGCACGTTGCTGCTGAACACGGCGCCACCGTGCCGACCGGCGCTGTTGGCCGCGAACGTGCTGGCGTCGATGTAGAGATATTCGCCGTCGTGGGCGATCGCACCGCCGTCGCCGTCCAGGCCGGTCGCCGTGTTGGCGTTGCCGCGGAACATGCTTTCGATGACGGTCAGCGTTCCATGGTTCACCACGGTCGGACCGGCGGAGAGGCTGTCCTGCACCTGCACGCGCTCCAGCCTCAGCGCGCCGAAGTTCTCGAGGGCATGCGCGGCGGCGAACGTGCCGCGGCGCAGGGTCAATCGCCGCAGGGTCGCGTTCGCGCTGAAGAAGACCTGGAAGAACGCGGACGTGTTCGCGCCGTCGAACGTGATCGTGCCGCGACCGTCGATCGTCACGGCGCCGCCGATCGGCTTGTACGCGGTGAACGGGATCGTCGCCGTGCCGCAATCGAACGTGATCGTGCCACCACCGCTGGCGTTGACCGCCGCGAGCACGCCATTGAAGCCCGCCTCGTCGCAGTTGGCCGGCCCGACCACGCCGTCGAGCGCGAAGGCCGGTGCGCCGAATGCCAGCGCGGCGAACCAGGCGAGGCAGCGGATCGTCGCTCGCAATATCGTGGCCATGCTCTTTTTCCTCCCGCCGAACTGGATGGCCGTCGTCATCGGCCCGGTGCGCACGGCGTGCAACGCCGCGTGGCGGCTGCACCTGCCATTCCGTCGGGATGCGCCAGCACGCGCCGTGGGTCAATCCACGCTGCCACGGTCACCAGGCTTGCCGGGAAGCGGGTCCGTTCGCTGCACAGGTCAGTCGCCGCGGCCCTCGCGCGCGATGCGTGCGAGGTTGGCGAGCATCGCGGCGTCTGTTCCGCGCGGCTTCGGCTCGATCGCGAGCGCCTCGGCCGCGCTCTGCTTCGCGTTGTCGCGCTGGCCTGCGCGCGCGAGCGCGCGCGCCTCGAGCATGAGCATCGAGAACAGCGTGGACTTCTCGTCGGGCGTCTTCGCCTTCTGCTCGCTGACCACCGCCCGCGCGAGCTCGAGGGCTTCGTCGTTGCGGCCCAGCGCGAACAGGGCGAGCGCGCGCTGGAAGCGCGCGTAGCGCACGTCCTTCGAGGCCAGCGTGCCGGCGCGCGTGGCGATCGCGAGGAGCGTGTCGGTCGTTTGCAGCGCCTCGTCGTAGCGAAGCCGGCGCACCTGGATGCGCGCGAGGAACTGCAGCGGCGTCACGAGCGGCGGGCTTTCATCGCCGGACAGTGCGCGCTGCTCCTCGACCGCCCGCGCGGCGAGTCGTTCGGCCTCGGCGTCCGCGCCGTCGGCCAGCAGCATCTGCGAGAGCGAACCGAGCAGGCGAGGGCAGACCGGATGCCGCACCTGGCCCGCGCGGCAGTGTTCGACGCCCTCCTCGAAGGCCCGCCGGGCCTCGTCGCGGCGCAGCTGGCCGGAGCGCAGCCGCCCGAGCGCCGCGAGCGCATTGAGCGTGTCGGGGTGGGTGTCGCCGAGCAGGTTGCGCCGCATCGCCAGTGCGCGCTCGATGTAGGGTTCGGCCTCGGCATAGCGCGCCTTCGAGACGAGGAAGCTGCCGTAGCTGCCGATCACCCATGCGGTGTCCGGATGGGGGCGGGCATGGATGCGCTCGGCGAGCGCGATCGCCTCGCGATGCGCGGCGTCGGCGCGCTCGAGGTCACCGGTGGACGAGGCCGCGGTGGCGATCGTCGCGAGCAGGTCGAGCATGCGGCGGTCCGGCGGTGCTCCGTCCGCGCTCCAGCGCGTACGCGCGGCATCGGCGAGTTCGAGCGCTTCGGGAAAGCGCTGCTCGATGGCGAGGGCATCCGCTTCGGCGACATCGACGCGGCGAACCGCCTGGGCCTTGCCGGACGCGAGCTGCGCGGCCAGCGCGCGCGCGTCCGCGAACGTGCGCCGCGCCGCGACGAGGTCGTTCATGCCGCCCATCGCGCCGGCGCGGGCGACC
>JAFLDX010000176.1 GCA_017302215.1 Lysobacterales bacterium
GGCCAGAAGCACTTCGTTGCTTCCTCGAACAGGCCTCATACATAGACGCAACCGGATGGTCGTGTTCACAGCAGGGTTGTAACGGAGGGCGAGTCCATACATAGGAGCGCACCCTGTGCGCGACCGTGGAGTGATCGCGCACAGGGTGCGCTCCTACAGGGCCCCCTATGGCGCGGCGGGCAGGCGCAGGAGAGGCCGCAGGGTGGGCGCGAGTGATCGCGTCCGGTTCGGTGCCGGCGCATGGGCAAGCGGTCGATGACCGCCGAATACGAGGGTGCGACGCCTTGGACCGGGATTGCGAACTGCTGGACAACGTCCGGGTTTGTGGGTGAAAACGTACGGGAGTTCTGCTGCGACCGACCAGAGATTGGCAATGACCGTTCCGACCTACGATCATTTCATTGAGCCGGTATTCCGCTACCTCGCCCGACATCCCGCAGGCGTCGCCGCGCGGCAAGTGCATGAAGGCGCCGCAGCCGCGCTGGGGTTGTCCGACGAAGATCGATTGCAGACGGTTCCGACCGGCCAGCCGCTCTACAACAATCGCGCAGGTTGGGCGCACGACCGATTGAAGCGCGCGGGACTGTCGTCCAGTCCCAAGCGCGGTATCTGGTGTCTTACCGAGGCCGGACGGAAACTTGCCGCGGAAAGCACGGCGCCGCTGACGCGGATGCAGATACAGGAGATTGCCCGCGGTTTTCTCGATGTCCGGCTTCGCACGGGTGCGACCGACGAGGATTTGCCTCCGCCCTTACAGCCGGTTCCTTCGCCGGATACACAGAGTCCGGACGACAGGTTGCAGGAAGCGCTCGCCGAGATTCGCGCGGCCGTGGCAGCCGATTTGCTCGATCTTCTCGGACAAGTTTCACCCAAGTACTTCGAGACGGTGGTTCTCGATGTGCTGCACAAGCTTGGGTATGGTGCCAGCCGACGTGACCTGCAACGTGTCGGTGGAAGCGGAGACGCCGGCATCGATGGCGTGATCTCGCTCGATCGTCTCGGGCTGGAGAAGGTCTATGTCCAGGCCAAGCGATGGCAGGGATCAGTCGGGCGTCCCGAGATCCAGAGCTTCTATGGTGCCTTGGCAGGTCAGCGGGCCAACAAGGGTGTCTTCATCACGACCTCGACGTACACGCAGCAGGCCGTCGAGTTCGCTCGCTCGGTCGAGCGCATCGTGCTGATCGACGGCATGCGTCTGGCGGGCTTCATGATGGATTGCCAAGTCGGCGTTTCCATCCAGCAGATCGGCATTCCGAAGATCGACAGCGACTACTTCGACGAATAGGCGCTGCAGCGCGGACGACCACCCCATGGGGCGAACCGCTGGACACGACCATTCGCCCTGCAGAAGCGCCGAGGAGCGGAGCCGACCAGCGGAGAGCCGAGATGCTCGGCTCGGGCGTCGCGGACGAACAAGAGCAGCGGAGCAAGCTCCGCTCTACGGATGCAATGCCTTCGTGGAGCCGAGCTTGCTCGGCGCGGGCGTTGCGGACGACCAAGAGTAGCGGAGCAAGCTCCGCTCCACGGAAGCGGAGTAACCCGCGCGCCGCGAGGCGAGCGGAATCCTCGATTCGACACATCAAAGTACGAGCGAAGAACCAACCCTGCGTCGTGAGAAGTGCGCGCTTCGAGGCGAGTGGGATTCTCAAGGCAACGCGTCCATGGCGCCACCGCGCCACCCGTCAGTTGCGCAACTTCCACCCGCTGCGGAACACCCACCACACGAAGCCGAGGCAGAGCGCGAGGAAGCCGAGCGTCATGCCGGTCGCGACGCCGATGTGCACGTCGGCGACGCCGTGGAAGCTCCAGCGGAAACCGCTGATCAGGTAGACCACCGGGTTGAGCAGGGTCACCTTCTGCCAGAACGGCGGCAACATGTCGATCGAGTAGAACGCGCCGCCGAGGAAGGTCAGCGGCGTGACGACCATCAGCGGGATGACCTGCAGCTTCTGGAAATCGTCGGCCCACAGGCCGATGACGAAGCCGAACAGGCTGAAGGTGACCGCCGTGAGGACGAGGAACCCGACCATCCACAGCGGGTGCGCGATCTCGTACGGCACGAACACGCGCGCAGTCACGAGGATCAGCGCACCGAGCATGAGCGACTTGGTCGCCGCCGCGCCGACGTAGCCGATGACGGCTTCGAGCCACGACACCGGCGCGGAGAGCAGTTCGTAGATCGTGCCGGCCCATTTCGGCATGTAGATGCCGAACGAGGCATTCGAGATGCTCTCGCTGAGCAGGGACAGCATGAGCAGTCCCGGGATGATGAAGGCGCCGTAGTCGACGCCGTCGATCTCGCCCATGCGCGAGCCGATCGCCGCACCGAACACGATGAAGTACAGCGAGGTCGACAGCACCGGCGAGGCGATGCTCTGGGTGATCGTGCGGAACGTGCGCGCCATCTCGAAGCGGTAGATCGCGCGGATCGCGTGCAGGTTCATGCGCGCTCCCCGTGCACGAGATCGACGAAGATGTCCTCGAGCGAGCTTTCCTCGGTGGCCAGGTCTTTCCACGCGATGCCGTGTTCGCCGAGCCGCGCGAGCAGGCCGGCGATGCCGGCGCCGTCGGCGTGCGCGTCGAAGCGGTACACCAGCGACCGACGATCGTCGGACAGCGCGAGCGGCAGGCCGGCGAGTGCGGCCGGCAGTTCGTCCAGCGGCTGGGCGAGGCTCAGGGTGAGCTGGCGCTTGCCGAGCGTGCGCATCAGCGCGCGTGTCTCCTCGACGAGGATCAGTTCACCCTTGCGCATGACGCCGATGCGGTCGGCCATCTGCTCGGCTTCCTCGATGTAGTGCGTGGTCAGGATGATCGTCGTGCCGGACTCGCGCAGGCGGCGCACCATCTGCCACATGCCGTGGCGCAACTCGACGTCGACGCCGGCACTCGGCTCGTCGAGGAACAGGATCGCCGGTTCGTGCGAAAGCGCCTTGGCGATCATCACGCGCCGTTTCATGCCTCCCGACAGGGTCATGATCTTCGCATCGCGCTTGTCCCATAGCGCGAGGTCGCGCAACAGGCGTTCGATCAGGGCCGGGTCGGGCCGCTTGCCGAACAGGCCGCGGCTGAACTTCAGCGTGGCCATCACCGTTTCGAAGGCATCGGTGTGCAGTTCCTGCGGCACGAGGCCGATCGCCGACCGCGCCGCGCGGTAGTCGCGCACGATGTCGTGGCCGTCGACGCGGATCGTGCCGCGGCTCGCCTTGACGATGCCGCAGACGATGCTGATGAGGGTCGTCTTGCCGGCGCCGTTCGGGCCGAGCAGGGCGAATATCTCGCCGCGCTGGATGTCGAGGTCGACGTCCTTCAGTGCTTCGTGGCCCGAGGCGTAGGTCTTTCCGACCCGATTGACCGAGATGATCGGCGGCACGCGCGGCGTTCCTGCGGAGTGGCCGCGCATGCTAGCCGATTGCGCCCGCGGGCGGCTCCTTCAGTCGCGCCAGCGCAGGGTTGCGAGGATGCCGAAATGATCGGACGCCCACTGGCCATCGGCGAGTGGCGTGTCGAACAGGCGCCGTGTCGAGACCGCATCCATGCGCGCCGGATCGAACAGCACGTGGTCGACGCGCAGCGGTGGCAGCAGGGCGGGGTTCAGCGTCGAATGGGCGGCAACGTCCTGCGCCGCATCGGGATGCATGCGGTCATACGCATCCTGCCAGCGTGCACGCAGGGCCGCGAGTTCGGGGGCGTCGAAGGCCGCGTTGAAGTCGCCGAGCAGCACGGCCGCATCGCCGCGCGCGGTCGCATCAACGAAGGCGGTCAGGTCGCCGATCTGGCGCGCGCGGATCGCGCCGCCCGCCGTCGTGTGGTGCAGGTGCGTCGCGTAGACATCGAGCGCGCGCCGGTGGATCGCGATGCGCACGTGCACGGCGATGCGCCAGTCATCCCAGGGCCGCAGCTTGCGCCAGTCTTCGGCCAGGATCGGATGCCGGGTCAGGATCGCGTTGCCGTAGCGCCGCGTCGCCGAGGCGGAGTCGACCGAGGCGAATACGACCCGATAACCGAGGTCGCGCGCGAGCGCGCGAGCCTGGTTCGGCAGGGCTTCGTGCTGCAGCACTTCCTGCAGCGCGATGACGTCGGGCCGCAGCCGGCGCAGGCCTTCGACGATCGCGGCGCGTCGCGTCGGCCAGTCGGCCTTGTCGTGCCAGAGGTTCAGCGTGACCGCCGTGATCGTCGGGGCTGCGCCGGGCCGAGTTGCCGCGGAGCAGGCCGGCTGCCAGGCCAGCATCACGAGCACGAGAAGGGCGATTGCCGGGCGCACGTCGGGCATCCGCAGTGGACGAGACGGCTTGATACGCGCCCGTGCGCACCCACCGCAAGTGTCTTCGATCGTACGCGCAATTCCTGTAGGAAACGGCTACAGCCGCGATGCTCTGGCCTTACCACGCCACGTGGATGTGCAGGAAGCGGCTACAGCCGTGATGCTCTGGCCGTACAACGCCCCGAAGAAAAGGCATCCCGCCTGAAGGCGGTTCCTACAGGGCTGCCTGGCAGTCCCGCCATCGAAAGCCAAGGCATCACGGCTGAAGCCGTTTCCTGCAGTCGCATCGATGACCGCTCGATCCGTTCGTCCGCGTATGCGTGAGCCGATGCCGACGCCGACGCCGGTTCGGTTCGCCGGGCCGAGGGGCTATCATCGCGGTCCGATACCCGGCCGGAGCCGACCATGACCCCATCAGCGCGTGCGCGATCGGCCACCCCGCCCGGCGGGGGCCGCGCATGTCCGTGATCGGGGCCCGCGAGGCGCTCGAACGCCTGCGCGAAGGCAACCGCCGGTTCGTCAGCGATGCGGTCGACAGTGCGGCGCTCGTCTCGCCGTCGCGCCGCCGCGAGCTGGCGGCCGGGCAGTCGCCGTTCGCGATCATCCTCGGCTGTTCGGATTCGCGCGTGCCGGCCGAGATCGTGTTCGACCAGGGCCTCGGCGAGCTGTTCGTGATCCGCGTCGCGGGCAACATCGTCGCGCCGTCGCAGGTCGGCAGCGTCGAGTTTGCCGCGGAGCGTTTCGGCACGCGCCTCGTCGTCGTGCTCGGGCATTCGGGCTGCGGCGCGATCACGGCCACGATCGACGAACTCGATCGCCCGCCGGACCACCGTCACCGCAACCTCGGATCGATCGTCAACCGCATCCGCCCTTCGGTCGAATCATTGCTCGACACCGGCCTGATCCACGACCGCGATACGCTCGTGCGTCACGCCGTGCGCACGAACATCCGCATGTCGGTCGGCCATCTGCGCACCGGATCGGCCGTGCTCGAGCACCTGATCGCGAACGAGGGCCTGCTCGTCGTCGGTGCCGAGTACTCGCTCGAGACGGGCGTCGTCGAGTTCTTCGACACCTGAGTCGGCCGGCCTCGACGGCCGACACGCATCGCCCGATAAGCAGGCTCCCTCCGACCGGAACGCGCGCATGAAATTTCTCGTCATGATCCATGTCGACCAGTCCAGGCTCGAGGCTCTTCCGGCTGGCGAGTACGACGCGATGATGCAGGGCTGCATCCTCAAGGCCGACGCGCTGAAGGCCGCCGGCGTCCTGCTCGACTCGCAGCAGCTCGAGGGTCCCGAGACGGCGAAGACGTTGCGCGTGCAGGACGGACGCGTCGGCCTCGTCGACGGGCCCTATGCCGAAACCAAGGAGTTCTTCGGCGGATTCAACCTGATCGAGGCGCGCGACCACGATGAGGCCATGCGCATCGCGGCGGAGTTCCCGTGGACGCGCATCGGCGCGATCGAGGTGCGTCCGGTCCGTGATTTCGATGCCGTGCGTCGACGCGTCGGCGCGTGAGCAGGCAGACTGACGCGGCCGAAGGCCGCACCGTGCGGAGGGCGAGATGGCATACGTCGATGGTTTCCTGCTCGCGATACCCGGGGCGAGGCTCGGCGACTACCGGCGCATCGCGCGTCTCGCCGGCACGGTGTGGAAGGAGCATGGTGCGCTCGCCTACGTCGAATGCGTCGCCGACGACCTGACGGCCGAAGGCGCCGTTACGTTCCCGAAGGCGCTCAAGCTGAAGCCCGGCGAGGTCGTCGTGTTCTCGTGGATCGTGCATGCCTCGAAGGCGGCGCGTGCGCGCACGAACCGCAAGGCGATGGCCGATCCGCGCCTCGCCTCGCTTGATCCGAAGACGATGCCGTGCGATCCGCGACGCATGACCTGGGGCGGCTTCCGCCCGATCGTGGAACTCTGAGTCGAGGAGGGCGTCCGATGCCGTACCGCCTCGCCCTGTTCGCGGTTTCGTTCCTCCCGGCCGTCGCCATGGGCATGACGGTGCGTTACGAGGTCGATCCCGCGCACACCTACCCGAGCTTCGAGGCCGACCACATGGGTGGCCTGTCGACATGGCGCGGCAAGTTCAACGCGACGCGCGGCGAAGTCAGCCTCGACCGAGCCGCCGGCACCGGTTCGGTGACGATCGAAGTCGACATCGCCAGCATCGATTTCGGGCATGACGAGATGAACCGTCACGCCATCGCCGCCGACCTGTTCGACGCGGCGGACCATCCGCGCGCGAACTACACCGGCACGCTCGCCGGTTTCCGTGACGGCGCGCCGACGCGCGTCGAGGGCAAGCTGACCCTGCGCGGCGTGATGCACCCGCTCGCGCTCGACATCGTCAGCTTCAAGTGCATGCCGCATCCGATGTTGAAGCGCGAGGTCTGCGGAGCCGACGCGCGCGCGGTTCTGCAGCGCGATGCATTCGGCATCAGCGCGGGCAAGGATCACGGCTTCGACATGAGGGTCGCGTTGCGTATCCAGGTCGAGGCAGTGCAGGTCGCGTCCGCACCGGCCGTGCGCGCCGACTGAGACGGCGCGAGCTGCCGGCGCGTCACGCGCCGTCGCGCGCCCGGGCCTGCAGC
>JAFLDX010000177.1 GCA_017302215.1 Lysobacterales bacterium
GCCGCGCTGATCGACCAGGCTGCGGACGGCGCGTGCACCGCCGTCGACCAGCGCGGCGAACCGCGACCGCTCGATGGCGACGGCGACGGCAGCGCGCGCTGCGACACCGGTGCCGTCGAGGCGGCGGTCGATGGGCTCTACGCCGACGGATTCGATCCGGGCTGATCGCCGACGTCGCGCTCGACCGCGTTGCGGGACCGGATGTCCGAATCAGGCCGATGGCGAACCAGCCGTCGCCGGCATGTCGACCATGCGCCGTGCGAGGTCGTCGAGCGCCGCCACCGGATCGGCGCACCAGCCGGTGTGCACGACCGAGGTCTGGATCAGCGCGCTGCGCGGCGCGGTCAACCAGTGGAACCGCTCGCGTTGTGACAGGCGGCCGATCGGCCCGGCCGCCGGACCTCCGGCGCAGAGGATCGGGATCGCCGCGAGATGCGCCTCGACGAGTTCGAGGTCGAGGCCCGGGCCGAAGGCGGCGAGGCGCGATCGATCGATGCGTACGCGCGCCTCGAGGAACCGTCGTGGCGCGCAGGCGAGGATGACGCCGGCGTTGAGGAACTCCTCGCGTTCGGGGCGAGGCACGACGCGCACGATCGCGTACTCATACAGCAGCACGGTGCGCACGCGCGGCCTCCTCGGCGAAGGCGCGCGGAGCGGCGAGGCGCCGCGCGAGGTGCTCGACATAGGCGCGCCGGCGCTCCTCGGGCTCGGCAGGGCCGGCGCCTTCGCGCAGCCAGACATCGGGCACGTCGTCGAGGATCTGCTCGAGCGTCGCACGCGGCAGTCGCGCCGCCATGTCGGCATCGACCGCATCGATCATCGTGGCGAACGGCAGCAGCACGTGGTCGCGGATCGCCGCGAACGGGCGCGTGGCCTGCTCCACCGGATCGTCCCAGCCGTGGTGGAATACCAGCGTCGCGCCGTGGTCGATCAGCCACAGGCGCCGGTGCCAGACCATCATGTTGGTGTTGCGCGGCGTGCGGTCGACGTTGCCGACCAGCGCATCGAACCAGACGATGCGCGAGGCGAGGCCGGCCTCGGGTTGCCAGGCGACCGGATCGAAGGTCACCGCGCCGGGCAGGTAGTCGAGCGCAAGGTTGAGACCCGCGCTCGCGCGGATCAGGTCCTGGATCTCGGGATCGGGTTCGGTGCGGGCGAGCTCGGCGTCGAGCTCGACCCGCACGATCTCGGGCAGCGGCAGGCCGCAGGCGCGCGCGAGTCCGCCGGCAATCGCCTCGGCGACGAGGACCTTCGCGCCCTGGCCGGCACCACGGAACTTGAGCACCCAGGTGCCGGCATCGTCGGCTTCGACGATGGCCGGCAGCGAGCCGCCTTCGCGCAGCGGCGTGACGTAGCGGGTGGCGATGACCGTGCGCAGTGGCATCCGGCAAGCTTAGCCGGGACGCACGTTCAATGGCGCTCGCAAGCGCCGATCGACGTCGAGACAGGAACCCTCCCGACGAGTGCTGCTCGCATGAACCGTCCGATCCGTTTCGCATCCATCCTCCTTGCCGGCCTGCTCGCCGGCCCCGCTGTCGCCGCGGTCTACACGGTCGGACCCATGGCCGGATGCACGCATGCGAGCGTGCAGGCCGCGCTCGATGCGGCGCAGCTCACTCCGGGCAGCGACCGCATCCGCATCGTCGTCGGCACGTTCACGGCCCAGGCCCTCGTCGTCGACCGCCATGACGTCGAGATCGTCGGCGGCTATGCCTCGTGCGCGGCCAGTGCGTCGTCGGGGATGACGCGACTCAGCGGCAGCGGCGCCAAGTCGCGGCCCGTGCTGAGCCTGTACGGTCCGGATGACAGCGGATCGGTCAAGATCCGCGTGTCGCGCCTCGAGCTGACCGCCGGCCGGCACACGCGCGCCGGCGGCGGGCTGCTCGTGCACGGACGCGGCAGCTTCTTCCTGACCGACTCGGTCGTCACGCGCAATCGTGCCGGCAGCGGCGGCGGCATCGCCGTGATCGGCACGAGCGGCGAGGAGAACACGTCGCTGACGATCACCGACGGCATCGTCAGCGCAAACGAGGCGGTTGATGGCGGCGGCATCGAGGTCGTGGCGGCACGCCTGCGCGTGACCGGCGCGAAGAGCATGATCGTCGACAACCGGGCGGACGGATCCTCGATCGACACCGGCAATGGCGGTGGCCTGCACATCAGTGGCGGCCCCGACGGCCGCACGGCGAGCGCCGAACTCGACGGCGGGCATCATCCCGACGGCCTGTTCGCGCGCAATGCGGCGAGCCGACGCGGCGGCGGCGCCTGGATCGGCGCGCGCACGCGCGTGCAGCTCTACACGAGCGCGCCGGCCTGGCCGCTGCGCCTGCAGGCCAACACGGCCGAATTCGGAGCAGGGCTGTTCGCCGGAGGGCGCGACACCGTCGTGTCGATCTGGGAAGGCGTGATCGAGTCGAATCATTCGAGTCTCGGTGGCGGCGGTCTGTTCGCCGCCGACGGGGCGCACCTGCGCATGCTGCCGGCGCGCGACGCACAGGCACCGGCCGGCACGGTCGCCTGTGCCAAGGGCATGACGTGCAACCGGCTGGCCGGGAACACCAGCCTCGATGGCGGTTTCATCTACAAGAACGGCGCGGCGGTCATGCTCTCCAACGCCGATCCGGGCGTGCAGAGCCATGTGCTGCTCGATTCGGTCGTCGTCTCCGACCATCTCGGCGCGAGCGTGTTCGCCGACAACTGCTTTCCGCAGGACCCGCTCGACACGTGCCTGCACCCGATCGGTCTCGACATCGTCAACAGCCGCATCGCGCCGAACCTCGATGCGATCAGCGCGATGCATTTCCCGTTCGCGACCAAGGCGAGCTGCTTCTCGTGCACGATCGCCGGCATCCGCGGCAGCGGTTTCGGCGGCGAGAGCGAGCCGGTGATGTTCGACACGCGTGGCGTGCTGACGCTCGGCCAGGGCATCGTCTGGGAGCCGGGTCGACCGATGTTCGGTCCGCTCGTCCCGATCGCCGTCGTGGCGGCCGATCTCGTCGCGCACGATCTCTCCGGATTCGCGCCCAGCGGCAACCTGCGCGACGACGATCCGTTGTTCGTCGATGCCGTGAATGGCGACTTCCACCTGCGCGCGGGCTCGCCCGCGATCGATGCGGCGGTCAACGTGCTCGGCCTGCCGTTCGACCTCGACGGCCATCCGCGCGTGATCGACCTGCCGTGGCAGCCGAACCGCGATGGCGCGCTCGACCTCGGCGCGTACGAACGGCCACTGTAGCGATCGGCGCGCCGGCTCGGCGCGTTACACTCGCGCGCACTTCCGCAGGCAGGGCGGCGCGATGCAACTCGTTCCGGCGGTGATGATCGCGGTCGTGCCGAGCGTGATCGCCGTGCTGGCATGGGCGGCCTGGCGACAGGCCGCACGCGCCAATTTCGTGCGCGACTACCGGTTCCCGCCGGGCCTGCTCGCCGCGCTCGGCCGCGACTACCCGCATCTGCGCGGCGGTGACCTGCAACTCGTCGGGCGCGGCCTGCGCCAGTTCTTCCTGGCCTGGCTGCGCGGCGGGCGCAAGCCGGTCTCGATGCCCTCGCAGGTCGTCGACGCGCTCTGGCATGCGTTCATCCTGCACACGCGCGCCTACGATGCGTTCTGCCGGCAGGCCTTCGGCCGCTTCCTGCACCACACGCCGGCGAGCGTGCTCGGGGCCGATCGGCGCAACAACGAAGGCCTGCGCCGCGTCTGGTGGCACGCCTGCCGCGAGGAGAACATCGATCCGCGCAAGCCGACCCGGCTGCCCCTGCTGTTCGCGCTCGACGCCAAGCTCGGCATCGAGGGCGGGTACCGCTACGCGCTCGACTGCGCGCGCCTGCGCGAGGCGCGGGACGGCACGACGCAGTGTGCCGGCGATTTCGGCGATGCCGGCATCGACGGCAGCACGGACGGTTTCGGCGACGGATCCGGTGACGGTGGCGACGGCGACGGCGGAGGCTGCGGCGGCGACTGACGCAGGCCAGCGCAAACGAAAACGGCCGCTTGCGCGGCCGTCTCGTGGATCCCGCCGGGAAACGCGCGGGCTTACTTCGCTTCCTTCTCCATGAGCTTGTCGACGAGGTTGGCCGGCACTTCCTCGTAGTGGTCGAACGACATCGAGAAGTTGCCGCGGCCGCTGGTCGCCGAACGCAGGAAGTTGATGTAGCCGAACATCTCGGCGAGCGGCACGAAGCCCTTCACGAACGCCTGCGGCCCGCGCTGGCCCTGCTCGCTGACCGAGCCGCGGCGACGGTTCATGTCGCCGATCACGTCGCCGAGGTAGTCGGCCTCGGTGACGACCTCGAGTGCCATGATCGGCTCGAGCAGCTTCGGCTTCGACAGCTTCTGTGCCTCGCGGAAGCAGGCGCGGCCGGCGATCTCGAACGCGAGCGCCGACGAGTCGACGTCGTGGTACTTGCCGTCGACGAGGCTGGCCTTGAAGTCGACGACTTCGTAGCCCGCGATCTGGCCCTCGCGCGACTCGACCTGGATCGCGTGCTGCACGGCCGGGATGTACTCGCGCGGCACGCGGCCGCCGACCACCTCGTCGGCGAACACGACGCCCGAACCCGGCTCGCCCGGCTCGAACACGATCTTGACCTCGGCGAACTGGCCCGAGCCGCCGGACTGCTTCTTGTGCGTGTAGGTGTGCTCGACGCGGCCGCCGAACGCCTCGCGGAAGCTGACCTTCGGCTTGCCCATGTTCGCCTCGACACCGAGTTCGGTGCGCATGCGGTCGATGGTGATCTCGAGGTGCAGCTCGCCCATGCCCTTCAGCACGGTCTCGCCGGTTTCCTTGTCGACCTCGAGCTTGAGCGACGGATCGGCCTTGACCATCTTGTAGAGCGCGGTCGACATCTTGTCGATGTCGTTGCGCGACTTCGGCTCGACCGACACGCTGATGACCGGGTCGGGGAAGCGCATGCGCTCGAGCAGCACGGGCGAGTTCGGGTCGGTCAGGGTGTCGCCCGTCTCGGTTTCCTTCAGCGAGACGAACGCGCAGATGTCGCCGGCGCGGACTTCCTCGATTTCCTTGGTCGCGTTGGCCTGCACCTCGACGATGCGGCCGATGCGCTCCTTCTTGCCGCGCGTGACGTTCTGCAGCGTGTCGCCCTTCTTGATCACGCCCGAGTAGATGCGCGTGAAGGTCAGCGTGCCGAACTGGTCGTTGATGACCTTGAACGCGAGCGCGCGCGCCGGCGCATCGTCGGTCACTTCCTGCACGCCGACGACGTTGCCGTCCTCGTCGACCATCGAGATGCCGCCGTTCTCGCCCGGGTAGGGCATGTAGTCGACGACGCCGTCGAGCAGGTGCTGCACGCCCTTGTTGCGGTACGACGAGCCGCAGAAGATCGGCACGAGCTTGCCGGCGACGCAGCCCTTGCGGATGCACTTCTTGAGCGTCTCGAGCGAGGGTGCCTCGCCGGTCGAGAGGTAGGCTTCCATCGCGTCGTCGTCCATCTCGACCGCGCCCTCGATCGCCGCTTCGCGCAGCGCGGCGAGATTGGCGACCCATTCCTTGTCGGCGGCGGTGGTGAACTTCTGCACCTTCGGGTGGCTGGCGATCGCGTCGAGCGGGATCGTCTCCCACTTGCTGTCCTTGTCGTCGCCGAGCCAGATGTAGCCGCAGTTGGCGATGAGGTCGGCGATGCCGATGAAGTCGTCATGGCTGCCGAGTGGCACTTCGCAGATGACCGCGTTCGCGCCGAGGCGGTTGCGGATGCCGTCGACCGCGTTCTTGAAGTTCGCGCCGATGCGGTCCATCTTGTTGACGTAGCACATGCGCGGCACGTTGTACTGGTCGGCCAGGCGCCAGTTCGTCTCGGTCTGCGGCTCGACGCCGGCGACGCCGTCGAACACGACGACCGCGCCATCGAGGACGCGCAGCGAGCGGTTGACCTCGATCGTGAAGTCGACGTGCCCGGGCGTGTCGATCACGTTGATCTGGTGACCCTTCCATTCGGCCGATACGGCAGCGGACTGGATCGTGATGCCGCGCTTGCGCTCCTGCTCCATGTAGTCGGTCGTGGTCGAGCCCTTGCCGTCCTTCGTGTCGTGCACGTCGACGATCTGGTGCTTCTTGCCGGTGTAGTAGAGGATTCGCTCGGTCGTGGTCGTCTTGCCCGCGTCGATGTGGGCAATGATCCCGATGTTGCGATAGAGCGAGAGCTCTTTCTGCCTGGCCATGGTTGCTTCTCTCAGCGTAGGTGAATCTTTCTCGCAGGCCGGCGGGGTCGAGCCGTCGCCCTGCGCACGAGGTCGTGGTGTTGTCGTTCGGCGCGCGCACCGCATCACGCTGCTGCGCAGCGGCAGTGGGCGTCACGGGGAAGCCGGATGGGGAAACCGTGCCGGCCGTGCCGGGTGCCGACCCGGTACGCGTTCAGGTTCCGCCGATTTCGGCGCGCGGCATTTTACACGACTTGCCTGACGGAGGGGCCAGGGACGAGGGGCGAGGGCTCGACAACCGGACCGGATGCCCATGCACGCGTCGACGGCTCCTTCGCCGAACCCGTCGGAGCCTGTTTCCGGCCTTCACGTTGCGGGCCCTCGCCCCTCGTCCGCGGCCCCGAGCAGGCGGGCGGGCCGCCCGACCAGGTCGAGGAAGCCGTTGAAGACGGCATCGGCGTTGTCGCGCACCGGCCCGGCGGCCGTGAGGCTGCGCGCGCGGATCGCGTCGAGCGAGGCGCCGAAGCCGGCGGCGACGAGCTCGTCGCGATAGGCCGGCAAACCGAGCCAGCGTTCGATCAGGGCCGGGTCGGCCTCGAGGTGGAACTGGAAGCCATAGGCATTGTGGGCGTAGCGGAACGCCTGCTGCTCGCAGGTCGCCGTGC
>JAFLDX010000178.1 GCA_017302215.1 Lysobacterales bacterium
CGCGAGCCGGCGCGACTCGTCGCGATCGGCCCGGACGTGCACGGGCGCATGCAATGGCTGGCACCGCGCGCCGCGGCGGCGTGGAAGCGCATGCGCGCGTCCGCGCGCGCGGACGGCATCGAACTCGGGGTCGTCTCGGCGTTCCGCTCGGCCGAATACCAGCTCGGCATCGTGCGCCGCAAGCTCGAACGCGGCCAGGCCATCGACGAGATCCTGCGCGTCAGCGCCGCACCGGGCTACAGCGAGCATCACTCGGGACGCGTGCTCGATCTCACGAGCCCCGGTTACGCCGATCTCGAGGAAGAATTCGAGCGTTCGCCGGCGTTCGCGTGGCTCGACGAGCATGCGGCGCACTTCGGCTTCCACCTTTCCTATCCGCGCGGCAACCGCCACGGCATCGCCTACGAACCGTGGCACTGGTGCTGGCGCCGCGCGTGAGCGACAGCGCACGCGCGCGCGCGTGGATCGTCGAGGCGCGCGCGATCGTCGTGTTCAGCGGCGCCGGCCTTTCCGCGGAAAGCGGCATTCCGACCTTCCGCGAAGCGCAGACCGGATGGTGGGCGCGCTTCGATCCGGAACGGCTCGCGTCGCCGCGGGGCTGGGAGGACGATGCCGCGCTCGTCTGGGCATGGTACGTCTCGCGCATGGCGCGCGTGCGCGAGGCGATGCCGAATGCGGGCCATCGTGCCCTTGCGCACACGGCGTACGCCGGCAAGCTTTCGCTGGTCACCCAGAACGTCGACGATCTGCACGAACGCGCGGGATGCAGGGACGTCGTCCATCTGCACGGCGAGTTGTTCGCGCACCGCTGCAGCGCCTGCGGCAAGGGCCATGCCGATGTCGCGCTGCCTTCGTCCCGTGCCGTACCGGAGCGTCTCGAGCCGCCGGGCTGCACGCAGTGCGGCGGACGCATCCGGCCGGGCGTGGTGTGGTTCGGCGAAAACCTGCCTGCAACGGCCTGGGAGCGCGCGGCCGCGATGACGGCCGCATGCGATCTCATGCTCGTGGTCGGCACGTCCGGTGTCGTCCAGCCGGCTGCGCGACTGCCGGTGCTGGCGAAACGGCACGGCGCGCGCATCATCGAGGTCAATCCGCAGGCGAGCGCGTTGACCGACCTCGCCGATCTGCACATCGCCGCGACCGCCGCCACCGCACTGCCGATCCTGCTCGATGCATGAGCCGCGTGGCGCGAAGGGGGGCGGGAGCTGCCCCGCCCCTCCTCGATCGGTGACGTCCGTGTCCGGGCGGACCTCAGCGCGGAACGAAGTTGACGATCGTCTGGCTCTGCGCCAGCGCGGCCGACGCCGGAATCGGCAGCGTCTTGTACTGGTTGGTCAGCCACCGCCCCAACTGGCTTGCATAGAGCGGCGAGCCGAGTACGCCGCTCTGCCCGCCCGGCAGGATCTCGGCGGCACTGATCACCGGCGTCATCTCGCCGACAAACCGCCGGGCCGGACCACTGCCGAACATGAAGCTGTTGACGCCGGACGCGCGCACGTCGTGGCTTGAGGCATCGACGGCCTCGAACCCGCCCTGGCGCGCGACGCCCGGCAGGCCATCGCCGAGGTTGGCGAAGCCATAGGCATTCGGTCCCGGCAGGTTGAACGGTCCGCCGAGCGGATGCTCGAACACGATGCGGTGCAGGCGACCCCAGCGGTAGTCGTTCTGGTTGGTCGAGCCGGCGAATGCCGCGGCGAGGTTGCTGCTCGCGAGCAGGTCGAGGCCGTCCGAAAGCGACTTGAGCAGCACGTAGTCGCGTGCCGTCGCCGCATCGGGCGCGCCGCTGACCGGGAAGAAGTTGACGCCCGAATAGCCCTTGCCGCCGAGCGTGCCGAAGTTGTCGAGCAGGAACTTGAGGCTGGCCTGCGCCTCGCGTCCGCCCGGCCGGTAGTCGCCGAGGCCGACGCGGGTCAACGTGGCATCGACCGTGGCGCGCACGGCCACGCTGCGCCAGGCGGCCCAGATCGTGGTGGCGATGCTCGCGTTGATCTCGGCCTGGCCCGGCGCCGGCAGCGCGGCCGGGTTGTCGCCGGCGTCGTAACCCGGCTGGATGCCGGTCGGCGACGAGAAATCCCACGCGCGCAGGCGCACGATCGCGTCGCTGACGCGGCCCGTGGCGAGGTTGCCGAGCTGTGGCCACGCGCCGGGGGTCTTGGCGTAGTCGTAGGCGGCCAGCAGGTACGGCAGCACGAGTTCGGCATCGAGCAGCTGCGTGTTCGCCTGCAGCTTGCGCATGTCGTCGGCGCTGATGCGGTTGCCCGACGCGATCAGGCGCTGCAGCTCGCGGTCGATGCGACCCATGCGATAGGCCGAGGCACCGCCGACGTCGAGGTAGTAGAGGCCGCCACCCGGCCGCACCTGGTTCAGGGCGTTGTTGTCGAGCGAGAACCCGATCGGATCGTTGTTCGCATTGGCGACGTAGCCGCTGGCCGGGTTGACCACGAACGGCATCTCGTTGGCCGGCAGGATCTCGAACGGCGTGGCCTGGTTCGGCTGGCGGTGCTGCACGGCGAGCCAGTCGTGCACGCCGATCGAACCGTCGCGGATCAGCCACGGCGGGCGACCGCCGGCCGGCGCGTTCAGGGTCTGCAGGTCGGTGCGCACCGGTGCCTCGGCGCTGACGAAGTACGCGATGTTGCCGTCGACGTCGGCGTAGGCGAAGTTCTGCGACCCGAAATCGAAATAGCTCAGCGCGTCGCGGAACTGGTCGAGATTGGCGGCGCGGTTGATGCGCCGGAACGATTCGATCTCGAACGTCGCGCCCCAACCCGTGTAGGCGATCGACAGGCCGGTCGCTCCGGTGATGCTGGCGATCGGGCCGTTGTTCCGGCGCGGCACGGTGATCGTGACGCCGCCGTTCGTGTAGCCGATCGAGTTCTCGCGCGTCACCGTGTTCGGCGTGCCGTTCATGCGGTTGACGAAGAAATTCTGGAACGTCCACTGGACCGGATCCTGCACGCCGTTGTGCAAGGTCGCGACAGGCAGGCCGTAGCTGTTGAGAACGAGTTTTTCCTGGAACACGTCGGTGACGTCGAGCGAATTCGTCGTCGTGCCCCAGCACAGGCGCTGGTTGCAGCCCTGGATGATGCCCGGCGCACCGGGAACCGTGACGCCGGTCGAATCGAGCGTGCGGCCGTCGCGCACCTCGCGCGAAGCGAGGTGCATTTCCATGAAGACCGGCGGCAGGTCGAGGCCGAGGTGCGGGTCGTTGGCCAGGATCGCCTTGCCCGAGACGGTGTGGTTGCCGGCGACGACCCACTCGTTGCTGCCGATCGGCGTGTCGCGGCCTTCAAGCGCGCGTCGCATCAGCGGGCTGGCCTGCAGCTGTTCGCGCAGTGCGCGCGCCATGTCGAGCGTCTGTGCGTCGATCGGACCGATGCCGGAGCCGTCGCTCTTCGGTGCATCGTCCGGGAACGTCGCGGTCGCGTTCGCGGCCGTCGCGCCGGGCTGGAATCCGGGCACGCTGACGCGGTTGTCGGCCGGGGCGATGCGATGGGTGTCGCCGAAATACAGCACGCTGCCGTCGAAGCCGCCGGCGGCACCGGCCTGCTGGTAGGCGCCGAGCTTGATCGTCGGATCGATGTCGAGGTCGAACGACAGCTGGAAAGCGAGGCCCTTGCCGACGCACAGCGAGTCGACCGGCGTCCACGGTTCGGCGCGCGTGAGCTCAAGCGCGGCATACTCGGGCGGCAGCGCATTGGTCGACAGCCAGAAGTTGACGCCGTCGGCGTACGCGCGCAGCCAGCCGCGCGAATCGTCGGACATCGCCGCCCACGTCTTCACCGCGCCGCGGCGCAGGCCGAGCGTGCGCGCCTGCACGTCGTTGGCGAGTTGCGACGAGCCGACCAGTTCGGCGAGCGTGCCGCTGACCGACCGGCGCGTCAGGTCCATCTGGAAGAAGCGATCGCGCGCGTGCGCGTAGCCCTGCAGGAACGCGGCATCATTGTCGCTGGCGGCATCGATCGTCGGCACGCCCTCGGCGTCCCATGCGATGCGGCCGGGCGCCGACAGGCCCGGCGCACTGAGGCTCTGCGCGGCGGCAGGCGTGGCCAGCAGCGCGCCGATGCACAGCGAAAGCAGCGGCGCCGAGACACGACGCGCATGCCGCACGATGGACTTCGTCATGAGATTTCCCCTTCGCGATTCGGTCGAACGCTTGTTCGCCGAGTATGCAACGCGCGTCACGGAATCGCGTTGTGCGCTGCGGGGTCGCAACGGCCTTCGGCGTCGAGTCCCGCCGATGCGACGCGCTACTCGGGCACGACGGCCCGCGACGCCGATTCGAGCGCAGTTCCGGCGTGCAGATCAGTGTCCGTAAAGTCCGGCTGCCTTCGCGTGCGCGGCGATCTGCGACACCGACAACGCCTGCCCGTAGAACAGCGCGACATGGCCGAGCGTGGCGTAGGTATAGGGCCTGTCCTGGGCAGGGTCGGACGCGACGAATACCTTCGGCGCAGCGAGCGTGAACGGGAAGCCGAACATGTCCTGCACCTGCAGCAGGCGACCGTTGACGTAGAAGCGCACCTCTGCAACAGCCGCGTCGACGACCGCGGCGATGTGGTACGTCGCGCCCGCGGTCAGACCGGCAAGGTCGACGCGCGCCTGGTCGCCGACTTGCAGGCGCGGCTGCAGGTTGATCACGCCGAACCACACCACCGGTGCGGCCGGTGCATCGTCGCCGATGACGAGGATCGGCTGCATTCCGGATCCGTTGGTCTGCGGACTGTAGATCGCCTCGACGGTCAACGAGCCGGACGGCGTGGTCGTGCCGAACGGGTTGCCGATCGCCGATGCCTTGCCATTGCCCTCGTTCATGCGCAGGTAGTTCGCATCGCTGGTCGGGAACAGCCGGCTCCAGCCGGTTTTCAGGGTGAACGACGAACCGCTCAGCGCGACGTCGATGTTGGCGCTGCCGATGTCGTCGAATCCCGTCGCACCCGATGCCTCGTCGAGCTTGTAGTAGAGCGTCGGTGCATCGGCGAGGATCGCCGCCTCGAGTGTCGGCAGGCCGCTGGACGGATCGATCGCGACCCACGCGCCATCGCGGCGCGCATAGGTAAGGCCATTGCTCGGCGCATCCACGAAAGACGTCCCGGGCGGGCCTTGCGGGCCGGTGGATCCCGCCGGACCTGCAGGACCCTGCGGACCGATCGAACCGGTCGCACCTGGCGGACCGTCCGGACCGATCGGACCCGCCGGGCCCTGCGGACCGCTCGACCCGATCGGACCCGCCGGACCCTGCGGACCGGTCGACCCGGTCGGACCTGCCGGACCCTGCGGACCGGTCGACCCGGTCGTACCTGGCGGGCCGTCCGGACCGATCGGACCCGCCGGACCCTGCGCACCGGTCGATCCGGCCGGACCTGCCGGACCCTGCGGACCGGTCGACCCCGTCGCACCTGCCGGGCCTTGCGGGCCAGTGGAACCGGCAGGGCCCGCCACTCCTGCCGGGCCCTGCGGGCCGGCCGGGCCCGGATTGCCGTCAAGCGCGAACTGGGCCACCGGCGTCGTCGAGACGGCCTGGCGCGGCAGCAACGGCTGACCGTTGACCGTAACCTGCAACCAGCGCTGCTGGCCGGTGAACGCGCCCGGAAACGCGAGGCTGACCGTGAACAGCCCATCGGTGACCGGATACTGCGGTTCGCTGATCGTCGCGCCGATCGGGTTGCCGCCGCTCACGGCGTCGTACAGGGTGAACGTCAGGTCGTACGCGCCGTTCGCGGGCTGCCCGTTCTGCTGCAGGCGTCCCTGGTAGGTGAAATCGGGCAACTGCGCGGTTTGCGCGATCGCATTCGCGGTACAAGCGAGGCAGACGAGGAAAACCAAACCGGGCAGTCGATTCATGGCTGACACGCCTCGAAGCTGGAACGGAAAATGGAATCGCGCGACGCCGCTTCACCGAGGAAGCCGGCGGTCAGTGCGAACTCGGCATTCGATGTTCGGCCGGCGACCGGTTCGGCCAGCGTCGCCGCGAGGTCGAAGCACGCGCTGCGCGCGCGGCTCTCGCCGCCACCGGCGATGACGCGCTGCTCGATGCGGAACGGTGGTTCGCCATTCGGCCGTCCATCGGATGCATGAACGGGCGTCGTGCCGATGCACGCGACGAGGGCGAAGAGGTTGAAGACTCGACTGCAGCGCGATGGCGCCGGCCGACTCGCAGATGGCTTCATGCGGCTTTCCTTGGCAACGGCAGGGTCGCCTGCGTCGCGACGGCTGCAGCGCGAGCCTAGCATCGATACGAATCCGATGTGAACCGCGTCACATTTCTTATCGAGCCGCGCCGCGACAGCCAAGCGCCAGCGTGATCCAGCCGACGATGAAGGCGACGCCGCCGACCGGGGTCAGCATGCCGAGCGCGCGCGGCGCGCCGAGCGCGAGCGCGTACAGGCTCGCGCAGAACAGCACGATGCCGGCGATGAAGGCGAACGCGGCGAAGCGCAAGGCCCGGTTCGGCATCCGCGCGAGCGCAGCGACCAGCACGAGCGCCAGGGCATGCCAGAACTGATAGTCGACGGCGATGCGCCACGTCGCGAGCGCATCGGCGTCGAGGTGGTTGCGCAGCGCATGCGCGCCGAATGCTCCGCATGCGACGGCGAGCGCGGCCGCCGTCGCGCCGGCGATGCCGGCAAGGCGCGCGAGGCTCATGCGCGCGCCCGACCGGGCCGGATCACTTCGCCTTCGCCGGCGGCTTCGCCTCGACCGGCTTGAGCAGGTCCTCGAGCGACTTGTCGATGTTGGCGTACTTGTACGCCGGCACGACGAAGCTCCAGCCCGCATAGGCCGCCTCGAGCTTCGCGACTTCC
>JAFLDX010000179.1 GCA_017302215.1 Lysobacterales bacterium
GCCGGCGAGCGTGGCGGACGGCAGGCGGATGTCGGCCTCGCCGTCGCGCTGCGGGCGCAGGCCGGTCAGCAGCTCGTGCAGCAGCACGCCGAGCGCGTAGACGTCGGTCGCGGTCGTGATCGCGCCGCCGTCGAACTGCTCGGGCGCCGCATAGGCCGGGGTCAGGCGCCGCAGGCCGGTGCGCGTGGCCTGTGTCCCGGCGGTCGGGTCGAGCAGGTGGGCGATGCCGAAATCGAGGAGGCGCACGCGGCCTTCGCGGTCGACGAGGATGTTGGCCGGCTTGAGGTCGCGATGCACGACGAGCGCGCGATGCGCATGCGAGACCGCGGCGCAGATCGCATCGAACACGCCGAGCCGCGCGTCGAGGTCGAGCCGGCGTGCGTCGCACCACGAGGTCAGTGCCTCGCCGTCGACATATTCGAGGGCGAACCACGGCACGCCGGCGTCGTCGAAGCCGCCGTCGATCAGGCGCGCGATGTGCGGGTGCTCGAGGCGGGCGAGGATGCGCCGTTCGCGCCGGAACCGTTCCTGCTCGGCCGGGTCGCGCACGCCGTTGCGCAGCAGCTTGATTGCGACGTGCTGCACATAGCCGTCGACATCGCGTTCGGCGAGGAACACGCTGCCGCTGCCGCCTTCGCCGAGCAGGCGCACGATGCGGTACGGTCCGATCGTGCCGGGCCACGCAGCCGGCGCCGCGGATTCGAGCAGGGCGCGTGCGTAGCGGCCGCCGTCGCCGTCGAGGATGCCGCCTGCCGTGTCGTGCGCGAGCAGTTCGCGCAGCGCATCGCGCACCGTCGCATCGACGTCGAGCGCGTCAAGGGCGTCGGCGCGTTCCCCAGGGCGGAGGTCGAGCAGGCGATCGAGCAGCGGCGCGATCTCGTTCCAGCGCGCGCGCAGCGCCGGATTCATGCCGCCGTGCCGATCGCGGCGTGCAGGAACAGGCGTGCCTTCTGCCAATCGCGCACGACGCTGCGCGAGGTGATGCCGAGCACCTCGCCGGTTTCCTCGACCGAAAGCCCGGCGAAGAAGCGCAGTTCGACCACGCGCACGAGGCGGACGTCGACTTCGGCCAACTGGAGCAGCGCGGCATCGAGCGCGAGTACCTCGCCGGCGACGTCCTCGACCGCGATCGCCTCGGCCTCGCGATCGAGCGCGAGCAGTGGACCACCGCGCTTGAGCGCACCCTTGCGTCGCGCATGGTCGACCAGGATGTGGCGCATCGCGATCGCCGCGTAGCCGAAGAAGTGCGCGCGGTCGCTCCAGCCTTCACCCTGGTTCTGGGCGAGGCTCAACCAGGTCTCGTGCACGAGCGCGGTCGTGTCGAGGGTGTGGCCGGCCTCGCCCGAGAGCTGGCGGTGGGCGAGCCGACGCAGGCGCTCGTAGACCTCGGGCAGGAGGCGATCGATCAGCGGCGACGGTCCGGTGTCGGCTGTTCGCGCGGGTACGGGATCGACGCTCATGGCGACGATGGTAGCGCCATGCGGACATTGCGTGGCCGGGCACGGTCGGCGTCACGAGCGTGACGCCGTGCGCACTCCGCGCCGCCGGCCGCAACCGGGCGGCGCGACCTGCCGAGCCGGCACAGCGGCTTTCCAAAGGCGCCCGGCAGCGCTACGGTCGCGTGCGGACCGTCCGGGTCCGTCGTACCGCAGCGGAGGCCACGCCATGCTCGTCGCCGGAATCCTCGCCGTCATCGCCTTCCTCGTGCTGGCCTTCCGTGGATTCGGATTCCTTGCCTGGCTCGCGGCCGCCGGCGTCGTGCTCGCCGGCTGGCGCCTGAGCGACATCGAATCGCCGTTGGCCTTCCAGGTCAGCGTCCTCGTCCTCGTCGCACTGGCCCTCGTGTCCGGCCTTCCCGCGTTGCGTCGCCGGCTCGTCACGCGCTTCCTCATGCCGCGCTTCGCCAAGGTGCTGCCGCGCCTCGGCGACACCGAGCGCATCGCGCTCGAGGCCGGCACCGTCTGGTGGGATGCCGACCTGTTCTCCGGCATGCCGCCCTGGCGCAAGCTGCTCGAGTTCACGCCGCGGCCGCTCAGCGACGACGAGCAGGCCTTCCTTGATGGACCGGTCGAGGACTTTTGCGCGCGCATCGATGACTGGGACGTGCAGCAGCAGCGCGACCTGCCGCCCGAGATCTGGGCGCTGATCCGCGAGTACCGCCTGTTCGGCCTGATCATCCCGAAGGAGCACGGTGGCCACGGGTTCTCCGCGCTCGCGCAGTCGCGCATCGTCACGCGCATCTCGAGTCGTTCGGTCACGGCGGCGGTGACCGTGATGGTGCCGAACTCGCTCGGACCCGGCGAACTGCTCATGCACTACGGCACCGAGGCACAGAAGCAGCGCTGGCTGCGCCGCCTCGCCGAAGGCACCGAGATCCCGTGCTTCGCCCTGACCGGTCCCGAAGCCGGCTCCGATGCCGCGGCCACCCAGTCCGAAGGCATCGTCGAGAAGCGCCTCGTCAATGGGGCCGAAGTGCTCGGCGTGCGATTCAACTGGAAGAAGCGCTACATCACGCTGGCACCGGTCGCGACGCTGATCGGACTCGCGTTCCGGCTGAAGGACCCCGACCACCTCGTCGGCGAGGTCGAGGACCGCGGCATCAGCTGTGCCCTGATCCCGCGCGATACGCCCGGCATCGACATCGGCCAGCGCCACGATCCGATGGGCGTGCCGTTCCACAACGGACCGATCGTCGGCACCGACGTGTGGGTGCCGTTCGACGCGGTGATCGGCGAACACGCCGGCGTCGGCAACGGCTGGCGCATGCTGATGGAATGCCTCGCCGCGGGCCGTTCAATCTCGCTGCCCGCGCTCAGCATCGGCGCCGCACAGATGGCCACGCGCATCTGCGGCGCCTACGCGACCGTGCGCGAGCAGTTCGACACCCCGATCGGTCGTTTCGAGGGCATCGAGGAACCGCTCGCACGCATCGCCGGCCTGACCTACCTGATGACGGCCACGCGCAACCTCACCTGCGGCGCACTCGACGCCGGCGAGAAGCCGGCCGTGCTGGGCTCGATCGCCAAGGCCTACCTGACCGAGGGCATGCGCACCGTGGTCAGCGACGCGATGGACATCCGCGCCGGCAGCGCGATCCAGCGCGGACCGCGCAACACGCTCGCGCGAGCCTGGGCGGCCGTGCCGATCGGCATCACGGTCGAGGGCGCCAACATCCTCACGCGCTCGATGATCATCTATGGCCAGGGCGCGATCCGCTGCCATCCGTTCGTCGAGAAGGAGATCAACGCGGTCGCCGCGAACGACCTCGTCGCGTTCGACCGCGCGCTGTTCGGCCACGTCAACCTGATCGTCACGCGTTCGGTTCGCGCGCTGCTGCTCGCGCTGACCGGCTCGCGCCTCGCCGGCGTGCCCGAGGTCGTCGACACGCGCCGCTACTACCAGCACCTGTCGCGTCTCTCGGCGGCGTTCACGATCGTCTCCGATACCGCGATGGGCACGCTCGGCGGTTCGCTCAAGCGCCGCGAGAAGCTGTCGGGGCGGCTCGCCGACGCACTCGCCTACCTCTACCTCGCGTCGGCCGCGCTCAAGCGCTACCACGACGAGGCGAAGACCACCGCGAACCTCGGCCTCGCGCGCTGGTCGGTCGAGCTGTGCCTGCAGCGCGTGCAGGAGGCGCTGCTCGGCGTGCTCGAGAACCTGCCGGCACGGCCCGCGGCGTGGCTGTTGCGCGCGCTGATCTTCCCGCTCGGCGCGCGCTTCCGCCCGCCGTCCGATGAACTCGGTCGGCGCGTCGCGCGCGACATCCTCGAGGACCGCGAAGCCCGCCGCACCCTGACCGGCGACGTGTTCGTGCCGCCGCCCGACGAACCGGGCCTCGGCACGCTCGAGGCCGCGCTCGACAAGGCGGTCGATGCGCTGCCGATCGAGACCAAGCTGCGCGACGCCGTGCGCGCCGGCACGATCGATCGCGCGCCGGGGCACATGCTCGACGAACTCGGCCTCGCGGCGGGTGTCATCACGCGCGCCGAGTACGACCGCCTCAACGAGGCCCGCGACGCGCGCGACGAAGTGATCCAGGTCGACGCCTTCGATCCGGAAACCTACAAGACCCTGCACTGATGCACGCCACCTGGTACTTCGATTTCGTCTCGCCGTTCGCCTACCTGCAATGGCCGAAGCTGCTCGCCCTGCGCGAACGCATCGCGATCACGCCGCGACCGATCGTGCTCGGCGCGCTGCTTGCCCACCACGGCCTGCTCGGCCCGGCCGAGATCGCGGCCAAGCGCGAGTTCACCTACCGCACGGTGCAGTGGCGCGCCGGGCGCGAAGCCATCGCGCTGCGCTTCCCGCCGGCCCATCCGTTCAATCCGCTCGCCGCGCTGCGGCTCGCCATCGCCTGCGGCTCGTCGTGGGCAGCGATCGAGGCGATCTTCCTGCACGTCTGGGCGCATGGACGCGCCGGCGACAGTGCCGAGGCCCTGCGCGAAGTCGCGCTGGCGCTCGGCATCGTCGATGTCGAGGCGGCGATCGCGAACGCCGCCGTCAAGGAGGAGCTGCGCGCGAACACCGACGAGGCGCTCGCGGCGGGCGTGTTCGGGGTGCCGACCCTCGCGCTCGATGGCCTGCTGTTCTGGGGCGACGACGCGACGCCGATGATCGAGGACCACCTGGCCGACCGCGCGCGCTTCACGCGTGGCGACTATGCGCGCCTCGCGACGCTGCCGGTCGCGATCGAACGCCGACGTTGACCGGCGCACTTGCGCAACATCAAACCGACCGTCCGCTGAACGCCGCTCGGGCCGATCACAACGCGTTCATGAACGGCGGTCTTCAATGCGCGCCGTGGTGCCACTGCACGGCGTTGCGGTGCAGGGCGGACACCATGCCCCGAACAGGAGACCCCCATGAAGAACACGATGCTGGTGGCTGCGATCGCGGCCGTGATCGGCCTTGCCGGATGTGACCGGCAGGAATCCGCAGCGGAAGCGCAGCGCAAGGTGGAGGAGGCGCGCCAGCAGGCGGCCGCGGATGTCGCCAAGGCCCAGGCCGAGGCCACGAAGAAGGCCGAGGAGGCGCAGCGCCAGCTCGACGCCGCGCGCGCCGAGGCACGCGCCGACGTCGCGGCCGCCGACGCCAAGGCGAACGAAGCGATCAACGATGCGACGAGCAAGGCGATGGACGAGGCCAAGGCGGCCGGCCATGACGTTGCCAAGGTCGAGGCCGACACGATCGAGACGCAGGCCAAGGCGGCCTACGACCTCTCGCTGACCCAGGCCGACGCCACGCTCAAGGTGGCCAAGGAGCGCTGTGAGACGCTGCCGTCCGGCCAGGTCGGCGCGTGCAAGGACCAGGCGGATGCCGCGTACGAAGCCGCCAAGGCGCAGGCCAAGCGCGTGCTCGACGACGCCAAGACGGCTGCGGCCGACGCCAAGCGTTGATCGCTGCCGCGGTTTGACGGGGAAGGGCGGCGCGATGCCGCCCTTTTTCGTGGCTCGGCGTAGCATGGGCGCATGAAGGCGATCGCCACCGCATGCGCCGTCGTGCTCGCTCTGGTTGGCGGCTCGTCGGCAGGCGCCGTCGAGATCGTGCGCTGCACGACGCGCGACGGCGACGTGCGCTACCAGGACCGCCCCTGCGCGGGCGATGAAGCGGCCGAGGCGATCCGGCTGGTCGATGACGTGCCGCATGCGACGGAGCCTGCAGCGGGCACGCGCGTGGAGGCCGTGTCCGCGACGTCGGATGCCGAACCGCCGAGCGCCTCGCAGATCGCCGAAGCGCCGGCCCCCATCGAGCGCATGGCGGGCGCGTGGCTGTGCCGGCGCGACGACGGTTCGCGTTACCTCAGCGAGACGGGCGTGGGCGCGCGGCGCGAGGTACCGCTCGCGATGCTCGGTGTCCCGGCGCGCGGTCTCGCCGATGCATACGGCCGCGGTGGCGCCGGCGTATCGGCACCGGGAATTTCGCGCCCCGGTCTCGACCGCTCACCCGATGCGGCGCTCGGCGCGGCCTACGCCTGGACCGAGGATGCCTGCGAGCCGGCGAGTGGTGACGAAGTCTGCCGCTTCCTCGACGCCGAGATCGAGGGGGCGCAGAAGCGCCTTCGCTACGCCTTCAGCGACACCGCTGCGGCGGTACGCGCCGAGATCGCGACGCTGAGCGATCGCGCGAAACCGTGTCATTGAGCACGATGTCGCGCGGCTGGGCGCCAGGCCGTCCGGATCACGCCGATTCCTGCATGCGCAACAGCGGTGCCGCCGCGTGCCGACGTTCGTGCTCGAGCAGGAAGCGCTTCGCGGCGAGGCCGCCACCGTAGCCGGTCAGCGATCCGTTCGCGCCGATCACGCGATGGCAGGGCACGATGATCGACAGCGGGTTCGCGCCGTTGGCAAGGCCGACCGCGCGCGACGCCGTCGGCTGGCCGATGCGCCGGGCCAGTTCGGCGTAGCTGATCGTCTCGCCGTAGGGGATCGTCGTCAGCGCATCCCAGACGCGTCGCTGGAATGGCGTGCCGCGCGGTGCGAGTTCGAGGTCGAACTGGCGGCGTGTTCCGGCGAACCATGCGTCGAACTGGTGGCGCGCGTCGTCGAAGCGCGCCGCATCGCGACGCCAGTCCGGGGGCACCGCGAACGGGTGTCGCGATTCGGGCAGTCCGATGAAGGTCAGCGCTTCGCCATCGCCGGCGAGCAGGATGCGGCCGATCGGGCTCGCGATGTGGTCGTAGTACATGGTCTCGTCCTCGTGATCAGGGTGCGCTGCGCCAGAGCAGCATGACGGCATAGGCGCGCCACGGCCGCCAGGCCTCGGCGCGTGCCTCCATCGCGCGCTCGCCGAGCG
>JAFLDX010000180.1 GCA_017302215.1 Lysobacterales bacterium
TGATCCCCGAGCGTGGCACGCCCGACCTGCTCGCCGAGACGCTGGCCGCCGCGCGGGTCGCGGCAGCGCGCGTTGATCTGCCGGTGCAGGTCGTCGTGGTCGTCAACGGCGCGGCCGAGGCCGACTACGCCGCCCTGCGCGAGCGCTGGCCCACGGTCGAATGGCAGTTCCATGCGCGCCCGCTCGGCTACAACGGCGCGGTGGTCGCCGGCCTGCGCCAGGCCCGCCATGCCTGGACCTATCTGCTCAACAGCGACATGCGTCTCGACCCCGATGCCCTCGTGGCGTTGCTGCCGTATCGCCTGCCGCACGTGTTCGCGGTGAGTTCGCAGATCTTCTTCGTCGATCCGCGGCGCCGACGCGAGGAGACCGGCTGGTCCGACCATCACTGGAATCCGGACCAGCCCGAAGTGTACGAGCGCACGCCCGGTCCGGGCCGGCTCGCGCGTGGCACGCTCTATCCCGGCGGCGGTTCCTCGCTGTGCCGCACGGCTCCGCTGCGCCGCTATGCACGCGGCTCGCGCGACTATTCGCCGTTCTACTGGGAGGATGCCGACTGGGGCGTGCGCGCCTGGAGCGACGGGTGGGAGCTGCTGTTCTGCCCCGCCTCGCACGCCCACCACCACCACCGCGGCACGGTCACTCGCTACCACGACGCGGCCGAAATCGAGCGCATCATCGCGCGCAATGCGCTGCTGTTCGACCTGCGCCATGCCTGGAGCGCGCGGCGCGTGCGCCAGCTCATCGCGCACGTGGCCGCGAGTGACCGACGCACGCGCGCCGAACTGGCCGGCCTTGGCCTCGCCTGGCGCGTATTCCGCAGCCGGCTGTCGACGCATCGCGCGCGCCTGCGCGGCGTCGATTTCGCCGGACTCGCCCGCCATCGCTACCTGCGCGCACCGACGCCCGGACCGCGCCGGCCGCGCGTGCTGCTGGTCTCGCCGTTCGCGGTGTTCCCGCCGACCCACGGCGGCGCGCGGCGCATCGCCGAACTGACTGCGCGCCTCGCCGGCGAGATCGATTTCATCCTGCTCGGCGACGAGAGTTCGCTGTACTCCGAGGCCTCCGATCCGTGGTTCGAAGCGTTCATGGCGGCCTTGCTCGTCGAAGGCCGCGGCGACGGCGCTGGCGCGTCCGCGCACTCGCTCGAGGCACGCATGCAGCGCCATGCCTGGCCGCATCTGCGCCGCGAACTCGACCGCCTCATCGCAATCCACGACCCCGACATCGTGCAGGTGGAGTTCATGGAACTTGCCCTGCTGGCCGACGCACGCCAGGGCCGCGCGCGCTGGCTGCTGGCCCTGCACGACGTCTACCTTTCCGGCGATGCGGATGCACAGGCGGCCGACGCGTTCCAGCGCACGGCGATGGCGCGCTTCGATGCCCTCACGGTGTGCTCGGCCGAGGATGCGGCGCTGGTCGATCACCGCCGCGTGGTCGAAGTCGGCAACGGCGCGATCGACCGTCGCACGAGCTACGTGCCTTCACCGGCGACGCCGCGCCTGCTGTTCATGGGTCCGTTCCGCTACGCGCAGAACCTCGCCGGCATCCGCGAATTCATCGACACGGCCTGGCCCGACCTGCGCCGGCGATTCCCGGGGCTCACGCTCGCCATCCTCGGCGGTGCCGAATCGGCGGCGCTGGCCGGCCAGGACACGCGCTTCAGCCAGCCCGGCATCGAACTCGTCAGCCGCTTCGTCGACCCGGCGCCGTGGCTGGCCGAGTGCAGCCTGACGATCAATCCGCAGGTCGGCATCCGCGGCTCCTCGCTCAAGCTCATCGAGTCGCTGCTCGCCGGACGCGTCTGCGTGAGCACGCGCGACGGCGCGCGCGGCTTCGGCGAGGCCGGCCTGGCGGGCCTCGTCATCGCCGAGGACATCGCCGCAATGGGCCCGCGCATCGCCGCCCTGCTCGCCGACGATGCCCCGCGCCATCGCCTCGAGCGCAGCGCGGACGATCGTCTCGACGCCCACACCTGGGACGCCATGGCCATGCGCCAGGCAGACCTCTATGCCGACCTGCTGGCCGAAGCCCGTGCCGGCAGCGGAGACAACAGATGACCTGGTCCTACGATGCAATCGCGGATGTCTACGCCACCGACATGGGTGCCAGCATGCCTTTCGACGACGTCGGCTGGTACGCGCGGTTCTGCCGCGCACGCGGCGGCCGCGTGCTCGAACTCGGCTGCGGCAGCGGGCGCATCCTCGTCGAACTGCTGGCCGGCGCGATCGACGCGATCGGCGTCGACCGCTCGCTGCCGATGTTGCGCCGCCTGCGCAAGGACGCCGGCGCGCGCGGCATCGACGCACGCGTCGCCCAGATGGACCTGCGCGCGCTCGCTCTCGAAGCGCGATTCGACACGATCCTCGCGCCGTACTCGCTGGTCACCTACCTGACCCGCGCCGACGACCTCGCCAGGGTCGTCACCGCCTGCCGCGCCCTGCTCGGTCCCGGCGGTGCGCTCGTGCTCGACGCCTTCGTGCCGCAGCCGGTCGCGGCCTACGAAGGCTTCCGCCTCGACTATCGCCGCGCGCACGGCGACGGCATGCTCGAACGCAGCAAGCGGATCACGCCGCTTGCCGACGGCTGCAACCGGATCGAACGCCACTATCGCCTCGACGATGCCGACGGGCGCACGCTCGAGGACTTCCACACCGACGAGACGATCCGGCCGTATGCCGAAGCGGATCTCGTCGCCTGTGGCCTTGCGGCCGGTTTCCTGCACGAGGCGAGCGTGCACGACTATGCGACGCCGGGCGACGCACCTGCGCCGCGATTCGCGACGGTGATCCTGCGCGCAGCGTGAGCGCGGCTTGCCAGTGCCGGGCGATCCGGCCACCATGCGCGGTCCCTTCCCGCACCGCAGACGATGAGCAGCCGCTACAACGCCGCCGATATCGAAGTCCTGTCCGGCCTCGAGCCGGTCAAGCGCCGCCCGGGCATGTACACCGACACGGCGCGCCCGAACCACCTCGTCCAGGAAGTCGTCGACAACTCGGTCGACGAGGCGCTGGCCGGCCACGCGAAGGCGATCGACGTGACCGTGCACGAGGACGGTTCGGTGACCGTGACCGACGACGGCCGCGGCATGCCGGTCGACATCCATCCCGAGGAAGGCATCCCGGGCGTCGAACTGATCCTCACGCGCCTGCACGCGGGAGGAAAGTTCTCGAACCGCAACTACGCGTTCTCGGGCGGCCTGCATGGCGTCGGCGTGTCCGTCGTCAACGCCTTGTCCTCGCGCGTGGAAGTCGCGATCCGCCGCGACGGCCAGGTCCACCGCATCGACTTCGCCCACGGCGACCGCGCGAGCGCGCTGGCCGTCGTCGGCAGCGTGCCGAAGAAGCAGACCGGCACGAGCGTGCGCTTCTGGCCCGACCCGAAGTACTTCGACTCGCCGAAGATCCAGCTCGCGCGCCTCAAGCACCTGCTGCGTGCCAAGGCCGTCCTCTGCGCCGGGCTGACCATGCGCCTCGTCGACGAGGCCAGCGGCGAGAAACTCGAGTGGCACTACGAGGACGGCCTGCGCGACTACCTGCGCTCGATGCTCGGCGAAGCCGAGTACCTGCCGCCGGAACTGTTCGTCGGCAGCCAGCAGCGCGAGAAGAGCCTCGTCGATTTCGCGCTCGCCTGGCTGCCCGAAGGCGAACTCGTGCAGGAGAGCTACGTCAACCTGATCCCGACCGCGCAGGGCGGCACCCACGTCAACGGCCTGCGCACCGGCCTCACCGACGCGCTGCGCGAGTTCTGCGATTTCCGCAACCTGCTGCCGCGCGGCGTCAAGCTCGCGCCGGAGGATGTCTGGGACCGCCTTGCTTTCGTGCTGTCGCTGCGCATGCAGGAGCCGCAGTTCTCCGGGCAGACCAAGGAGCGCCTGTCCTCGCGCGACGCGGCCGGCCTCGTCGAGGGTGCCGCTCACGACGGCTTCTCGCTGTATCTGAACCAGCACGTCGCGATCGGCGAGAAGATCGCCCAGCTCGCGATCGAACGCGCCGCACTGCGCCTCAAGGCCGAGAAGCAGATCGTGCGCAAGAAGGTCACGCAGGGACCGGCCTTGCCGGGCAAGCTCGCCGACTGCGCCTCGAGCGACCTGTCGCGCACCGAGCTTTTCCTCGTCGAGGGCGATTCCGCCGGCGGCAGCGCGCGCCAGGCGCGCGACAAGGATTTCCAGGCGATCCTGCCGCTGCGCGGCAAGATCCTCAACACCTGGGAAGTGGAATCCGGCAGCGTGCTCGCCTCGCAGGAAGTCCACGACCTCGCCGTCGCGATCGGCTGCGATCCGGGCAAGGACGACATCGCCGGCCTGCGCTACGGCAAGATCTGCATTCTCGCCGACGCCGACTCGGACGGCCTGCACATCGCGACCCTGCTGTGCGCGCTGTTCCTGCGCCACTTTCCCGCGCTCGTGCGCAGCGGCCACGTGTTCGTGGCGATGCCGCCGCTGTTCCGCGTCGACGTCGGCAAGCAGATGTTCTATTGCCTCGACGAGGCCGAACGCGATGCGACCCTGCAGCGCATCGAGCGCGAGAAGCTGCGCGGCGCGGTCAGCGTGACGCGCTTCAAGGGCCTCGGCGAGATGAATCCGGCGCAGCTGCGCGAATCGACGATCAATCCCGACACGCGCCGCCTCGTCCAGCTCACGATCGACGACGGCGTCGACGACACGCGCAGCGTGATGGATCTGCTGCTGTCGAAGAAGCGCGCGCCCGATCGCAAGGCCTGGCTCGAGGAGAAAGGCGACCTCGCCTCTCTCGACGCCTGATCCGCACCGGCAGCGATCACGGCCGACATCGAACCTGAGGAAACCCTGATCAACCCCGGTCGCGGCTGGAGCCGCTCCCACAGGCTGTGGTCGAGGTCGCGATGCTCATCGTGGGAGCGGCTTCAGCCGCGATGCCCCTTGTTCAGGTCTTTCTGGAGATGCGCGCCTCAGGCCAGCCAGTCGCGCAGGCGTGCGTAGACGCTCGGATGATCGAGCAGGTCGAGATGGCCGACGCCGTGCGCGATCCACTGGCGCGAACGCGGCAGGCGCAGGCGCCGTGTGCGCGCGGCGTCGCCACCGAGCGCGCTGGCGACCGGGACCAGGCCGTCGCCGATCGGTTTCCCGCGCCGCGGCTTGCGGGTCAGCGATCCGGCGATCGCGTAGCAGCGCACGCCGCGCGGCAACGATGCCGCGCACGCGTCGCGTCCCTCGTCGTCGGTGTCGTCGAGGATGCTCGCATGACGCAGGTCGACGATTCCCGCGCTGCGCACCGTGGTCAGGCGCGCGAGCGCGGCGGTCCAGGCGCTCGCGCGGAGCCAGGCGTCCAGGTGGTGGCCGTTGCGCGCGAGCGGCGTCCCGGCATGCGGGGTGCCGAGAAAGGCGATTGCGCGCAGCCGGCGCCGCCAGGCCATGTCCGCCAGATCGGCATGGTGGCAGGCGCTGCGGATGACGAGACCGCCCATGCTGTAGCCGACGAGCACGAGCTCGTCGAGAGCAACCGGCCACTCGCGCACGAGCGCCTCCAGTCGGTCGGCGAGTTCGCGACCGTTGCGCGCGATGCGCAGGCCGCTGTTGTAGTGCAGGTACACCGGCGTGAATCCGCCGTCGCGGGCCAGCGCCTCGCCATGGTCGTGGCCGTGGCGGCGCCACTGGCGATCGCCCATGCACAGCCCATGGACGAGCACCACGACGCGTCTGCGCGCATGCGGAATGGCCTCGGACAAGGCGGCGCGATGCAGCTCCAGGGTGCGGTCCGCGTGGCGAAACGACATCGCAATGCCGAGCGGGTTGGCGGTGGCGTCGAGATGATCGCCGACGAGACCGTTCAGCGCGGCGCGCAGGGCCTCGCGGCGATTCGACGATACGGTGCCGGTCGAATCGCCGATGGCGGCGTCGAACATTGCATCGATGCTGCCGCCCACCGCGCGCGTGACGCCACGCGCGCTGCGGTAGACGAAGCCGCTCAGGCCCGATGTGCGCGCCGTTCCGGCCGCCGTCGGGCCGCGCGCGATGGCTTGGTGCATGTCCTCGACGATGTGCGTGATGCCGACGGTCGCCTCGACGGCGAGCCGGTTCCATGCACGCAGATCGGACAGGGCAATCGGCGAGTTCTTCAGCATCGGGGCAGGCACGGTCCGAGACCTGCCCGATCATCGACGAAGCTCCGTGGAGCAAGTGCTCCAGAAGTCGCGCCGGACCCGTTGCCCGGCGCGCGGCCCGGCCGCCGTCAGCCGTTGCGCACGGTATCGAGGATCTTCGACACGTTGAGCGTGCGCGCCTGTTCCTGCATCTGCGGCAGATACTGCGCGCGCAGCCCCTGCGCCTGGCCGAGCATCGCGTTGAAGGCCTCGCGCAGCATCTGCGTCGACAGCGTGCGGCCGCCGGCGTAGTAGCGCTTCGCGACATGCCCGAGCGCATAGGTGCTGGCGAAGCTCATGCCCGAGCTCACGGCCTGACGCCCGATGCCGCCGAGCAGGCCGCCGCCGATCCGGCCAAGCAGCCCGCCGAGCAGCTTGCGTCCGGCCTGCTCCAGATACTGCGAGGTCAGGCCGACGCCGGCGGTGGCGAGGAAGTCCTTGACGTGGCCACTGTCGAGTTCGTAACCGTGCGCCTTGCCGATGCGATACACGAGCTTCATCTGCAGCGGGATGATCGCCATCGTCGCGAGCGACTCCGGCAGAAGCTCGAGCGCACCGTTGAGGATCGAGGCCTTGAGGATCGCCTGGTCGAGTTCGGCATCCTGGGCCGCCGGCGCGGGTGTGCCGCCCGCGGCCAGCGGGACCGCGGCCACCGCCTCG
>JAFLDX010000018.1 GCA_017302215.1 Lysobacterales bacterium
CACGCGCGTGGCGCGCCTGCACGAGGGCGAGGCCGAGTGCACCGATCAGCGCGACCAGGGCAAGCCCGGCGAGCGCCACCCCGAAACGGTGGCGCGCGACGAACTTGCCGACGCGGTAACGCACGCTCGGCGGACGTGCCGCGATCGGGTTGCCGTCGAGGTAGCGCCGGACGTCGTCGGCGAGTGCCTCCACGCTCGCGTAGCGCCGCGCCGCGTCGGCCTGCAGCGCGGTCGACGTGATGACATCGAGATCGCCGCGCAGGCTCGGTTCGGGCAGGCCGGCGAGGCCGGCGATGCACTCCGCGTCCTCGCGTCCGGTCGCCTTTGCCGCGGCGCTCGGCAGCGCGCGCCGCGCGTCGCTGATCGCGGCGAGGCGCTCCGAAGACGATGCATCGGGACCGAGCCGGTGCGCGCGCACGCCGGTCAGCAGCTCGTACAGCACCGCGCCCAGCGCGTACACGTCCGATGCAGTCGTCACCGGATCGCCGCGCAACTGCTCGGGCGATGCATAGGCCGGTGTCAGGGCGCGCAGCTGCGTCTCCGCCGACCCGGGATCGTCGCCGGCCAGCAGGTTGGCGATGCCGAAGTCGAGCAGCTTGACGCGGCCATCACGGTCGACCAGCACGTTCGACGGCTTGATGTCGCAATGGACGACCAGCTGGCGATGGGCGAACTGAGCGGCCGAGCAGACATCCAGGAACAGGTGCAGGCGCGTGGCGGCATCGACCGGCTGGCGCGCGACGAAGGTCGTGAGCGGCTCGCCATCGATGTACTCGAGCGCGAAATAGGGCTCGCCGGCCGCGGTCACGCCGCCATCGAGCAGGCGCGCGATGTGCGGATGCTCGAGTCGCGCGAGGATCTGCCGCTCGCGCAGGAAGCGCCGGCGCAAGCCGGCAGGGTCGCCGCCCGCGCGCATCAGCTTCAGCGCCGCGAGCTGTTCGTACTGGCCATCGGCGCGCTCGGCGAGCAGCACGACGCCCATGCCGCCGCGGCCAAGTTCGCGCAGCACGCGCCATGGGCCGATCAGCGTGCCTGCCATGTCGGTCGCGACGAGTTCCGGCGCATCCGCTGCGAACGGTCGCGCGAACGGATCGCGCGAACCGTCACCGACCGCGGCATCGCCGGCGAGCAGGCGCTCGACCTCGCTGCGCAGGCCCGCATCCTCGATGCGCCCGATGGCCTGCCGGCGTGCCTCGCCCTCGAGTTCGACGATCTCGTCGAACAGGACGCCGATGCGCCGCCAGCGTTCGGGGTTCATGCGCTTCGATCCTGCATGGTCGATGCCGGGCGATCCCGCCGGTTGATTGCCTGCGCCATCGATCCGCCCCGTATTTCCGACGCGACTGTATCGCGTCGGCACGGCACGTGCCGACCCCGCGGCACGGGCGCGCGCCGGTGCTACGCTCGGCGTCCGCCCGCCACCGCCGATGCCACGCCATGTCACGCCTGCTGCTGCTCGCTGTCGCCACCCTGCCCGCCCACGCGGTCGCCCAGGCGACGGAGGCCGTCACGCCGATCGCCCTCCATTGCGCGCACGCCTTCGATGCGCGCAACGGCCGCATGCTCGACGCGACCACCATCGTCATCGCGGGCGACCGCATCCGGTCGATCGCGCCGGGACTCGACGCGCCGGCCGGAGCGCGCGTGATCGACCTCGCCGGCCTGACCTGCCTGCCCGGCCTGATCGACATGCACACCCACCTGACCGGCGAAACCAGCGCGCACGACTACGAGGAGGGCTTTCGCCTGAATCCGGCCGACTACGCCCTGCGCAGCACGGTGTACGCGGAGCGCACGCTGATGGCGGGGTTCACCAGCGTGCGCGACCTCGGCGACACGGCGAACGTCTCGATCGCGCTGCGCAACGCGATCAACCAGGGCATCGTGCGCGGACCGCGCATCTTCACGGCCGGCACGGCGATCGCGACGACCGGCGGCCATGCCGATCCGAGCAATGGCCGCAATGCCGAACTGGTCGGCGATCCGGGCCCGAAGGAAGGCGTCATCAACGGCGTCGAGGATGCGCGCAAGGCGGTACGGCAGCGTTACAAGGACGGCGCCGACCTCATCAAGATCACCTCGACCGGCGGCGTGCTGTCGTACGCGAAGAACGGCCGCAACCCGCAGTTCACGCTCGAGGAGATCGAGGCAGTGACGGCGACGGCCAGGGACTACGGTTTCCGCGTCGCCGCGCACGCGCACGGAGACGAAGGCATCCGCCGTGCCGTGCTCGGCGGCGTCGACTCGATCGAGCACGGCACGTTCATGAGCGACGCGACGATCGCGCTGATGAAGCAGCACGGTACCTGGTACGTGCCGACCATCAGCGCCGGCGTGTTCGTCGCCGACAAGGCGAAGACGCCGGGCTACTACCCCGACATCGTGCGGCCGAAGGCGCTCGCGGTCGGCCCGCAGATCCAGGCGACGTTCGCGCGCGCCTGGAAGGCTGGCGTGAAGATCGCGTTCGGCACCGACGCCGCGGTCTATCCGCACGGCAACAATGCGCACGAGTTCGTGCTGATGGTCGAGGCCGGCATGCCGGCCGCGGCCGCCCTGCAGGCGGCGACCGTGCGCGCAGCCGAACTGCTCGACCAGGCCGAAACCCTCGGCGAGCTCGCCGGCGGGCGCGCCGCCGATGTCATCGCCGTGGCTGGCGACCCGCTGGCGGACGTCGCCGCCATGGAAACGGTCGCCTTCGTGATGAAGGACGGCATCGTGTTCAAGCAGGACGGCAAGCCTCTTGCGCGCTGAGGCGGTGCACTCGCCAGCGTCATGCGGTAGGCGTACCGTAGCGCCACCATCGACCCGAGGATGACCCCATGGCTATCGACACGAAGACGCCGCTCGCGCTGTACAAGGCCAATCTCGAACTCGTGATGCGGCTCGGCGCATTGCTGCAGGAGAGCCGCCTGCGCTGGACGCGCTTCGGCGTCGCCAGCGCGGACGAGGCGATCGAACGCACGCTCGGCGAGACCGGTCGCCTGCTGACCTCGAACGACTGGCAATCGCTGGCGAGTCTTCCGGGCGAGGCGTTCTGGAAGGCCATGCAGGGTGAGCCCGGGCCGATGCACGGCGCGATCGAGACGGCCGTCAACAACCAGGCCGCGTTCGCGCAGGGATTGCAGGAGGCGTTCGGCGCCTGGCAGCAGCAGTGCAGCGAACTGATCCGCGACGCCGGCGGCAAGCTGCCGGTTTCGTTCGACGTGCAGGGCGCATGGCGCAGCGCGCCGGCACGTCCAGCGGCAACGGCGAAACCCGTGGCGCGCAAGGCGGCTGCGGTGAAGAAGGCCGGTGCCGCGAAGAAGCCGAAGCCCGCGAGGAAGGCGGCACGCAAGCCGGCCGCGAAGAACGCGCCGAAACGCCCGGTACGCGAGGCGGCCGCGCGGCGCAAGGGACGTTGAAGCGGGTGTCAGGCGACACCGGCGCGGCGACGACGCAGGTGTCCGCCGCGCCCGCCGTTCCGCTCGTGCACAACCGCACCTTCGACGAGATCGCGGTCGGCGACAGCGCCGCGATCGAACGCACGCTGCGCGCCGAGGACATCCAGCTGTTCGCCGCCCTGTCCGGCGACGACAACCCGCAGCACCTCGACGCGACGTTTGCCGCGCGGTCGCGCTTCCACGGCGTGATCGCGCACGGCATGTGGAGCGCGACGCTCATCTCGGCGGTGCTCGGCACGCGCCTTCCCGGTGCCGGCACGATCTACCTCGGCCAGACCTTGCGCTTCATCGCGCCGGTGCGCGTCGGCGACACGCTCACCGTCAGCCTCGTCGTGCGCGAACGCGACGAGCGCACGCGCCAGCTCGTGCTCGACTGCCGCGCCGTCGACCAGGATGGCAGGACCGTGGTCGAGGGCGAGGCGCGCGTGGTCGCGCCGGACGAGAAGGTCAGCCGGCCGGCCGCGATGTTGCCGCAGGTGCGCGTCGAGGCCGGTCATCCCGGCGCGCAACGCCTGCTCGACCACGTGCGCCCGCTCGGCGCGATCCGCGTGGCGTTCGTGCAGCCGTGCAATGCGGTCAGCCTGTCCTCGGCGCTCGAGGCCCGGGCGGCCGGCCTCGTCGAACCGATACTGGTCGGACCGCGCGCGCGCATCGAGGCGATCGCGGCCGAGCATGCGATCGACCTCGCCGGCGCGCGCATCGAGGACACCGCCCATAGCCACGCCGCGGCCGCCCGCGCGGCCGAACTGGCGGTGGCCAGCGAGGTCGAGGCGATCGCGAAAGGCAGCCTGCACACCGACGAGCTGATGGGCGCGCTGCTGCCATCGGCCGCCGGTCTGCGCACGAAGCGACGTGTCTCGCACTGCTTCCTCATGCAGACGCCAGCCTATCCACGTCCGTTCATCATCACCGATGCGGCGATCAACATCGCGCCGACCCTCGAAGAGAAGGCCGACATCATCCGCAACGCGATCGATCTCGCGCATGCCATCGGCGTGTCCGCACCGCGCGTGGCGATCCTTGCCGCGGTCGAGACGGTCAACCCGCGCATGCCGGCCACGCTCGATGCGGCGGCACTGTGCAAGATGGCCGACCGCGGCCAGATCGACGGCGGCGTGCTCGATGGTCCGCTCGCCTTCGACAACGCCGTTTCGATCGCCGCCGCGCGCATCAAGGGCATCACTTCGCCGGTGGCCGGCATGGCCGACATCCTCGTCGTGCCCGACCTCGAGAGCGGCAACATGCTGGCCAAGCAGCTCGAGTACCTCGGTGATGCCGAAAGCGCCGGGATCGTGCTCGGCCTGCGCGTTCCGGTCGTGTTGACCAGCCGCGCCGATCCGGCCGATTCGCGCATCGCGTCGTGTGCGCTCGCCGTGCTGCTCGCGCACCGTTACCGCACGAAGCCTCCGTGAACGCACCGGTCCTCGTCCTCAACGTCGGCTCGTCGAGCATCAAGTTCGCCCTGTTCGAAACCGACGCCAGGCCTTTGCCGCGCGAACCGGCCTGGCACGGCAGGGTCGAAGGCATCCATTCGCCCGCACCGACCTGGATCGACAGCGCCCTGGCCGGAAGCGAAGCCCTCGCCCTGCCGGGTGACCACGCCAATCGCGCCGCGCTCGAGCACATCCGCGAGCGCGTGCGCGCCCATCTCGCCGGACGCGGCCTGCACGCTGTCGCGCACCGCGTCGTGCACGGCGGCACGCGCTACAGCGCGCCGACGCGCGTCGATGCGGCGGTGCTCGCCGACCTTCGCAACTACGTGCCGCTCGCACCGCTGCACCAGCCGTTTGCGCTGGAGGCGATCGAAGCGCTGCTCGCGTCGAATCCGCAGCTGCCGCAGGTCGCCTGCTTCGACACCGCCTTCCATCGAACGATGCCGATCGTGGAGACCCTGCTGCCGCTGCCGTACGCCGCCTGGCAGCGCGGCGTGCGCCGTTACGGCTTCCACGGGCTGTCGTACGAGTACGTCGCGCTCGCGTTGGCCGAGCGCCACGGCGATGCCGCACGCGGCAACACGATCGTCGCCCACCTCGGCAGCGGCGCGAGCCTGTGTGGCATGCAGGGCCTGCGCAGCATGGCCACGACGATGGGTTTCTCGGCGCTCGACGGCCTCATGATGGGCACGCGCTGCGGCGCGCTCGATCCGGGCGCCGTGCTCTACCTCATGGAGGTCGAGAAACTCGGCCTCGAACGCGTCGGCGAGATCCTCTATCACGAGTCCGGCCTTCTCGGCCTCTCCGGCGTTTCCGCCGACCCGCGCGTGCTGCTGCCCCGGGAGGACGGGAATGCGCAGGTGCGCGATGCGCTGGCCTTGTACGTGCGCCGCATCGTGCGCGAGATCGGTGCGCTGACCGCGGCGCTCGGTGGCCTCGACCTGCTCGTGTTCACGGCCGGCATCGGCGAGCACAACGCCGTGATCCGCGAGCGCGTCTGCGCCGCGCTCGGCTTCCTCGGTGTGGCGATCGATCCGGCTCTCAA
>JAFLDX010000019.1 GCA_017302215.1 Lysobacterales bacterium
ATGGATCGCCGCGCGCGACGCGCTCGCCGTCGTCGACGCCTGAGCGCGCCGCGCCGCGCGCGGCGCGCTCAACCGACCCAGTGGAACACCTCGCCGATCTCGCGGCCGAAGGCGCGCGCGATGCGGAACGCGAGTTCGAGCGAAGGCGCGTACTTGCCGGCTTCGAGCGCGATCACGGTCTGGCGCGTGATGCCGGCGCGCTCGGCGAGTTCGCCCTGGGTCATCTCGCCGTGCTCGAAACGCAGGCGGCGGATGTGGTTGCCGACCGGCGTCGCGCTCATGCGCGCTCGTGCCGATAGCGCACGATGGCGACGACGCTGCCGACCAGGCACGACCACACGAGAGCGAACATCAGCAGGTTGGCGGTCACGATCGGTGTCGCCCAGGCGAGCCGCGCGGGCGGCGAGAAGCCGAACAACACCGCCAGGCCGACGATCGCCATCGCGAGCGCGCCGTGCGACCACGCATCGGCCGCGGCTTCGACGGCGCGGTCGCGCTCGTCGGCGCGCACGCGCGCGCCGAGGCGCTGGTTCAGCAGCCACGAGAAGATCGCCCAGCCGACCAGGAAGATGCCGATCGGCCGACCGACTTCGTGCAGGTCGGCGACGCTCTGCGCGCGCGCGAACACATCGGCCTCGAGCAGCATCGTCGCGCCGATCAGCAGGGTGAAGGCGAGCGCGACCCAATGTCTCTGTTCGCCGGGCGAGGCCTTCTCGTCGGGATCGCCCGGAATGCGGCTGGCGAGCCACAGGCCGGCCACGGTCGCCGCGATCATCAGCATCGCGCCCCAGGTGCTGGTCTGGATGCCGTGCCAGCGCGACGGCATCGCGACGATCAACCACAGCGCGACGGCGGCCGGCGCGACAAGCCAGAAAGCGGAAGACGGAAGGCGGCGCATGATGTCATCTCCTGACTACAGGATGTCATACATAGATTACATAAAGTAAAATAGACGTGTCAATCTGCTGAGGAATCGATGCGGCATACGCTTGATATCCTCGGCCGCGGCCCGACCTCGGGCGCACCGATTTCCGACCGGAACCGCCCGTGACGCCGAACCCGCCTGACGCCGCTCCGCACGTCTTCGATGCCACCACCGCGACCTTCGAGCGCGACGTGCTGCAGGCCTCGCTCGAGCAGCCCGTCCTGGTCGACTTCTGGGCCGAATGGTGCGGCCCGTGCAAGACGCTCGGCCCGCTGCTCGAGAAGGTCGTCGCGTCCTTCAACGGCGCCATGCGCCTGGCCAAGGTCGACGTCGACAAGGAGCAGCAACTCGCCGCGATGTTCGGCGTGCGCAGCATCCCGACCGTGGTCCTGCTCAAGGACGGCCAGATCGCCGACGGCTTCGCCGGCGCGCTGTCGGAGGGGCAGTTGCGCGAGTTCCTGCTGCGCCACGTGCAGCCGCTCGAAGCGGACGCGCAGCCCGCGGGTGCGCAGGACGCCATCGAGGAGACGCCGGCCGAGGCGATCACGCGCCTGCGCGCGGCGATCGCGACCGAACCCGAGCGCGCCGAATGGAAGCTCGATCTTGCCGTTGCCCTCATGCAGGACGGCCAGGCCGCCGCCGCGGAAGCCGAACTCGATGCCCTTCCGGCCAATCTTGCCGCCGACGAACGCGCGAAGCGCCTGCGCAACCAGCTCGAACTGGCCGACCTGCTGAAGGACGCGCCGCCGCTCGCCGAACTGCGCGCACGCATCGAACGCGATCCGTCCGACCTCGCCGCACGCGACCTGCTCGGGGTGCGCCTGATCGTCGGCGGCGACAGTGAAGCGGGCCTCGATGCCCTGCTCGCCAACCTCGCCGCCGACCGCCACTGGAACGACGGCCTGGCCAAGAAGCGCCTGATCGCGGCCTTCGGCGTGATCGACGACGCCGACCTCGTCGGCCGCTATCGCCGGCGCATGTCCTCGCTGCTGTTCTGACCGACCGCCCGCGGCTGCCGCGCCCGCGGTGCGCCGTGGGCACCGACCGCCGCCGTCCGACTCCCGGGTACGCGTCATGAAAAACACGCCGTCGCGCCTGCGCCGCCTGATGAACCTGTGGCCGCCGTTCCTGTTCACCGGCATCCGCGTGACTTCGATCGGCGAGGACTGGCGCAGCGCGCGCACCGTGCTGCGCCGGCACTGGTACAACCGCAACTACGTCGGCGTGCACTTCGGCGGCAGCCTGTTCGCGATGACCGATCCGTTCTGGATGATCCTCATCGCCGAGAACCTCGGCCGCGGCTACCGCGTCTGGGACCAGGCCGCGACGATCGAGTTCGTCGCGCCGGGTCGCGACGATGTCAGTTGCGAGTTCCTCGTCACCGACGCGATGCTCGATGATCTGCGCGCGGCCGCCGCGGACGGCGGCAAGGTGCTGCGCTGGTTCGACTGCGACGTCAAGGCCGCCGACGGCAGCCTCGTGGCGCGCGTGCGCAAGCAGGTCTACGTGCGGCGCAAGCGTGGGGAGCCGTGATACGTGATTGGCGAACAGCGAGGGAAGGTCTGAACAAGGGTCATCGCGGCGGAAGCCGCTCCCGCAGACGGCCGCTCCCACAGGATATCGACCTTCCACGAGATATTGATTCTGCGGGAGCGGCTTCAGCCGCGATCGAGGTTGATCGGAGTTTCCCAGGAGAAGGCCCGGGTCGCGGCTCCGGACGTTCCGAATCACCAATCACCCATCACGGCTCCTGCGATAACATCCACGCCTGCAGCCAGCGGCCGCCGAACGGCCATGCCAGCGCTCCCCTTCCTGCCGACGGGAACCGCCCATGAAACCGCTGTGCACCTCGATGCTCGCCCTGCTCGCCGCGTTCGCCACGAACGTCCTCGCGCATACCCCGTATCTCGCCCCGAACACGTTCGCGCCGCGCGAAGGCGCGGTCGTCACGCTCGATGCGGCCTTCGCCGAAACCTTCTTCGTGCCCGAAGTGGTGTTCGACAAGAGCCGCTTCGAGATCACCGCGCCGGACGGGACGAAGCGCGAACCCGACAGCGTGCAGTACTTCAGGTCGCGTGCGCTCGTCGAGCACACGATGCCGAAGCAGGCCGGCACCTGGCGCTTCAGCACCGGGCCGCGCGTCGGCGCGGTGTTCCGCAACTGGGAGATCGACGGGCACAAGGAATCGACGCGCGATCCCGAGGCCGTGATTCCCGAAGGCGCGACGCGGCTGCCGAGCTACCAGGCGATCACCCTGGCCGAAACCTACCTGACGATCGGCGCGCCGGATCGCGGTGCGCTGAAGCCGCGCGGCAGCGGCATCGAGATCATCCCGGTCACCCATCCGGCCGACCTCTACAGCGGCGAGTCCTTCGTGTTCGAGGTCCTGCAGGACGGCAAGCCCGTCGCGGATGAGGCCGTCGAGGTCACCGAAGCGGTATGGACATCCGATCGCAGGCCCGAGGTCGTCCGCCTGAAGACGGCCGCCGACGGACGCGCCACGCTCGCGCTGCGCCGCGCCGGCACCTGGCTCGCGCTCGTGCGCCATCGCACCGAGGCGCCGGCCGGCGCCCCGGCCGACGAATACAGCCTGTCGGCGACACTCGTCTTCCAGGTGCGCGACCCCTGAGCGCGCCGCTCGGGGATCGGTTCGCTGCTGCATCAGCCGCCGGTCTTCAGGGAAACGAACGCAGCACGCGGATCCTGCCGACGACGTGCCGGTTGAACTCGGCGAGATCCTCGGCCGGCACCCACAGTTCCTCGTGCTCGCGTCCTCCGACGATGCGACGCGGGTAGCGCGCGGCGAATGCCGCGTCCACTTCGAATGCCGTGACGTGACCCGAACCGCTGGCGGGAACGTTCCAGTCGCGTGCGATCTGTTCCGCGTACGGCATGTTGAGCACGGGATAGAAAATCGGCTGGTCGGGCAAGCGCGGAGGAAACTCGCGCCAACCGGACGCCGCAATCAACTCCAGTTCGGCAGGGCCAACGGGTCGGTACAGCGTCAGCGTCGACACGACATCCCTCCATCCACCGCGATGCATCCGCGCGGTGTCATCATGGCATGTCCGCGCCGGCGCGATGACGCGCCGCGCGCCCCGCCTTTCAGCCTGCACGCGACGCCGCCGCGATCGAGTCGCGGATCGCGGCGACGGCCGCGCGACAGAGCTGGGCCGCCGGCAGGGCGCCGTCGACGCGCAGCGCCTCCGCCGGTGGCGGCTCGCGCCGCGCGAGCACGTCGTTGACGAGCTCGGGCGTGCGGTCGCGTGCGCCGTGCCGGTTCGCGGCGACGTCGCGGGCGACACGCTCGCGCGCGATCGCGGGCGGGCAGTCGACGAACAGCGGGATCGTCACGATGCGATGGCGCGCGCCGATCGCGGCGACGCGCTCGAGTTCGCTGCGTCGCGAGAACGTGGTGCCGTCGATCACGCTGCCGACGCGCAGCATGCAGTTGATCTCGAGCGCGAGCAGCACGCCACGCCAGGCCGCGCGCTTCTCGATGAAGCTGTGCTCGCACTGCGGGAACATCGCGGCGCGGATCGCGTCGCGGCAGACGCGGCGCAGGCGCAGCTGGTCCTCGAGCGCGCGCGCGACCACGCTCTTGCCCGCGCCGGGCAGACCCATCACGGCGACGATGATCGGCACGTCCGGCGCAGCCGCCGCCGCCGACACGCCGATCCTCGCATCGGGCGGATGCATCGCCTGCGGTTCCGAATCGGTCGCCATCACCAGGTCCCGGATGCATTCGCGGCCAGACTGCCACGCGCCTCGCCGGCGCGCCAGCACGCCGCATCGCGCTCGGGTTTCGCGCACGCATGCCGCGGGGCGATAATCGACGACCCGAAGCCGCGTCGTGCCGCCATGCGTCCGCCCCACGTCAAGCGTTACCTGATCACCGGCCTGCTGACCGTCGTGCCGCTGTGGCTGACCTTGCTGGTGTTCTCATTCGTGTTCGGCCTGCTCTCGGCGTTCAGTGCGCCGCTCGTCGGCAGCCTCGTCGCCCTGCTCGGCAGCACGTGGCCGGCGACCGGCCACCTGCTCGGCCAGCCCTGGCTGATCTCGCTGCTCGCGGTCGTGATCACGCTCGTGTCGCTGTACCTGCTCGGGTTCGCCGCGAACCGCGTGTTCGGCCGTCGCCTGATCGACGCGATGGAACGCCTGATCGAGCGCATCCCGATCGTGCAGACGATCTACGGCGGCACCAAGAAGCTCATGTCGGTGCTGCAGAGCAAGCCGAGTGGCGCACAGCGCGTCGTGCTGATCGATTTCCCGTCGCCCGCGCTGAAGTCGGTCGGCTTCGTCACGCGCGTGTTCCATGACGGCGGCGGCCGCGAACTCGCCGCGGTCTACGTGCCGACCACGCCGAATCCGACCGGCGGCTACCTTGAGATCGTCCCGGTCGAGCACTTGACCGCGACCGACTGGACCGTCGACCAGGCGATGGCCTTCATCCTGTCGGCCGGCGCCGTCGCGCCGGACGAGTTGCCGTTCACGACGCACTGGCAGGCGCCGCGTCCGGACCCGCGCGTCGAGTCGCCGCTCGAGCCGCCCGGTCCGGCCGCGCAATGACCTTCGACACTGGGGCCCGTCCGCCGCGGCCGTCAGGATGCCCGCCCCCGCGCGTGCGCGAGCGGCATGCCCGCCCACCGCGCACGCCCCGCGCGCCCCTTTCCTTCCGCCCCGGAGATTCCATGAAAACGAACCCGCAGAAGCCGCTCGGCCTCGTGCTCGGCATCGCCGCCGCCCTCGCCGGCTGCCAATCGTCCTCGACGGCACCGCAGGCCGGCGCGACGCCGGCCAACCCGGCGCCCACGCAGGCCGCTCCGGTCACACCGAAGCACGTCGCGTTCGACATCGGCGAGCTCGACACCTCGATCAACGCATGCCAGGACCTTGACGGCTTCGTCAACGCGAAGTGGAAGGCGGCCAACCCGGTGCCGGGCGACAAGACGCGCTGGGGCACGTTCGACATCCTGCGCGAGAACAGCCTCGCCACGCAGAAGGCGCTCGTCGAGGCCGCCGCCGCGAAGACCGATGCCGCCGCCGGCTCGATCGAACAGAAGGTCGGCGCGTTCTACGCATCGGCGATGGACGAGGCCGCGATCGAGAAAGCCGGCTTCGAGCCGATCAAGCCCGAACTCGCGAAGATCGACGCCCTGAAGACCGCGCAGGACATCGCCGCCTACCTGCGCGACTCGCACGCACGCGGACAGGGCGCCGTGTTCGCGTTCGGCGCGAATGCCGACTACAAGAACTCGAGTCGCATGATTGCCTACGCGTTCCAGGGCGGCCTCGGCCTGCCGACGCCCGACTACTACAGCGATGCCCAGTACGCGGGCATCCGCGAGGCCTATCTCGCGCACATCGCGCGCATGCTCGGCCTGGTCGGTCTCGACGAGGCGACCGCGAAGCGGCAGGCCGCCGAGGTGATGGCCTTCGAGACGCGTCTCGCCAAGGCTTCGCTCAAGCCGGTCGAGTTGCGCAAGACCGAGAACCAGTACCACTTCGTGACGATCGCCGAAGCGGCCAAGGTGACCCCGCATTTCGACTGGAAGGCCTTCTTCGCCGCCAACGGCGCCGACGTGACCGACGGCTTCTCGCTGTCGCAACCGAAGTTCTTCGCCGAACTCGACGCGATGATCGCCAAGGTCCCGGCTGCACAGTGGCAAGCCTACCTGCGCTTCCAGTACGCCGACGCGGCCGCTCCGTACCTGTCGACGCCGTTCCAGCAGGCGTCGTACGCGTTCCACGAGCAGACCCTCAACGGCCAGAAGGAGCAGGCGCCGCGCTGGAAGCGCGCACTGGCCTCGGTCAACGACCAGATCGGCATGGCGCTCGGCCAGCTCTATGTGGTCGACAACTTCCCGCCCGAGTCGAAGACGCGCGCGAAGGAACTGGTCGACAACCTGCAGGCCGCGCTCAAGGCGCGCATCGAGAAGCTCGACTGGATGGGCGAGGAGACCAAGGCGAAGGCGCTCGAGAAGTGGGCGAGCTTCCTGCCGAAGATCGGCTACCCGGAAAAGTGGCGCGACTGGTCGGGCCTCGAGCTCAAGCGCGACGACTACGTCGGCAACGTCGCCGCCGCGCTCGCATTCAACCACGCCTACGACATGTCCAAGGTCGGCAAGCCGACCGACCGCCTCGAATGGGGCATGACGCCGCAGACCGTCAACGCCTACTACAACCCGACCGACAACACGATCAACTTCCCGGCCGCGATCCTGCAGCCGCCGTTCTTCGATGCCAAGGCCGACGATGCACTCAACTACGGCGGCATCGGCAGCGTGATCGGCCACGAGGCGAGCCACGGCTTCGATGACGAAGGCAGCCGCTTCGACGCCGTCGGCAACAACACGAACTGGTGGGCCGACTCGGACGCCGAGGCGTTCAAGGCACGCACGGCGCGGCTCGTCGAGCAGTTCAACGCGTACGAGGCGCTGCCCGGCAAGCACGTCAACGGCGAGCTGACGCTCGGCGAGAACATCGCCGACCTCGGCGGCCTCGCGATCGCCTATGACGCCCTGCAGGTGGCGCTGGCGAAGAACCCGGGCGAGGCGAAGGAGAAGATCGACGGTTACAGCGAAGACCAGCGCTTCTTCCTCAACTTCGCGCGCGTGTGGCGCGGCAACGTGCTCGACAAGCGCCTCGAAGTGCTGCTTGCCACCGATCCGCACGCGCCGGCTCGCTATCGCGCAGTCGGCGCGCCATCGAACCTCGATGCGTTCGCGCAGGCATTCGGCTGCAAGCAGGGCGACGCGATGGTGCGCAGCGGCGAGCAGCAGGTGAAGATCTGGTGATCGCTCGTCCCGGCCTGCGTGCACGCGCGCAGGCCGGGACGCTGTCCGCCGCGGGCATCGCGGGCGGGCGGCGCGCATGCGAGCATGCGCGTCCATGAGCATCGATGCCGTCATCACCTGGGTCGACGGATCCGACCCTGGCCATCAGCGCCGACTCGCCGAATTCCTCGCCGAGCGCGGCGGCCCACCGCCGCGCGCCGCGCACAGCACGCGCTTCAACGACGCCGGCGAGATCGACTGGTGCGTCGCCTCGATCCTGCGCTTCGCGCCGTGGTTCCGGCGCATCCACATCGTCACCGATGGCCAGGTGCCGGCGCTCGTCGCGCGCCTCGCCGGGACGCCGTGGGCCGAGCGCATCTGCGTCGTCGATCATCGGGTCATCTTCGCGGGCTTCGAGCCGCATTTGCCGACCTTCAACAGCCGCGCGATCATCAGCCTGCTGTGGCGGATCCCGGGACTGGCCGAACGCTTCGTCTACTTCAACGACGACATGGCCCTGCTGCAGCCGGTGGCCGAGTCGGACTTCTTCCGCGACGGTCGCGTCGTCCTGCGCGGCCAATGGCGCACGCAGTCGCAGCATCTCGCCGTGCACCGGCTCAAGGCCTGGCTGCGCGGCCTCGGCGGCAGCGAACGGCGGGTCGGCAACCTCGATGCACAACAGCGCAGCGCACGCCTCGCCGGCATCGAGGACCGCTACTACCGGCTGTACCACAATCCGTATCCGATGCGCGTGCCGGTGCTCGCCGCGTTCTTCGCGGAGCATCCCGAGCTGCTCGCGCACAATGTCGGCTTCCGCCTGCGCTCGGACGAGCAGTTCAAGACCGAGGCCGTTGCCACGCATCTCGAGATCGCGCGCCACGATGCGGTCCTCGACAACCGACTGCACACCGTCCAGCTCAAGCCGAGCGAGCAATGGCTGCCGCGCATGCTGGCCAAGATGGGCCGCGCCGACCGCGATGCGCGGGCCGCATTCCTGGTCGTGCAGAGCCTCGAGCTGGCCAGCCGCGAGGCGCAGGCGCGCATCGGCGCCTGGCTCGATCGGCGCATCGGCCGCATCGAGGCGGCGCTGGACCGCTCGCACTGACGCGGCCAGCGATCGCCGCGCGGGCGTCGGCCCTGCGTGCGTCGAATGACGCCGCGACCGGGCGACGCGTCATCGCCGGACGGCCGTCCTGCGGGTCGCGCGCCGCACATGCGCCCTCGACGAGCCGCCAACATGAACGCGCGCGCCTGACGGGCGGCCGCATCGTTCGTACAATCGGCGCATGCATCGATGCGGAGAATCCGGCATGCGCACGTCCCGCCCATTGTTCGCCCTCTTGATCGGTGCGAGCTGTGCCCTCGCTGACGCCGCCGTGCCGACCTGGCCCGTGGTCGAACTGCAGGCGCGCACGAACCTGCTGGTCAACGACAACGGCTGGAACCTGCCACCCGGCTCGTCGTTCAACAGCATCAGCGCCTCGATCAACAACGATGCGCGCGTGTCGTTCACGGTCGGCGTCGTGCCCGATGCGGGCGGCAGCCATCCGGGCCTGTGGACCGGCGCCCACGGCAGCGGCGTGCTCGTCTACGAGGGCCCGACCGACTCGGGCATCAGTTCCGAAGCACCGATCAACGCCGACGGCCGCATCGTCTTCACGATGCGCGACACCGGCTCGATGGACGGCCTGTACCTGTACAACCCGGTGATCGGCAGCGCCTCGCGCATCAACACCTTGCCCGTCCTGCCGAACTCGTACTCGTCGCCCGACATCAACACGGCCGGCGCGATCGGCTACCAGGCGGTCTACGCGAGCGGACGCGCCTATGCCTCGACGCTCGGCGCGAACTCGGTGCTGCATGCAGCCGATGCCGCGGTATCCCCTGGCAGCCCGTACACCTACCTCTACACGCCGGCGTTCGACGACCAGCGCCGCATCGTCGCCAAGGTGTCGACCTCGGCCGATTTCACCACGAAGCAGGAGATCCGCCGGTTCGGTGCCGACGGCAGCTCGACCCTCGTGCTCGCCAACCAGGCCACCGATGCCGCGTCGCCGTGGTCGGGTTTCGACAACGGCCTCGCCGTCAACGCGGACGGCGTGGTCGCGGTGGTCGCGCGGCGTGCCGCCGACAACCGTCGCGTCGTCCTGCGCAGCGACGGCACGACGACGACCCTGATCGCCGAAGTCGATCCGGCCGGCACGATCCGCGACATCGACTTCTTCGCGCCGGCGATCAATGCCGCGGGCCTCGTCGTGTTCCGCGCGCGCGACGCGGTCGGCCAGGCGATCTACGCCGGCGACGGCGAGGCGCTCGTGCGCGTGGTCGGCCAGTCGAGCGCGGTGCAGACCGACCTCGGCGCGGCGCAGATCGGCCAGCACGACAGCTCACCGATCTTCGCCGGCAAGCCCGATGTCAACGACCGCGGCGACATCGCCTTCGTCGCCGGCCTGCACCCGTCCGGCAACAACCAGGTCGAATGGGGCAGCGGCGTGTTCGTCGCCTATGCCGCCGGCGATGCGATCTTCGCCGATGGCTTCGAGCTGCCCTGAATCATCGCGTCAGCAAGAGGCGACGTTCCGGCGCAAAGCACGAGCAGCGCGTGCTCCTAGCCAAGGAGCGATGCATGCGAGCCCCGGCGGCGAGGTACCGACATGTCGCACGTCGCTCCTGCCGGGCGTTCGGGGAACGATGACGGCGGCGATCGCGCCGGCGACCGTGCTGCAATTCAGTTCTGCTCGAATCCGTGCGTGAAGATGGCCTCATCGGCCACGATCGCGGCGAAACCGAATCGAGGTTCATCATCCAGCCGGTCGAACTCGCCGAATGCGTAAAGCTGACCGGCGGGGCCACGCTCCAATCCGTTGACGAGCCAGTCGGCCTGCGGATCCCAGTCGGCGAGATGGGAGCCATCGTCCCTCGAGAAGCTCGCGAGCCGGACCACCGAATCTTCGCCAAAATGCATGCCGCCGCTCAGGTAGACGCGGCCATCATTTCCGACGACAAGCCCGGACACCTGGCCTTGGAACGGAGTGACCCAGTTCGGATCGACAGCGCCGTTCACGGTCAAACGCGCCACCCCGTAACGTGGATGGCCTGCGATTTCGGTGAAGATGCCGAAGACATACACGCCGTCAGGCGAAACGACGATTCCGCCGGGAGGGCGATCGGTGACGAGAGGAGGAGCCATGGATGCCCCATCCGATACCGAAATCTTCTGCACTTCGCCCTCCGGTTGAATCGGAAGCCCACCCGCTGCGTAGCCGACGTAGACCGCGTCGTCGATCACGGCAGAGATGGACCAGGCTACTGTGGCAATCGGCGGATTCCAATCCGTATCCAGTTGTCCGAGTCTCGAAAAGCGCACGACCGTTGGAACCGGGAGCCCGTTGACGTACGACATGTCGCCGGCCAGATAGACACGTCCTTCGGCGTCCACGTTCATGTCGAGGAGGGTGCCGAGCACACCCCCCCAGGCCGGATCGACCGCCCCGCTTCCGATCGTGGAGATCCTGGCCAAGCCCCGCTTCTGAAGGCCACCGACCGAGGTGAATGAGCCGGCGACATACGCCAGATCATTCCCGTCGACCGCGAGCCGACGGACGACGCCATTCGCTCCGGGATTCCAGTCGCCATCCACCGAGCCGTCGGCGCGCATGCGCACCAAGTTTCGCCTCGCCAGGTTCCCGGCCTTCTCGAATTCACCGCCGATGATGACGCTCCCATCGGGCTGGACAGCCACGGCACGCGCCAATCCGGGCAGCTCTGCATCGAGAGCAGGAAGAAGGCTGCCATCGGCGTCGAGCGCGGCGAAACCGAGTCTCATCTGTCCGGCGACCTGGCGAAAGGCTCCGCCGACCAGGCGGTCACCCGAAACGCAAGAAACGGCGAGTCGGATCGACTCCGAAAACTCTCGACGAGGCCAGAGTTCGTGCCCCTTCGAATCCAGGCGGAAGGCAAAGCCGTTCGGACCACTGCCATATCGGTACGCAGCGCCGTCGATGGTCGAGTCCGCACTCGAAACGACGGACAAGACTGCATCCACTCCCAAATCGACATTCCAGTCCGAATCCACGCTTCCCGAAGCATCGATCTTCGCGATCGCTGGCCGCGGCAAGCCGTTCACGGATTCGAACCAACCTGCGATCACCGCACCACCTCCCGCGACGGCGACGACCGACTCGATGGCAGCATCGACGGAAACGATCCAGGAAGGATCGGCATGTCCATCCTGGGTGGAGATTTTCGCGATGCGACCGCGTGGCGAACCACCGATCGTCGTGAACTCGCCACCCGCGAATAGTGATGCGTCTTCTCCGAACGACAAGGTTCGAACCAGTCCATTGGGCTGCGGCGTCCATGTCTCGTCGACTGCACCGTCGCCATCCAGGGCCGAACGCACGAGAAACTGAAGTCCTCCTGACGAGGGCTGAAGCTCACCGCCGACATAAAGGAACGGTCCGCCAACGGCAAGCGTCAACACGGGAAATATGTGCGGCAACGACCATGAGTCGTCGACCGAACCGTCCGGGTGCAACCGCACGACCGAATAAGCGGACTCGGACACGTGCCCGCTCAAGCCCGCTGCATAGATTCGCCCCTGTGTATCAATCGCAAGTGCGTTGACCTGCCCCTTCAGCTGCGGTCTCCAGTTCGGGTCCAGGCTGCCATCCACCTTGCGCTTCGCGAGGCCGGGGCGTAGCTCGCCGTTGACCGCAGCAAACTCGCCACCCAGGATCGCGCTGCCGTCCGCGAGAGGAAGAATGGCCTTTACCCGTCCGGGCAGCGCCAGTTTCGGATTGGGACGATCAATCGTGTGCCCAAACGCTTCACCCTGATCATGATTAACCGCGAAGCACGGCAGCGGAGATGTCATCGCGAGCACCGCGATCACTTTCAAGACGGATCCATTGCTTCGCATAGCTCCTCCATGATCGGATGCGTCGACGATCTCGACACGTGCCTGCATGCTAAACGACCTGCACGCCAAGCGACATGTGGCCGGTTGAACGCACTTGCCGGACTTCACCGATCTTCATCGAAACTGGAACCGGGATCGACCCGTCACCGGGCTTGCAGCAACCAGGCTCACCACCTCGGCGTGCGACTGCACGAGGCCGAGACGTCGCTCCGCCGCAAGCAGGCAATCGCGAAATGATCAGGTTGCGATGTCTGTACCGATCGACGGTGACGATGGATAATCCGCGACCCCGCGCCGCACTGCCGTGATGATGGCCCCTGTCCCAGGACAACGCTTCCTTTCGAATGCCGAACCCGAGCTCGGGCTCGGCACGCTGATCCGCATCGAGGGTCGCAGCGTCCAGGTGCTGTTCGCCACGGCCGGCGTGCTGCGCCAGTACGCCGCGCACAGCGCGCCGATCGCGCGCGCCGAGTTCCGTGCCGGGCAGAAGGTCAGCGGCAAGGGCGTGTCGTTCGTGGTCGAACGGGTCGAGGAACACGAGGGCCTGCTCGTCTACCACGGCGACGGCAAGCGCCTGAGCGAAGCCGAGCTCGACGACAGCCAGGCGCTTTCGCGCGCCGACGAGCGCCTGATCGCCGGGCGCATCGACCGCGCCGACCGCTTCGATTTCCGCCTCGAGGCGCTGCTGCGCCGCGCCGAGGCGCTGCGCTCGCCGGCCTGGGGCCTCGAATCGGCGCGCATCGACCTCGTCGACCACCAGTTGCGCGTCGCCGAGGCCGCGACGTCGCGCCCGCCGCTGCGCGTGCTGCTCGCCGACGAGGTCGGTCTCGGCAAGACGATCGAGGCCGGCCTGATCCTCGCGCGCCTGATCGCCACCGGTCGCGTCGGCCGCGCCCTCGTGCTGCTGCCGGAAAGCCTCGTCCACCAGTGGTTCGTCGAATTGCTGCGCCGCTTCAACCTCGCCTTCGCGCTGTTCGACGAGGAGCGCTGCGAGGCGATCGAAACGAGCGACCCCGGACGCAATCCGTTCCAGGACGAACAGCTCGTGATCGCCAGCATCGGCTTGCTCGGCGCCGACGCGAAACGCGCCACCCAGGCGATCGAGGCCGGCTGGGACCTCGTCGTCGTCGACGAGGCGCACCATCTCGCCTGGACGCCGGACGCGGAAAGCACCGAGTACGCGATCGTCGAGGCGCTGGCCACGCGCACGCCGGATCTCGTGCTGCTGACCGCAACGCCCGAACAGCTCGGCCGCAGCGGCCATTTTGCGCGCCTGCGCCTGCTCGATCCGGCGCGCTACCGCGACCTCGATGCCTATGTCGCCGAGGCCGAGGGCTATGCGCCGCTCTCGCGCATCGCCGGCAAGCTCCACGACGGCATCGCGCTCGATGCGGACGAGCGTGCCGAGCTGGCGACGCGCCTCGCCGACGATCCGGCCCTGGCCACCCTGATCGATGCCGATGACGCCGCCACGCGCGAGCGCGTGCTCGATGCGCTGATCGACCGTCACGGCACCGGTCGCGTGATGTTCCGCAACCGGCGCGCCCAGGTCGGCGGCTTTCCGAAGCGCGTGCCGCGCATCGCCACGCCCGACGGCAGCGTGCTCGACGACCGCCAGCGCCAGCGCCTGCTCGCCGAGTTCCACGCCGACGTGCAGGCGCACCCGGCCGACATCGAACTGGCCTACGCGGACGATCCGCGCCTGCCGTGGCTGCTTGATCTCATCGGCGCGACCGGCCAGGACAAGCTGCTGCTGATCTGCCGCACCCAGGCCAAGGTGCTCGCCCTCGAGGATGCGTTGCGCACGCGCAGCGGGATCAAGGTTGCGCGCTTCCACGAGGGCATGACCCTGCTCCAGCGCGACCGCAACGCGGCGTGGTTCGCCGAGGCCGACGGCGCGCGCCTGCTGCTGTGTTCGGAGATCGGCTCGGAGGGACGCAATTTCCAGTTCGCGCACCATCTCGTGCTGTGGGACCAGCCGCTCGACCCGGACCTGCTCGAACAGCGCATCGGCCGCCTCGACCGCATCGGCCAGAAGCGCGACATCGAGATCCACGCCTGCGCGTTCTCTGGCACGGCGCAGCACGCGCTGCTGCGCTGGCATGACCAGGGCCTCGATGCGCTGCGCACGAGCCCGTCCGACGGCCGCGAACTGGTCAAGCGCTACGGCGCGCGCGTGATCGAACTCGCCGAGCAGCACGCGCATGGCGGCGAGGACCCGGATGCCGAGATCGACGCGCTCGTCGGCGACACGCGCGCCACGCACGAAGAGCTTTCCGCCCTCGTCCATGCCGGCCGCGACCGCCTGCTCGAATTGGCCAGCGCGCGTCAGGGCGGCGCCGGCGAGCTGCGCCGCGCGCTCGCCGCGGCCGATCGCGCCGTGGGCGGCGACGACTTCATCCTGCGCCTGTTCGAGCAGTTCGGCATCGACCACGAGGAGACCGGTGCGCAGACCTTCGTGCTCGATCCGGAATACCTCAGCACCGATGGCTTCCCGGGCCTCAAGGACGGGCCGCAGCAGGCCACGTTCGATCGCGCGACCGCGCTCGCCCGCGAAGACCTGCCGCTGCTGCGCCTCGATCACCCGATGGTCGGCGGCGCGCTCGACCTGCTGCTCGAAGGCGAGCACGGCAATGCCTCGTTCCTCGTCGATGACACCTTGCCACCGCGCAGCGCCGTGCTTGAGTGCGTGTTCGTGCTGGCCTGCGTGGCCGACCGCGCGCTCGCCGTCGAACGCTGGCTGCCGCCGCTGCCGATCCGCCTCGTCGTCGACACGCGCCTGCTGCCGCGCCACGACTACCGGCCGGCAGCCGACGTCGTGCAGCGCGCCGCCGATCGCGAGATCGATGTGGCGAAGTACCGCCCGGTGCTGACCAAGCTGGTCAAGCCGATGCTGGCCCACGCCGAAACGCTGGCGCGCGAGCGCACCCAGGTCGAAATCGGCAACGCGCTGTCACAGGTCGAGCGCGCGCTCGGCGACGAACGCGACCGCCTCGTGGCGCTCGCCCGCGTCAATCCAGCCGTGCGCGCCGGCGAGATCGACGCGATCGAGGCCGAACTCGAGGCCCTGCGCACCGCGATCCCGCAAGCGAGCCCGCGCCTCGACGCGCTGCGCTTCATCTGCAGCATCGACTTCCTCGGCCTGCGCTGAAGACGCTTGAGCCGAGCAAGCTCGGCTCTACATGCACGCCGCCATTGTAGAGCGCAGCGTGCTGCGCTGCCGTCCGGCTTCAGCCGAGCAAGCTCGGCTCCACGAAGGCCTTGCTCTCCGTAGAGCGCAGCGTGCTGCGCTGCCGTTGCTTCACGAGCCCGCCAGCGCAGCAAGCTGCGCTCTACGCAAGCCGAGCCCTGCGCGTTTCAGCCTTCACCGCGCTGCCGGTATGCCTTCCAGCAAGGTCCGCACGGCCGCATCGAGTTCGCTGTCGATGCCGCGCTGCGCTTCGCCGAGCGGGCGTTCGACCGCGACGTCGACCGGGCGTGGCGCCATCTCCATCGGCTGGCCATCGGCCGTGGTGATCGTGATGAACGGCAGGCGCACGATCGAGCCGTCGAGCATGCGCGCGTTCGAGGTGTAGATGATCCAGCCTGCGGTCGGCTCGCCGACGACCCTGCCGAGGCCGAGGCGGCGGTAGCCTTCGCTGAAGTCCTCGCCGTCGGACAGGGTCACGCGGTTGGTCAACAGCACGGTGGGGCGCTCGAGCGAGCGCTGGCCGAGCACGGCCCGCGCCGATGCCGCCGGCTGGCCGCGGAACGCCATGTCGAGGTAGCGCCGGCGCGCGAGCACGTCGAGCGCGTAGGCGTTGACGAAGCCACCGAAGTTGTTGCGCACGTCGACGACAACGCCTTCGCGCGTGGCGTTGCCGGCATCGAGGTCGAGGTAGAGCCGCTGCAGCGACTCCATCGACATGTCGGCCATGTGCACGTAGCCGAGCCGGCCCTTGCTTGCGCGCTCGACGTAGGCGCGGTTCGCCGCGACCCAGGCGCGATACGCCAGTTCGCCGTCGGCACGCGTGTCGACCGGCTTGAGGCGCGCCTCGACGGTCTTGCCGGCGCGCGTGAAGCGCAGCACGGTCTCGCGACCGACCGTGTTCTCGAACAGGCGGTCGAGGTTGTCGGTGGCGGCGAGAGCCTGGCCGTCGACCGCGACGAGCACGTCGCCGGGCGCGATCGTTGCGGCGACATCGGCCGGCGAGCGCGGCACGATCGCGGCGACACGCAGGCGGCCGTCGCGCTCGTAGGCCTCGCGCTCGAAGCGCAGGCCGGTGCGGCCACTCGTCCATTTCGGCTGGCCCGGGGCGCGCACGCCGAGATGCGAGGCATCGAGCTCGCCGATCATGAGGTTCAGCAGTTCGCGCAACGCGTCGGGCGAGGTCGCCGCGGCGACCCGAGGTGCATACGTCCGGTGCAAGGCCTGCCAGTCGACCCCGTTCATGGCCGGGTCGTGGAACGCGTCGCGCAGCCAGCGCCAGCTCTGCTCGAACAGGGTCTGCTTGTCGGCATGGAAATCGACGTCGAGCTCGGCACTCACCGAGATCGGGCGCGCCTTGCCGTCGTCGAGCTTGAGCGCGACGAGCTTGCCGCCCTCGAGGTAGTAGACGTTCTTGCCATCCGCGCCGAACTGCGCGGCGGCTTTCGGCGCCGCGCTCGAGGTCAGCTGGCGCGGCACCGGCGGTTCGTCGGCGAGTTCGTCGATCGGATAGAGGTACAGATTGGTGCGACCGGCCGCTTCCGCCGTGAGCAGCAGTGCCTTGCCGTCGGGACTTACCGCGAGCGCATTGACGTCGAGGCCGATCGGCAGCAGCGAAAGGCGCTCGCGGATGCCGCTCGCATCGACGCGCACCGGCTCGCCACGCGGGCCCGCCGCGACCGGCGCGTCGCCCGCGCCGACTTCCTGCTTCGCCGTTTCGTCCGTGCGCTTGTCGCTCTTCGGCACGCCGGGCGGCGTCTGCTGCTCGAACAACGAACGGAACTCGGCCTCGCTGTAGCGCGGCACGCGCGGCACCAGGTCGACGCGTGCCACCTGGGCCGGTTCGGTGCGTTGCCCGGTCGAGAAGTACAGGGCCTTGCCATCGGGCGCCCACGCGATCGAGTCGGCACCGACGTTGGCGAGGAAACTCGCCTGCACCGCCTCGCCGCCATCGGCCGGCGAGACGAAGCCGTGCCGGAACATGCGCTCGCCATTGCCTTGCCAGGCGATCCAGCGCCCGTCCGGCGACCATGCGAACGGGCGGTCGGACTCGAGCGGGCGGGCGAGGTCGATGCGACCGCGCGCGATGACACGTTCCTCGCGCGCGGCGAGGTCGAGCACGCGCAGCTCCTGCGCGTCGCGCACGAAGGCGAGGCGCTTGCCGTCCGCAGAAAACTGCGGGCGCACGTCGCTGCCACCGGCCGAGGTCAACGCGCGCTCGCTGCCGTCGGCGAAGTCGTACAGATACAGATGCCCTGCATCGCCGCGTTCGGAGCCGTAGACGAGGCGGCGACTGTCGGGTGCCCAGGCCAGGTGGTACTCCGCTTCGCGCGTGTGGGTGACGCGATCGGCGCGACCGCCCTTGTCGGCCGATGCCGCGAACACTTCGCCGCGCGCGATGAAGGCGACCTTCCTGCCGTCCGGCGATACGGCGAGTTCGCTGAACTCGCCGTTGAGCGTCTGGCGTTCGATCGCCGGCGCGCTCGCCGCGCCGCGCAGGTTGACCGCCACGGCCGCGGCCGCGCCCGTGGCGACATCGAAGGTCCAGATGCCGAAGTCGCGTGCGAACGCGATCGTGCGGCCGTCGGCCGAGATCGCTGGCCACAGCACGCGTCCGTCATTGAAACGCGTGACCGCCGTCGCCTGGCCCTCGCGGTTCGTGCGCCACAGGTTCTCGGCACCACCGCGATCGCTCATGTACCAGACGGTCGCGCCATCCGCGCTCCACATCGGCCACAGCGCGCGTGCGTCGTCGGGCGTGATGCGCCGGTATTCGCCGCGACCGTCGTCGCCGAAGAGCCAGATCGCGCCGGCTTCGAGGTGGCTGTGGCCGTGGCGCCACCACTGGCGTTCGCCGGTGCCGTTGCCGGTCAGCGCGAGCGTGCGCCCGTCCGGCGACGGCGCCGCGCCTTCGTGGTTGCGGAAGTCCTCGCGCGAGACCGGCATCGGCGTGCCCCCGGTGGCGCGTACGCGGAACACGCCGGCCATGTTGCCGACGTTGTCGCGCGACGAGGCAAAGTACAGCCACTCGCCGTCACGCGACCACGCGCTGAGATTGTCGTAGGCGTCGTCGAACGTGATCCGCTCGACGCGTCCGCTGGCGAACTCGAGCGTGTAGACATCGCCGTTGCCGCTGCGCATCGAGATGAACGCGAGGCGCTTGCCGTCCGGCGAATACAGCGGCCGGGATTCTGCCGCCGGACCCGGCACGAGCAGGTGCGCATCGCCGCCCTGCGCCGGCACGACCCAGATGTCGCCGCCCGAGACGAAGGCGATCTCGCGACCGTCCGGCGACGGCGCGGGCTGGGTCAGGTAGGCGGTTGGCCGAGACTCCGCGGCCAGCGCGAATGCCGTGGGCGCGACGAGGGCGATGACGGCGAACAGGCGATTCATGGGTACTCCGCGCGCAGCGATGGCAAATGCTCGCACGGCAGCGCGCCCGACCGACCGTGCCCAAGGTTGGGCCGGCATCACCGCACGCGCGGCGGCCTCAGGCCGCGCGCGGCTGGCGCATGAGCAGGGCGAACAGGTCGGCCAGCGTGTCGCGCAGTTCACGGCGGTCGACGATGCGGTCGATCGCGCCGTGCTCGAGCAGGAACTCCGAACGCTGGAAGCCTTCCGGCAGCGTCTCGCGCACGGTCTGCTCGATCACGCGCGGGCCGGCAAAGCCGATCAGCGCCTTCGGCTCGCCGATGTTGATGTCGCCGAGCATGGCGAAGCTTGCCGACACCCCGCCCGTGGTCGGGTGGGTCAGCACCGAAACGAACGGCAGCGAGGCTGCACGCAGGCGCGCGAGCGCAGCCGAGGTCTTGGCCATCTGCATCAGCGAGAACAGGCCTTCCTGCATGCGCGCGCCGCCGGTGGCCGAGAAGCACACCATCGGCATGCGTTCGGCAAGCGCGAGTTCGGCCGTGCGCGTGAACTTCTCGCCGACCACCGATCCCATCGAGCCACCCATGAAGGCGAACTCGAAGGCGCAGGCCGCGAGTGGCCGTCCCTTGAGCAGGCCGCGCATCGCGATCAGCGCGTCCTTCTCGCCGGTCTGCTTCTGCGAGGCGACGAGGCGGTCCTTGTACTTCTTGGTGTCCTTGAACTTCAGCGCGTCGACCGCTTCCAGGTCGCCGAACACCTCGCTCGCGTGACCCTCGTCGAACAGCGCGACGAGTCGCTTGCGCGCGGCGATCGCGTGATGGTGCGCGCACTTCGGGCAGACCATCAGGTTCTTCTCGAGCTCGGGTCCGTACAGGACCGCGCCGCAGCCGTCGCACTTCTCCCACAACCCTTCGGGGACCTTGCCCTTCGAGGTCTTCTGCGTGCGGATGCGCGGGGTCATCAGTTTCTGCAGCCAATTCATCGTCGGAACCTCCCGTCCGTGCCGCCGTGTCCGTGCACGGCGTGCCGGCATGGTTTTCTAGGAATGCATTGCATCGAGCGCCGCGCGGATCGGCGCGAGGAAACCGCGTGCCGCGGACATCGCAGCCTGTGCATCGTCGCACCCGGCCAGCCTCGCCACGAGCGCGCTGCCGATCACCACGGCGTCAGCCACTTCGACGACGGCCACAGCGCTCGCCGCGTCGCGCACGCCGAACCCGACCGCCACGGGAACATCGCCGCCCGCGCGGATGTGCTCGACGCGCGCGCGCACGGCGGGCAGGTCGAGACGATCGGCGCCGGTGATGCCGGCGAACGACACGTAGTAGACGAAGCCGCGCGCGCGCGCGCGGATCGCGGCGAGGCGCGCATCGGTGGTGGTCGGCGCAACGAGGAAGATCTGGCGCAGGCCGGCCTCGACCAGTGGCCCGAGCGTGTCGGCCTCCTCGACCGGCACGTCGACCACGAGCACGCCGTCGACGCCCGCGGCGACCGCCTCGCGCGCGAAGCGCGCGTAGCCGCGGATCTCGATCGGGTTCAGGTAACCCATCAGCACGACCGGTGTATCGAGGTCGCGCGAGCGGAACGCACGCACCTCGGCAAGGATCGCTTCGAGACCGACGCCGCGTGCGATCGCACGCTCGCTCGCGTGCTGTATCGTCGGGCCGTCGGCGACCGGGTCCGAATACGGCACGCCGAGTTCGATCACGTCGGCGCCGGCCTCGACCAGGGCGTGCATGACCGCGGCGGTCGCCTGCGGCAGCGGATCGCCGGCCGTGACGAACGGGATCAGGCCCTTGCGACCGCGCGCGCGCAGGCTCGCGAAGCGTTGGTCGATGCGGTTGCTCACAGGGCGATGCCCTCGCGCGCCGCGATCGTGTGCACGTCCTTGTCGCCGCGTCCGGACAGGTTGCACAGGATCAGCCGGTCCTTCGCCATCCCCCGCGCGAGCTTCATCGCCTGCGCGACCGCATGGCTCGATTCGAGCGCGGCGAGGATGCCTTCGGTGCGCGCCAGTTCGTGGAATGCCGCGAGTGCCTCTTCGTCGGTCACGCCCTCGTAGCGCGCGCGGCCCGAATCCTTGAGGAAGGCATGCTCGGGGCCGACCCCGGGATAGTCGAGCCCGGCCGAGATCGAATGCGTCTCGGTGATCTGGCCGTGGTCGTCGCAGATCACGTAGGTGCGATTGCCGTGCAGCACGCCCTTGCGCCCCGCCGCGAGCGAGGCAGCGTGGCGGCCCGTGTCGATGCCGTCGCCGGCCGCTTCGGCGCCGACGATCGCGACCTCGCGGTCGTTGAGGAACGCGTGGAACAGGCCGATCGCGTTCGATCCGCCGCCGACGCAGGCGGTCAGCACGTCCGGCAGTCGACCGTACTGCTCGAGCATCTGCGCGCGTGCCTCGCGACCGACCACGGCATTGAAATCGCGAACCATCATCGGATACGGATGCGGGCCGGCTACCGTGCCGATGATGTAGAACGTGTCGTGCACGTTCGTCACCCAGTCGCGCATCGCCTCGTTGAGCGCATCCTTGAGCGTCTTCGACCCCGACGTGACCGGCACGACCTCGGCGCCGAGCAGCTTCATGCGGTAGACGTTGATCTTCTGGCGCTCGATGTCGACCGCACCCATGTAGACGATGCAGTCGAGGCCGAAGCGTGCGCACACGGTCGCGGTGGCGACGCCGTGCTGGCCGGCGCCGGTCTCGGCGATGATGCGGCGCTTGCCCATGCGGCGCGCGACGAGGGCCTGGCCGATCGTGTTGTTGATCTTGTGCGCGCCGGTGTGGTTGAGGTCTTCGCGCTTGAGCAGGATCTGCGCGCCGCCGATCTTCCTCGACAGGCGCTCGGCGTGGTAGATCGGCGACGGCCGGCCGACGTAATGGCGAAGATCATGCTCGAACTCGGCGATGAACGCGGGATCCCCGCGCAGTTCGAGGTAGGCGCGGGTCAGCTCCTCGAGCGGCGGCATCAGCGTTTCCGGCATGTACACGCCACCGAAGTCCGCGAAACGACCGTGCGAATCCGGCCACGCGTGGAAGTCGGAAACGCTGATCGACTCGGTCTTGCCCACGTCACTCACTGTCGTTGCGCCCCACTGCGTCGCGGCCGACGATCGACCGCGTCCAACCCGTCACCGCCGCGACGAAATCGCGCATGCGTGCCGCATCCTTGATTCCCGGCGCCGACTCGATGCCGCTCGACACGTCGACCGCAAACGGCCGCGTGTGCGCGATCGCCTCGGCGACGTTGCCGGCATCGAGGCCGCCGGCGAGGATCACGGGCCGGTCGAGCACCGGCACGCGCGACCAGTCGAAACGGCGTCCGCTGCCGCCCTGCTCGCCGACGGCATGTGCGTCGAGCAGGAAGGCACTCGCACCGGCGTAACGGGCCGCATAGCTTGCCACATCCGGCTCGGAAGCCATCGCCACCGCCTTGATCCAGGGGCGACCCGCGCGCGCGCAGTCCGCCGGCGGCTCGCTGCCGTGGAACTGGACCAGGTCCGGCGCGACGATCGAGACGGCCTCGGCGACCCATGCCGGTTCATCGTCCATGAACAGGGCCACGGTCGCCACGAACGGCGGCAGGGTGCGCCGGAGCGCCCTCGCGGCGGCCGGCTCGATGAAGCGCGGACTGCTTCGCGTGAGCACGAAGCCGAGCGCATCGACGCCGAGCGCGCAGGCCCGTTGCGCATCGACCTGGCGCGTGATGCCGCAGAACTTGATGCGCACGCGGCTCACGGCAGGCTCGCCTCGTCAGGCAGCCCGGCCTCGCGCGGATAGCGCGGCGCGATGAAGCACAAGCCCGCGGCCGG
>JAFLDX010000181.1 GCA_017302215.1 Lysobacterales bacterium
CGACGCCCTCGCCATCGCCGCGCAGGTCGTGCCGAACCTGCCGATGCGCGATGCGCTGCGGCGCGCAGCCATCCGCGTGCGCGAAGGTGGCGGTTTCGCGCGCGCGCTCGGCGAGAGCGGCCAGTTCCCGCCGGTGGCCCTGCGCCTGGTCGCCAGCGGCGAGAAGTCCGGCGAACTGCCGCGCATGCTCGACGAGGTCGCCGCCCATCAGCAACGCGAACTCGATCGCTGGCTCGGGCTCCTCGCCGCGACGCTCGGCCCGCTCGTGATCCTCGCCGTCGGCGCGATGGTGCTTTTCATCGTGCTGGCGATCCTGTTGCCGATCTTCGACTTGAATCAAATGGTGAAATAGACGCATCGACGCCAACCGAAGGATCGGCGCCGGACGCATCGACCGCGGCCGAAGGATCGGCACCGCACGCCCGCCTCCTCGCATCGCCGGATCACGTTGGCCCGACGCATCGACGCCAACCGAAGGATCGGCGCCGGATACCCGCCATCCTGCATCCTCGGGACATCGCGTCGATCGCCGCCCTACAATCGTTCCACCCGACCCCGCCACCCAACCCGCCCACGTGATCCATTTCGACCAGGTCAGCAAGCGCTACGCCGCGGGCCACGAGGCGCTCAGTGGGCTCAGCTTCGACATCGAGGCGGGCGAGATGGCCTTCGTGACCGGCCATTCCGGTGCCGGCAAGAGCACCCTCCTCAAGTTGCTCGGCCTGATCGAGCGCCCGTCGCGCGGCGAGATCGTCGTCAACGGCACGCCGCTCGCGCGAGTGCGCGCGCGTTCGGTGCCGTACGTGCGCCGCGACATCGGCATGGTCTTCCAGGATCACCGCCTGCTGATGGATCGCGACGTGTTCGAGAACGTCGCGCTTCCGTTGCGCATCGGCGGTGCGAGCCGCGACGAGATCGCCCGGCGGGTGCGCGCCGCGCTCGACAAGGTCGGCCTGCTCGCGCGCGAAAAATCGCTGCCGGTTACGCTCTCCACCGGCGAGCAACAGCGCGTCGGCATTGCCCGCGCAATCGTCGGCAAGCCGCCATTGATCATCGCCGACGAGCCGACCGGCAACCTCGACCCGCAACTTTCGGTCGAGATCATGCGGCTGTTCGCCGAGTTCGGCCAGGTCGGCACCACCGTCCTCGTGGCGAGCCATGACCTGCACCTGATCCGCCACATGGGCAAGCGCGTGCTCGTGCTCGACCACGGTCGCCTGATCGACGACTTCCGGCCGCAGGCTCCCTGATGGCGAATCCGTCGAACGACCGTTCCGGCCCGAATCGCCTGCGCACCGCCGCGCCAGCCAACGTCAGCGTGCGGCGCGCGCGACGTCCGCTCGCGGCGCGCCTGCAGGGCTGGCGCCATGCGCACGGCGATGGTTTCGCGGCGAGCATCCGGCGTCTTGCCGCGCGTCCATGGGCGACCCTGCTGACCGTGCTCGTCATCGGCATCGCGCTCGCTCTGCCGTTGCTGTTTCACGTGATCCTCGACAACGCGCGCCAGCTTTCCGCCGGCCTGCGCGAGGCGCGGGACGTGACCGTGTTCCTCGAGCTGACGGTCGACGCACGCGGCGCCGACGCCTACGCGAGCGAACTCGGCCGGCGCGACGACGTCGAGAAGATCGTCGTGCGCACGCCCGAGCAGGGACTTGCGGAGTTCCGCCAGCTTTCGGGCTTCAGCGAAGCGCTCGACGTGCTGAACGGCAATCCGCTGCCGAGCGTGCTCGTGGTCACGCCGCGCGTGAGCGCCGGCGGTGACGACGCGGCGGCGCTGCTCGCCGACCTCGAGGCCGATTCCCGCACGGCCCTCGTCCAGTACGACGCCGCGTGGCGCAAGCGCCTGTCCGCCTTGCTCGGATTCGGTGAACGGGCGATGCTCGCGCTGATGGGTCTGCTCGCCGTCGCCACGCTGCTGATCATAGGCAACACCGTGCGCATGGACATCCAGGGGCGATCCGAGGAAATTGCCGTGCTGCAACTGATCGGAGCGAACGACGCGTTCGTGCGTCGGCCGTTCCTCTACATCGGCATGGCCTACGGCCTGCTCGGCGCAGTGCTGGCCCTCCTCGCGGTCGGCGCATTCGAGTGGACGGTCGCCGCGCCGGCCGCGCAGTTGCTCGAGAGCTACCGCCACCGCTTCGCACTCACCGGCTTCGGCCTGCGCGAGGCCATCGTCGTGCTCGCCGCCGGAGCGGCGCTCGGCTGGCTCGGCGCGTGGATCGCGAGCACGGGCCACCTTCGCGCCGGTCGCGGCGGACGCTGAGCATGGACGCGTCGCTCGGTCGCCACCTGTCCTCCGACCATCCGCGCGTGCTCGTTGTCGACGGCTCGCGCGTCGTTCGGCGCCTGATCGAACAGACCTTGTTTGCAAGCCTGCCCGGCGTCGCGGTCCTGCCCTGCGAGACGGGCGCCGAGGCACTCGTGCGGTTGGGCGAAGGCGCCATCGATTTCGTCACGACCGCGCTGCGCCTCCCGGACATGGACGGGCTCGAACTGGCGCGGCGTGTCCGTGAAGGTTCGCCACAGGCCTACATGCCGATCGTGGTCGTGTCGGGCGACGTGCACGAGCGCCTGGTCGAGCGCAGCCTCAGCGACGACGTCACCGATTATTTCGACAAGTCGCTCGGCTTCCAGGCGCTCGCCGAATTCATCCGCGGCTACGTGCGCCCGACCGAAGCGACGTCGGGCGAGGTGTTGTACGTCGAGGACAGTCGCGTCGTCGCGCTGGCGACGCGACGCATGCTCGAGAAGCACGGGTTGACAGTGCTCCACGTGGTGACGGTCGAAGAGGCCATCGCGATGCTCGAGACGGCGCAGGCGATGGACCGCGTCGGCGCCGACCTCGTGCTGACCGACGTCAACCTGAAGGGCGAGCTGACCGGCGCAGACCTGCTCGAGCGCGTGCGCCATCGCCTCGGCTACGGCAAGGGCCATCTGCCGGTGATCGTGATGACCGGCGACGACAACCCGCAGAAGCAGGCCGCGTTGCTGCGCGCCGGCGCCAACGACCTCGTCGAGAAGCCGATCGAGGAGCGCCTGCTCGTGACCAAGCTGCTGTTCCAGTTGCGCGTCGCACGTCACCTGCGCGGGCGCATCGCGACCGTGTCATGAGCGGCGACTCCATCCGCCTCGAGGCCTCATGGAAGCGGCGCGTCGGCGCAATGCTCGAAAGCGCGCCGATGCAGGCCCTCGCTGCGTTCCTGCGCGCCGAGAAGGAAGCCGGCAAGACGATCCACCCGCGCGGCTCCGAGATATTCGCCGCGCTCGACACGACGCCGTTCGATGCGGTCAAGGTCGTCATCCTCGGCCAGGATCCGTACCACGGCAACGGTCAGGCGCACGGCCTGTGCTTCTCGGTCCTGCCGGAAGTCGCGGTACCGCCATCGCTGGAAAACATCTTCCGCGAGATCCATCGCGATCTCGGCATCGCGCGGCCCGACCACGGCTGGCTGGTACCGTGGGCGCGTCGGGGCGTCCTGCTCCTCAACGCCGTGCTGACCGTCGAGCATGGACTCGCCGGCTCGCACCAGGGCAAGGGCTGGGAGGGTTTCACCGACGCCTGCATCGATGCCCTCAATCGCGAGCGCGAGGGGCTCGTGTTCCTGCTCTGGGGCAGCCATGCGCAGACCAAGGGGCGCCTCATCGACACGCGCCGGCATCGCGTGCTCAAGGCACCGCATCCATCACCGCTGTCGGCCCATCGCGGCTTTCTCGGTTGCGGCCATTTTTCCAGCACGAACAAATACCTGGAAGAATCGGGGCAAGCCCCCGTCGAATGGCGGCTGCCGCCGCGCGCCGAGCTGGCGCAGGCGCCGGCCTGATTGTTCACGCGGCCTGAGCAGTCTGATCACCGCGCATTAACGGATCCGGCGCTACTATACCCGTCAGTTCAGTTATGCCGCGGCCACGCCGGGATCGCCCCGGGGAACTCGCGGCATCCTTAGCACTCTCACCATGTGAGTGCTAGCATGCTTCGCATCAAGAGGAATCGACGATGACCCAGACCCAGGCCCTCACGGCAGACAACTTCCCGGTCCCGAGCGCGCTCGGCAGCCTGGACGCGTACATCTCGGCCGTGCATCGCATCCCGATGCTGACCGTCGAGGACGAGCAGGCCCTGGCACGGGACTATCGCGACGCCGGCAATCTCGATTCGGCACGCAAGATGGTCATGTCGCACCTGCGCTTCGTCGTGCACGTCGCGCGCGGCTACTCGGGCTACGGCCTGCAGATCGGTGACCTCGTCCAGGAAGGCAACATCGGGCTGATGAAGGCGGTCAAGCGCTTCGATCCGGACCAGGGCGTGCGCCTCGTCTCGTTCGCCGTGCACTGGATCCGCGCCGAGATGCACGAGTTCATCCTGCGCAACTGGCGCATCGTCAAGGTCGCGACGACCAAGGCGCAGCGCAAGCTGTTCTTCAACCTGCGCAAGTCGAAGAAGCGCCTCGGCTGGATGAATGCCGAAGAGGTCAACACGGTCGCGCGCGAGCTCGGGGTGCCGGCGGCGACGGTGCTGGAGATGGAGTCGCGCCTGAGCGGGCGCGACGTCGCGTTCGATGCGCCGGTCGACGACGACGAGGACGCCAGGCCCTCGCCGGTGATGTACCTCGAGGATCACCAGAACGCCGATCCGTACCTTACGGTCGAGAACGATTCGGAGGAGGAGTCGTCGCTCGACACACTGCAACGCGGCCTCGCCCGCCTCGACGAGCGTTCGCGCGACATCATCCGGCGGCGCTGGCTCGACGACGGCGAGAAGGCAACGCTGCAGGAACTCGCCGACGAGTACGGCGTGTCGGCCGAGCGCATCCGCCAAGTCGAGGCGAACGCCATGAAGAAGATGCGCGCGCTGTTCGTGGCGTGAGTATTTGCAATCGTCCGTGATTGCTGCTGCGACGACAGCCACACGCGCGCTTGTCCGTGCGGTTTCGTTGAAGTCCGGAAGCGGCCCTCCATGGCCGCACTTTCAACCGGAAGCATCTCGACTACGGCCCGTCGATTCGGGCCGTTTTCTTTTCCGAGCCGGAGCTGCCGAAACATGCCGTGGCCGGCGCTTGTCTCGCTCTCAACCCATCTCGACCGGGTCGACGTCGATCGACCAGCGCACGCGGCGCGCCAGCGGCAATGCACGCACGGCGGGCAACCAGGCGGCGAGGAACGCCTGCATGAGCGGCCGCTCGGCGGCCTCGATCAGCAACTGGCTGCGCAGGAAGCCGGCGCGGCGCGGCATCGGCGCCGGCAAGGGGCCGTGCAGCAGCACCGTCAATCGCGACGCACGCGCGACCGCGGCCGCCGCCGCGAGGAACTCGAGTGTCTGCGCGTTCTGCTTCGCCTCCGCGCGCAGCAGGGCGAGGTGCGCGAACGGCGGCAACGAGGCCGCCGCTCGCTCGGCGAGCAGGCGCCTCGCGAGCATCGGATACCCCCCTTCGAGCAGGGCTGCCAGCAAGGGATGCTGCGGATGGTGCGTCTGCAGGATCACGCTGCCCGGGCGATCGGCACGCCCGGCACGGCCGGCGACCTGCACGATCAGCTGGCCGAGCCGCTCGCCGGCGCGGAAATCGACGCTGTAAAGCCCCTCGTCGACGCCGACCACGACGACAAGGGTCAAGCCGGACAGGTCATGGCCCTTGGCCAGCATCTGGGTGCCGACCAGGATGCGCGCTCCCTCGGCGTCGAGGCCATCGAGCAGCGCATCGCGGCCGCCGCGCGTGCGCGTGCTGTCGCGGTCGATGCGCACGACCGGGACGTTCGGGAAGCGCTCGGCCAGCATCGCTTCGAGTCGTTCGGTACCGACACCCTGCGGGCCGAGCGCAGGGCTCGCGCAGGCCGGGCATGCCGCCGGCACGCGCTCTTCGGCGCCACAGTGGTGGCAGCGCAAGCGTGCCGCGCCGCGATGAACGGTCAGCGGCCGGTCGCAGCGGCCGCACTGCGCGCTCCATCCGCAGGCATGACAGAACAGCACGGGCGCGTAGCCGCGCCGGTTGCGGAACACGAGCACCTGACCGCCGGCGTCGAGGTGCGCAGAGATCGTGCGCAGGCTGTCGATCGCGAGGCCGTCGACGACGCGCTTGTGGCGCAGGTCCATGACGTGCAGTTCGGGCGGGCGCGCCACGCCGGCGCGCTCGACGAGGCGCAGGTGCCGGTAGCGGCCAGCTTCCGCATTCGCGAGACTCTCGAGCGACGGCGTCGCCGAACCGAGCACGAGCGGCACACCGAGTGCCTTGGCGCGGACCACGGCGAGATCGCGCGCGTGATAGCGGAAGCCGTCCTGTTGCTTGTACGAGGCATCGTGCTCCTCGTCGATGACGATCAGGCCCGGGCGGGCCATCGGCACGAATACGGCCGAACGCGTGCCGAGCACGACCGACGCATCGCCCGCCGCCGCGGCCAGCCAGGCACGGCCGCGCTCGCCTTCGGATAGTCCCGAGTGCAGCAGCGCGACCTCGAAACCGAGACGCTCGCGGAAGCGTCGCACCGTCTGCGGAGTCAACGCGATCTCGGGAACGAGCACGAGGGCCTGCGCGCCACGCGCGACGACGTCGGCGATCGCGTCGAGGTAGACCTCGGTCTTGCCGCTGCCGGTGACGCCGTCGAGCAGGAACGGGGTGAAGGTCGACGCCGCCGCGGAGATCGCCGCACACGCCGCCGCCTGCGCGGCGTTGAGAGGCGGTCCGGCGACACGAGCCCACGTACGCCGCCCGGCGGCACGTGGC
>JAFLDX010000182.1 GCA_017302215.1 Lysobacterales bacterium
GAGCCTGGCCAGCAGGTCGCCGCGCACGGCCGGCAGCAGGTGGTAGTTCGCGAGCGCCGGTTCGTCGAGCAGTGCGTCGACCAGGGCGAGGCCGGCCTGCGGCCCCGCGGCCATCGATACCGCGACCGCGCGGTTCAGTTCGACCACCGGTGACGGCGTCGCGCGCGCGAGCCGCGCATACAGCTCGGCGATGCGCGCCCAGTCGGTGTCCTCGACGCGGCGCGCGCGCGCATGGCAGGCCGCGATCGCCGCCTGCAACGCATACGGGCCGGTCGCGCCTCCGAGCCGGCCGGTCCGCGCCAGCGCATCGAGCCCTCGCCGGATCTGCAGCGCGTCCCAGCGCGAACGGTCCTGTGCGGCGAGCAGGACCGGTTCGCCATCGGCACCCCTGCGCGCATGCGTGCGCGAGGCCTGGATTTCCATCAAGGCGACGAGGGCGTGCACCTCGGGCTCGGCAGGGGCGATTCGCGCCAGCACGTGGCCGAGGCGCAGCGCTTCCTCGCACAGCGCCGGGCGCATCCAGTCGTCGCCTGCGGTCGCCGCATAGCCTTCGTTGAAGATCAGGTAGACGACGTCGAGCACCGAGGCGAGCCGGCGCCCAAGCTCGACTCCGCGCGGCACCTCGAAGGCGATGCCCTCGCTCGCGAGCGTGCGCTTGGCGCGCACGATGCGCTGCGCGACGGTCGCTTCGGGAACGAGAAAGGCGCGCGCGATCTCGTCGGTGGACAGGCCGCCGAGCAGGCGCAAGGTCAGGGCCACGCGTGCCTCGGTCGACAGGCGCGGATGGCAGGCGGCGAAGACCAGGCGCAGCAGGTCGTCGCCGATGTCGTCATCGGCCATCGCCGCCGCCTCGTCGTGCGGCACATCGGCGGCCTCGAGGGCGTGGCCGAACTCCTCGAACTTGCGTTCGGCGAGGCGGTCGCGGCGCAGGCGGTCGATCGCGCGGTGCTTCGCGGTCGTCACGAGCCAGGCCCCCGGGTTGTCCGGCACGCCGTCGCGTGGCCAGCGCTCGAGCGCGGCGACGAGGGCATCCTGGGCGAGCTCTTCGGCGAGATCGAGGCTGCGCAGCATGCGCACGAGCGTCGCCACGACGCGCGCGGACTCGACGCGCCAGACCGCCTCGATCGCACGCTGGGTCGTGGTCATGTTCACGCTCGCTGATGACAGCAGACGGACGGGTCGTGTTCAAGGTCGCCTCGCGCGATCGGCGAACCGCATTCAGGGCAGCGACGAGCAGGGGCGCGTCCGATCGACACGCGCACGCGACGCGGGCTCATTCCCAGCGGTTCGCCGTGGCGGCGAAATCGGCGGCCCTGGCGCGCACGACGCAGAAGCGCTGTCCGGTCGGTGCCTGCATGACCCACCAGCCGTGCACTTGCGCGATGCGGCGCGCGCCGAGTGATTCGAGGCGCCGCACCTCCGCATCGATGTCGTCGGTTTCGATGTCGAGGTGGACACGACTGTCGTGGTCGACCGCCTGTACCTCGATGTGCAGTCCGCGTGCCGCATCATCGAGCCCGACGTAACGCTCGCCCTCCCCGGCGGAAAGCACGCGTTCCGGCATGCCCAGTGCGCCGCTCCAGAACCGCGCGGCGCCGCCGAGGTCGTCCGTGCGGCAATCGATGATGAAGCCGGCGAGGCGACTCCGGTGCATGCGGACCTCCACGTCGATCGGTGCAATGGGCGCGGTCAGGTTACCTGCTTGCGCGGTGCATGCTGCCAGCCCACGCAGAGCAGGCAGACGATCAGCAGCACGCTGTACTCGGCGCCATTGCGTCCTGCGCCAACGACGAACCAGCCTGCCGGTGCATGCACGAGGACGATGCCGACCGTGTAGATCGAGGCGTAGGCAAGGCTCAGCGGCCAAACGAACCGCCCGGGCGCGTAGGCGATCGTGCCGAGCACCTCGACCGCTGTGATCGCGGTGGCGATGGCGGGGCCGAACGGCAGGCCCTGGGCATCGAGCCACGCGCCGAACGGCTCGATCCCGCCGCCGAGCAGGCGCACCCAGCCGTGCGCCGCGATCAGCACGGACAGGGTGATGCGCAGGCAGGTCCAGCCCAGGCGTCCCCGCGATTCCGTCACGTCCGAACCTCTTGCCGCGTCGATGGCGATCGTCGCATGCGCGCGCTGCGCCGGCGATGACCGCGATTGCGCGATGCCGTCCGGGGCGACCATCGCGACCGGCTTCAGGGCACGGCGGCGAGCATGACGCGGTCGGTCTGCACGTCGCTGCCGAGCCGGAACGGCTGGCTGCCGATGTCGACGAAGCCGCGTTTGAGGTAGAACGCGATCGCGCGCGGATTGTGTTCCCAGACGCCGAGCCAGACGTGTTCCGCGCGCTCTTCGCGCGCGGCATCGAACACCGTCGCCATCAGCCGGGCGGCAAGACCGCTGCCGTGCCGGGCGGGCTCGACGTAGAAGCGCTTGAGTTCGATCGATCCGGTCGGCACGTCGCAGGCCGGGCGCGTATCCCGCTGCAGCTGGGCATACCCGGCGAGGAAGCCGTCGCATTCGCAGAGCAGGGTCAGCAAGCGCGGGTCCGCGAGTTCGCGTGCCTGTTGCGCCGGCCCGAACGCTTGAGCGACGTAGGCCTGCATGTCCTCCTCGCGGTTGTGCGGGGAGAACGTGGCGCAGAAGGTGCGCCGGGCGAGGATCGCGAGCGCGGCCGCATCGGCCGACATGCCGCGCCGGACGATCGCGGGCGCGGTCACCGGGCGTCTGCGCGCGGCGCACGCCGGTGCGTCGGCGCCATCACGCCATGCGCTCGACGAGATGCGCGCGGATCGTCGGCGCCGGCATCGGCTCGGGCCAGAACTCGACGAGGCGGACGATTCGCCCGTCCTCGACGTTGAAGAACGAGATGGCGCGCGCCTGCTGCACGCCGTCGCTGATGGAGACGTCGGTCACCGCCTCGTCGTCGCTGCCGACCACCCGATTCAAGGTGAAACGCCAGGCGCCGTGCGCGGGATACTCGAAATTCATGCGTGCGAAGTTCGCCGCGCCGCGGATGCGCTCGCCCGACTGCGGCCAGTCGAGCACGAACTCGGGCGCGAGCACGCGCCCGACCGCATCGAAATCATTGGTCGCCATGAGCCGCCAGAACTCACGGGCGATCGAAGGGGCACGCGTCGGCATCGTCGGATCCTCTGGCGTGCATTGAACCATTCCGGCCGGCACGCGCAAAGCGTCGCTTTTCCCTGCAGCGCGCGCGGCGCTTCGGGCAGCGGAACGAGAGCAGCGGAGCAAGCTCCGCTCTACGTAGAGCCGAGCTTGCTCGGCTGAGGCGTGACGGAAGCGACCGGACACCGGAGCGAGGGCAGCGGAGCAAGCTCCGCTCCACGGGGCTGACGCGGATGGATGCGTTCGCTCAGGCTTGGCCGAACACGACCGCGAACGGTGGCAATTCGACGTGGCCATCGCGCACGGATCCAGAGACGAGGCCGTGGTCGTCGAGCACGCGCAGGTTCGCCGCTTCGGCGCTGGCAAAACGCCGCGGTTCGCCGCCCGTGTTGAACCATGCGCGCAACGTGCAGCCGTCGTGGCTGCGTTCGATCGCCACCACCGGTTCGGGCGCATCGAGCATGCGCGCCGCGCCACGCACGAGGGCGGGGTGCCGCCGGCGCCAGGCGAGGAACCGGCGGAAGCGCTGCAGCGGCGAGTCGGCCTCGCGGTCCTGGCGGCTCACGCTGCGCGCGCGATGCGCGTCCGGCACCGGCAGCCACGGCGTCGTCCGGCTGAAGCCCGCGTGGTCGCCATCGCTCCACGGCATCGGCGTGCGGCAGCCGTCGCGCCCCTTGAAGTTCGGCCAGAACGCGATGCCGTAGGGGTCCTGCAGCAGCTCGAACGGGATCTCGGCCTCGGTCAGGCCGAGTTCCTCGCCCTGGTAGACGCAGACCGAACCACGCAACGAGCACGCCATCGCCGTCAGCACCGGAGCGATGCGTTCGGCGGTTTCGTCGCTGCCCCAGCGGCTCGCCACGCGGCGCACGTCGTGGTTCGAGATCGCCCAGCACGGCCAGCCGCGCGTCATCTTCGCCTCGAGTGCCGCGACCGTCTCGCGCACCTGGCGCGCCGAGAACTCCTCGGTCAGCAGCTCGAAGCTGTAGGCCATGTGCAGCCGACCCGGCCCGGTGTACTCGGCCATCGTCGCGAGCGAATCCTCGGCCGAGATCTCGCCGAGCGTGGCGATGTCGGGATACGCGTCCATCAGCGCGCGCAGCTCGCCGAGGAAGGCCACGTTCTCGGGCTGCGTGTTGTTGTACCAGTGGTACTGGAACGCGTACGGGTTGTCCGGGCTGAAGCCGCGGCCGACGCGCTCGGCCTCGGGCTTCGGCGGGTTGTCGCGCAGCTGCGCGTCGTGGAAGCAGAAGTTGATCGAATCGAGGCGGAAGCCGTCGACGCCGCGATCGAGCCAGAAGCGCAGGTTGTCGAGCATCGCCGCGCGCACGGCCGGATTGTGGAAGTTGAGGTCCGGTTGCGCGGTGAGGAAGTTGTGCAGGTAGTACTGCCGCCGCCGGGGTTCCCACTGCCAGGCGACGCCGCCGAAGATCGACAGCCAGTTGTTCGGCGGCGAGCCGTCATCGCGCGCGTCGGCCCACACGTACCAGTCGGCGCGCGGGTTGTCGCGACTCTCGCGGCTTTCGAGGAACCAGGGATGGCGGTCGGAGGAATGGCTCAGCACCTGGTCGATGACGACCTTGAGGCCGCGCCGATGGGCGGCGTCGACGAGGCGGTCGAAGTCGGCGAGCGTGCCGAACAGCGGATCGACGTCGCGGAAATCGGCGATGTCGTAGCCGAAATCGGCCATCGGCGAACGGAAGAACGGCGACACCCAGATCGCGTCGACGCCGAGGCCGGCGACGTAGTCGAGGCGTTCGATGATGCCGGGCAGGTCGCCGACGCCGTTGGCATCGGTGTCCTGGAAACTGCGCGGGTAGATCTGGTAGACGACGGCTCCGAGCCACCAGGGTCGCTTGCTCATGCAACGTGATCCGCGCGGGTCGGCGCGCCGCGCGCCGATGATGAGGGGTGGCGAAGCTTAGCGCGCGCGATGCGGCCGGCAGCCCGTCCCTGCATACGTATTCATGCCGGGCGTTGCGCTGCAACGCGCGCGATTGCGATTAGGTTGGCGCCTTCGGCGGCCGAGCGGCCGCACCAGCCGACGCCTCGGGGAGGCCAGACGGTGCAAGTCGATGCGGTCCAGTTCGGCGTGTTTCTCGCCCTCAACCTGCTCGTCGCCGTGCTCACGTGGTGGCGATGCGGGCGCGCCGAGCACAGTGCGGACGCCTCGCGCGACTACTTCCTCGCCGGCGGGGCATTGAGCTGGCCGTTCATCGCCTGCTCGCTGTTGCTGACCAACCTCAGCGCCGAACAGATCGTCGGCATGAACGGCGCGCAGGCCCTGCTCGTCGCATGGTGGGAATTCGGTGCCGCCGCGGGCCTGATCGTGCTCGCCCACGTGCTCGTGCCGATGTACTACAAGTACCGCTGCACGACGACGACCGAACTGCTCGAGCACCGCCTCGGCGATGCCGGCCTGCGTCGCATCGTCTCGGCCCTGTTCCTGCTCGGCTACCAGTTCATCCTGCTGCCGGTCGTGCTCTACACCGGTGCCGTGTTCATGAAGTCGATGTTCGCGGTCGACGTGCCGGTCGTCGTGATCGCGGCGGCGCTCGCCCTCGCCGGCCTCGGTTACGCGGCACTCGGTGGATTGCGCGCGATCGCGATCTCGGACATGTACATCGGCATCGGCCTGCTCGTGATGGGGCTGACCGTGACCGGTTTCGCCCTGCATGCGATCGGTTGGGATCTCTCCGGCGTCCCGACCGAGCGCTGGACCCTGGTCGGATCGGCGCAGTCCGACATCCCGTGGACGACGCTGCTGACCGGCATGCTGTTCATCCACCTGTTCTATTGGGGCACGAACATGGTGATCGCGCAGCGCGCGCTCGCCGCGCGCACGGTGCGCGAGGCGCAGAAGGGCATCTATGCCGCGGCCGCGCTGAAGATGCTGACGCCGCTGATCGTCGTGCTGCCCGGCATCATCGCGTGGAAACTGTACGGCCCCGTCGGCGACGTCGCCTACGGCAAGCTCGTCGCCGGCGTGCTGCCGCCGTGGCTGTCGGGAGCGTTCGCGACGATGATCGCCGGCGCGGTCATCTCGAGCTTCAACGCCTGCCTCAACTCGGCGGCGGCCTTGTACACCTGCGACTTCCACCTGCCGCTTGTCAATGCCGATGCGCGCATCAAGCCGATCGGCCAGCGCGTGACGATCGTGTTCACGGTCATCGCGATCGCCCTCGTGCCGTTGTACGAGCGTTCGCGCAGCATCATCGACACGCTGCAGCGCCTGAACGGCCTCTACTCGATGCCGGTGCTGGCCGCCTTCATCGCGGCGGTCTTCCTGCGCGGCATCGGCGCCACGGCGGTCAAGGTCGGCATCGCGTTCGGCGCTGCGCTCTACGCGGTGTTCACGTTCGCCTGGTCGCCGCTGCACTACATCCACCTGATGGCGATCACGCTGGCCTCGACCCTCGCGGTCATGCTCGTCGTCGCCCGCCTGCCGTTCGCGCGCGCGAGCGTGCAGACGTCGTGATGCGCGCGCATCGCGGGGCCGCGCGCGGCGCGTTCGCGCTGGCCCTCGCCGCAGCAACGGCGCAGGCGGCCGTGCCTGGCGCGGCCGATTGCACCGGCGCGGATTTCC
>JAFLDX010000183.1 GCA_017302215.1 Lysobacterales bacterium
GCGGCAGCTGTCCACGCGGCGCCTCGCGCGGTGGCCAGGTATCGCGCCAGCTGCCGTCATCGGCCAGGTAGCGCCACTGCAGCGCGTCGACGCGGTCGAGCAGCTCGCGTGACTCGGCGCGGCTGCCGGCGGCGCGGTCGAGCACCGGCCAGCGTTCGCGCCGCAACTCGCCGTCCTCGAGCCGGTACCCGACCCGTTCGACCTGGCTCTGCTGCTCGACGCGCGGATTGGCGAAGCCGATCCGGCTCAGTTCGATGCGCGTGCCGTCACCGAGCACGGCCGGCACCGCCTCGCCGACGTTGCCGCGAACCGGACGCGAGACGGCCTGGCGCAGGTCACGCTCGAGGCCGCCGACCGCGCGCACGATCGCCGCGAAGCGCTGCTGCTGGTCGGCGAGTGCGGCGCGCGTGCGCACGACCTGGCCGAGCGCACCCCATGTGATCGCCGCCATCGCGGCGAACACGACGAGGGCGACGAGTATTTCGATCAGGCTGAATCCGACCGAAGTCGCTCCGTCGAACCGCGCATCGCGCCTGCTCGACGCCGAACCGCCCCGTGCCCGGCCCGACCGCGAACGGCCTTCGCGAGCCGTGTCAGGCATCCCGGCGACGATCTGCACCGAAACGTGGACGCCGCAGGCGAATGTGCCCTGCCGGGAATCCTCCTCCGTCGTTTCCCTCACGGCTGCGCACTCCCGAATCCGCTCAGCGTCGCCAGCGACGCCGGGTCATCGGCGGCATGGACCGCGACGTCGAGCCGACGGATCTGCGGGTTCGCGGTGGCGGTCACATCGAGCGTCCAGCGCCAGTCGCGGTCGGCGAAGCGCACGCGACCGTCACGGCGGCCGGTCGGCGGCAGCGGCGTCGCGAGGCGCGTCTCGGCGAGCACGTTCGAAGCGACCCAGCCGGCCAGCGTGCGCTCGCGCAGCGCATCGAATGCGGCAACCTGGCCACCGGCCGTGCGCGTCAGCGCGAGCAGCGCGAGCGCGACGACGACGAGGGCGATCAGCACCTCGAGCAGGGTGAAGCCGCGCGCGCGCATCAGTGCTGCGCTCCGCTGCGCGCGAGTTCGACGCGGCCATCGGGGCGTCCGTTCACATCGAGCGTGCCTGGCGTGCTACCGAGGCCGAGGCGCAGCGTGAACGGGGTCAACTCGCCGCTCGGAAAGCACACGATCTGCGGACCGGCCGCGTCATCCGCGGCATCGACACCGAGCACGCGGCCGTCGCGGCGCAGTTCGGCGGCGAGGCCCTGCAACCAGCGGCGCGGGCGCAGTTCGCCATCGCGCTCGTCGGCCATCCAGCCGTCGAAGCCGAGCATCGCGAACGCGAAACCGTTTGCGTCGACGCGCACGCCGACGCTGCGGCCGCCGAGTTCGGCGCGTTCGCAGGCGTGCGTGACGAGCGCCTGGAAGCGCTCGCCTTCACGTTGCAGCTGGCGCTCGCCGCCGGCGGCATCGATGCCGATCACGACCGCGAGCGCGAGTACGCCGACGATCGCGAGCACGACAAGAATCTCGATCAGGGTGAAACCTCTTGGAGCCGTGATGGGTGATCGGTGATCGGTGATCGGGGAAAACGTGGCGACGCGGCTTGGACTGCTTTGCCGAATCACGAATCCCGAATGACGAATCACGGCTTCAAGTGCTCAATCGCCCCAGTTGCCGATGTCCGCGTCCTCGCCTTCGCCACCCGGGCGCCCATCGGCACCGTAGCTGAAGACGTCGATCTCGCCGCGCTGGCCGGGCTGCTGGTACTGGTAGGCGCGATTCCACGGGTCCTTTGGCAGCCGATCGAGGTAGGGTCCTTTCCAGTTCGGCGCCTCCGGCTGGCCGGACGGCTTGGCGACGAGCGCCTGCAGGCCCTGCTCGTTGCCGGGATAGCGGAAGTTGTCGAGTTTGTAGAGATTGAGCGCGGTGACGATGCCCTGCAGGTCCTGCTTGACGCGCGTGACGCGCGCCTCGGCCGGCCGTTGCATGACGCGCGGCACGACGATCGCGGCGAGGATGCCGAGGATGACGACGACGACGAGGATCTCGATCAGGGTGAATCCAACCGGTGCCCGGACGCGCGGATCGCGCCGGGCCACCGGCGAAGGCCAAGCGCAACGCGGCTTGCCCTGCTCGTCACCCGCGCCCGCCACGCCATGAACATTCCCGATTGCGGATTCCACGTTCGTGAGTACGTTGGTCATGCGTGCGGCGCTTGTGCAGCTGCGGGATTGGCGCCGATCATAGCAAAGCATGTCCGCTGCCCCGCCGCCGTCGTTCCGCATCCCTCCACTGGTCGATCTCGCCCGTCGCGACCTCGCCGTCGTCTGGCATCCGTGCACGCAGATGCACGATCACGAGACGCTGCCGATGCTGCCGATCGCGCGCGCCGAGGGTGCGTGGCTCGAGGCGGCGGATGGGCGTCGCTGGCTCGATGCGGTCAGTTCGTGGTGGACCAACGTGCTCGGCCATCGCCATCCGCGCATCGTCGCGGCATTGAAGGACCAGCTCGACCGGCTCGACCACGTCATGCTGGCCGGCATGACCCATGCGCCGGCGGTGGCGCTGGCCGAAGCGCTCGTGCGCGTGGCGCCGGCCGGGTTGACGCGCGTGTTCTACGCCGACAACGGCTCGAGCGCAGTCGAGGTCGCGCTGAAGATGAGCTTCCATTGCTGGCGCAACCGCGGTCGCCCGATGCGCACGAAGTTCATCGCGCTCGAGGGCGGCTATCACGGCGAGACGCTCGGCGCGCTCTCGGTCACCGACGTCGCGCTGTACCGCTCCACCTATGCGCCGCTGCTGTTCGAGCCGATCCTCGCGCCATCGCCGGATGCCTACCGGCGCGAACCGGGATGCACGCCGGCCGAGCACGCGCAGCGCCGCCTCGCCGACATGCGCGCACTGCTCGCGCGCCACGCGCACGAGACCTGTGCGGTCATCGTCGAGCCGCTCGTGCAGTGCGCGGGCGGCATGCGCATGCACGACCCGGCCTGGCTGACCGGCCTGCGCACGCTGTGCGACGAGCATGAAGTTCACCTGATCGCCGACGAGATCGCGGTCGGCTTTGGACGCACCGGCACGCTGTTCGCGTGCGAGCAGGGCGGCATCTCGCCCGACTTCCTCTGCGTTTCGAAAGGCCTCACCGGCGGCACGCTGCCGTTGTCGGCGGTGCTGACCGGCGATGCCGTCTACGACGCGTTCTACGCGCAGCACGCAGCCGGCAAGGCATTTCTGCATTCGCACAGTTTCACCGGCAATGCGCTCGCCTGCCGCGCCGCGCTCGAGACGCTGGCCGTGCTCGAGGACGAGCCCGTGCTCGAGCGCAACCGCGGGCTCGCCGCGCATCTGGCCACGCGCATCGCTCCGCTCGCCAGCCATGCTCACGTAGCCGACGTGCGCCAGACCGGCCTGATCGCCGCGATCGAGCTGGTCGCCGACAAGACGACGCGCGCGCCGTTCGCGCCGACCGATCGACGCGGGCTGCGCGTGTACCGCCACGGCCTCGAACGCGGCGTGATCCTGCGCCCGCTCGGTGATGTGGTCTACTTCATGCCGCCTTACTGCGTCGGCACGGACGAGATCGACCTCATGGTCGATGTCGCCATCGAGGGCATCGCGCTCGCGACGCGCTGACGCCGCGGTCCGCATGGCGGACAGCGTTTACAATCCACGCATGCGCATCCCGAGAATCTGCGTGTTCGGCCCGCTCGCCGTCGGCAGCGAGGTCACGCTGCCCGAGCAGGCCGGAGAACACGTCGCACGCGTGTTGCGCCTCGAACGCGGGCATCCGCTCGTGCTGTTCAACGGCGATGGCTGCGAGTATCGCGCCGAGGTGACCCAGCTCGCCAAGCGCGCGGTCGGCGCGCGCGTACTGGCCGGGATCGAGGCGGTCGATCGCGAAAGCCCGCTCGCGCTGACCCTCGTGCAGGGCGTCGCGCGCGGCGAGAAGATGGATCTGATCCTGCAGAAGGCGACCGAACTCGGCGTGGTGCGCATCGTGCCGGTCATCAGCGAACGCACCGAGGTCAAGCTCGACGCCGAACGGACGGGGCGCCGCCTCGCCCACTGGCAGGCCGTGATCGCCGGCGCCTGCGAGCAGTCCGGTCGGTCGATCCTGCCGGAGCTCGAACCTCCGCAGCGGTTGGCGAACTGGGCTGCCGGTCTCGGTGACGACCCGGGTCTCCGCCTTGCGCTCGACCCGGAAGGCGATGCGACGCCGCGCACGCTGGCCGCGTTCCGGGCGGCGTACCTCGTGGTCGGCCCCGAAGGCGGGCTTTCCGATCACGACCTCGGCCTGCTCGACCAGGCCGGCTTCACCGGCCTGCGCCTCGGACCGCGCATCCTGCGCACCGAGACGGCCGGACTCGCGGCGATCGCCGCGCTGCAGGCGCTGCACGGCGACCTTTGAGGCGGGTGCGCGGGGCGAGGGCGCGCTGCCTCATGTGCGACGACTCTGTTCCGGTCGAGCGCAGCGACCTCTAACCCACCCTGTGGGCGGCTCCAGCCGCAATGCGCTTCGAGTCCGGAATGCCGCGATCGCGACTGAAGCAAACCAGCGCAGCGAGCTGCGCTCTACTACGAGAGCGCCGTCGGACACGTCGGGGCGCCGGACGTGCCACGAGTCCACCCCGACGCGCTCTCGCCCCTCTACCCTTCCTCAAGCCATCGCACGCGCGACGAGATCCTCGATCGCGCCGAGGTCGGGGATCACCGCTACGAGAGCGCCGTCGGACACGTCGGGGTGCCGGGCGTGCCACGAGTCCGCCCCGCGCTCTGGCCCCTCAACCCTGCCCTCAAGCCATCGCGCGCGCGACGAGATCCTCGATCGCGCCGAGGTCGGGGATCACCGCATTGTCGTCACGCACGAGCACTTCGGAGTGCACGCCGGTGCCGAGCTCGGAGTTGTCGCCGGTGGTGACGAGCAGGTCCGAGGTGATCGTGGTCAGGCGCGGGAATCCCTGCGCGAGCATCGCGAGGAACGGCATCTTCGCATTGCCGCCGAGCGCCTTCAGCACGGTCACGCGTGCGTTGCGCGTGCTTTCCTCGCTGGCATGACCGGCCAGCACCGGGAACGAGAACAGCGGCAGGCGCCAACCGCGCCAGCCGAGGCGACCGAGCAGCCAGGGCGGCGCGCCGGCAATCGGTTCGGGCATCGTGTAGGTGATCACCTCGGCAACCGTCGCGTTCGGCAGCAGCACGCGGCCGCCGGTGACCGGGATCATGACGCCGCGGATTTCTCGAGGCAGGTCGGCCATCGTCGGGTTCCTGGTGGTCAAGCGGGAGTGCGGCCGCGCTCGCCGAGCAGGCGATCGGCCAGTTCGAGCGGCGAGCCGGTGAAGCTGACCACGCCGGTCTCGAGCACGCCGTCGACCATCGAGCTGATGACGCAGGTGCGCGGGTCCTGCACGTAGACCCTGCCGCCCCTGTCGACGAGATGGCGGCTGCCTTCGGCGGCGTCCTCGGCCATGCCGGAGAAGATGATCGCGCCGGCTTTCGCGCCGAAGCGGTCGCCGATGTCGCGCAGCAGCTGGTCGATCGACGGACTGTGGGCCGGCTGCGGTTCCGCGGCCGGCTCGAGCACGACGATGCCTTCGCGGTCGACGCGCAGGCGCTGGGTGAGCGGAACGATGACGATGTCGCCGTGCGCGACACGCTCGCCGTGGGTCGGCGTGCGCACGGTAAGCGCGGTGGTCTTGGCCAGCTGCTGCGCCATGAGGTCGACGAATTCCGGACCCATGTGCTGGGCGAGCAGGAACAGCGCGGGATAGTCCTTCGGAATGCGCGCGAGGAACTCGCGCACGGCCTCGGGGCCACCGATCGAGGCACCGAGCACCCAGACCTTCTGCACGATCGCCGACGATTTCGGCGCCGAGGTGTCGAGCCAGTTGTCGCGTGCGGCGAACTCCGGCTTCGCCTGCGGCGCGACGGCTTCCTCGATCGGAACGAGTTCGAGCGTGAACGACGACGCGGTGGCTGCGGGCGCTGCCACGGCCGCCGGTTCGCTCGCCGGCGAGAGGTACTCGGCCGCGCTGATCGTCTCGATGCCGAACTCGGTGGGCCTGGCCGCTGGAGCAGCCTCGTCGTCGGTTGCCTCGTCCTCGTCGACGAGGGTCCACGCGAACGCCTCGCGCGAGACCGGTGGCGGCGGTGCCACCGGTTCGTCGACGGCATCCTCGCCGGGCGGGGGTGTCGGTGCATCGGCCCAGTCGAGGTCGAGCAGTTCGAGTTCGGCCAACCCGCCCGGTGCGGCCGCGGCGTCGATGGCTTCGGCGGCATCGGCGAATTCGGTCTCGGGATCGCGGGCGGGGGCGGGCGGGGGCGGCGCGGTCTCGAGCTCTGTCGCGAACTCGAACGCGAGGTCGAAGCCGTCGTCCGGTTCTGCCGACGCGGAATCGGGTTCGATCGCGGCGGCGGTCGCCTCATCGCCGGCAAAGTCGTCGAGATCGGCGAAACCCAGCGCATCCTCGCTGGCCGGCATGTCAACGCCCTGTTCGTCGTCGAGGTCGAACTCGGCAGCGAACGTGGCCGGCGCCGACGACGCGCCGGCATCGGGAAATTCGGCGGCGACGTCGACCGCGGCGGACGGCGCGGTCGCGAAACCGGCTTCGATCGCGGCGAGCGCGGCGTCGCCGGCACGCTCGACGAGCACATCGTCGGGAATCTCCTCGAGCGACGGCGGCACGGTCGCCAG
>JAFLDX010000184.1 GCA_017302215.1 Lysobacterales bacterium
GGCCTGCGCGCTGCGCGCGAGCTGGAGGCGTGCTTCGCGCAGGCGCGCGGCATCGGCGAAACGGCGCAATCCGGGGCTGCGCTCGAGTTCGCGCGCGATCGCATCGAACCTCGGTACGTCGGGAATCGCGAGCGACTGCACGGCCAGCGTCGTGACGTCGCCGTCGTGCGCGCGCCACAGGATCGCCAGGCGCCGGAACGCGGTCTCGCGCTCGCGCACCGCGCGATCGCGATCGAGACGTGCGCGCGCGTGCTCGGCGTCGGCGGCAAGGCGCACCGATTCGGGTGACGCTCCGGCTCGGACGCGTCGCGTCGCCGCCGCGACCGCGCGTTCACGCTGCTCGACATCGGCCTCGCCGATCGCGCGCGTCACCTCGGCGGCGACGACGTCGAGGTAGCGCCTCGCGACCTCGGCGAGCAGGTCGATGCGACGCGCATCGGCCTCGGTGGCGATCGCATCGACGCGTGCGCTCGCTACCGCGCCGCGTGCCGCGCGCTTGCCGCCACGCTCGAACAGCGAAGCGAGGCCGATCGTCGCTTCGGCAGCCCGGATACCGGAACGCTCGCCGCTGCCGGCGACGTTCTCGACTTCCGCGACGAGGCGGCGCTGCGGCGCAAGCGCGGCCGTTACGGCTTCGGCTTCGGCCGCCTCGCGCATCGGCGCCAGCGCGGCGAGATCAGGATGATGGGCGAGGACGCGCGCGTAGGCGTCCTCGAGGGTCAACGCAGCGTCGGCGCGCGCGAGCGCCGGCCCGCACGACACAACGACGAGGGCGGCCACGGCCGCCGATCGAATGCACATGGAATCGCTCCGGATGGGAAGGGACGTTGCCGGCCACCGAGGGCCGGTCGTGCGTCACGCCGCGATCGGAGGGCGGAAGTGCTGCACGCTGGCGATGCCCGTGAAGACGGGCAGCCCGGCCGGGACGAGTGCTGGCGAGGGAACGCAGGCGACGAACGGAAAGTCGGGCATCGTCACGGCAAGGACGCCGCAGCAGAAATCCAGATGCATGAGCGCGTGCCAGCCCGTCGCCGGGCCGTGCTCGGCGTCATTCGGACCGGCCGGTTCATGTCCGCCCGTGGCGTCAACGCTGTCGGCATGGGCGAGAGCATGGGCGAAGGTGTGCAGGTCCTGATGCAAGCCGGCCGCGAACGCGAGCATCGGCTTGGCGAGCAGGCACGTCGCCAACAGCATGAGGCAGGCGAGTCGAGCGAGGGATGTCGTGCGTGCGCGGCGGGGCATGTCGGGAAGGGTAGCGGCGCGCCACGGCGATACACAATTGCATCGCGCCGAATGCACGGCGGGGCGCTCGGACCTGCGTGTTACCATCCCCGTTTGGCCATCCGAAGCGCATCGCCCATGTCGATCGAGTCCAAGCTGCCGAAGGTCGGGACGACGATCTTCACGGTCATGAGCCAGCTCGCTGCGACGCACGGCGCCGTCAACCTCGGCCAGGGCTTTCCGGATTTCGACGGTCCGCAGGAACTGCGCGATGCCCTGGCCGAGGCGATGAACGCCGGTCGCAACCAGTACGCGCCGATGACCGGGTGGCCGGCCTTGCGCCAGCAGATCGCGCTCAAGACGAAGGCCCTCTACGGTCGCGAAGTCGACGCGGAAACCGAGGTCACGGTCACGTCGGGCGCGACGGAAGCCCTGTTCGCCGCGATCGCCGCGGTCGTGCGCAATGGCGACGAGGTCATCGTGCTCGATCCATGCTACGACAGCTACGAGCCCGCGATCGAGCTGAATGGCGGCGTCGCCGTGCATGTGCCGCTCGACGGCCGCGACTTCTCGGTCGACTGGCAGCGCGTGCGCGATGCGGTGACGCCGCGCACGCGCATGCTCATCGTCAACACGCCGCACAATCCCTGCGGATCGGTGTTCAGCGCGGCCGACCTCGACGAACTGGCCGCGCTGACGCGCGATGCCGGCATCTTCGTGCTGTCCGACGAGGTCTACGAGCACATCGTGTTCGATGGCGCCCTGCACCAGAGCGTGCTGCGCCACGAAGAGCTCGCGTCGCGCAGTTTCGTGGTCAGTTCGTTCGGCAAGACCTTCCATTGCACGGGCTGGAAGATCGGCTACTGCGTTGCGCCGCGTGCACTGAGCGCCGAGTTCCGCAAGGTCCACCAGTACCTCACGTTCTGCACGTTCACGCCGGCACAGATCGCGCTCGCCCGCGTGCTCGAGACGATGCCGCGGCACTACCTCGAATTGCCGGCGTTCTACCAGGCGCGCCGCGAGTTCTTCCGCGGACTGATGGAGGGTTCGCGCTTCCGCCTGCTGCCGGTCGGTGGTGCGTACTTCCAGGTCGCCGACTATTCGGCGATCAGCGACCGTGACGATCTCGCCTTCTGCGAATGGCTGGTCGCGCAGGCCGGCGTCGCCGCAATCCCCTTGTCTTCGTTCTACGAGGCGCCACCGGCCGAACAGCGCCTGGTGCGGTTCTGCTTCGCCAAGTCCGACGACGTGTTGCGCGCCGGCGCCGAACGCCTGCGCGGACTTTGAGGGGGCTGCGAAGATGACCCTGCCGACCGGACCGCTGCGCGTATCGCTCGTGCAGGGCGCGACGCGCTGGCACGACGCCGTGGCCAATCGCGCGTATTACGGCGCGCTCGTGCGCTCGCTGTCCGGCCACGGCGATCTCGTCGTGCTGCCGGAGACGTTCCTCAGCGGTTTCACCAACGAGACGCTCGACAACGCCGAGACGATGGATGGCGAGGGCCTCGCGTGGTTGCGCGCTCTCGCGATCGAGGTCGGTGCCGTCGTCACCGGCAGCCTGGTCATCCGCGACGGTGCGAAGTGCGTGAACCGACTGGTCTGGATGCGACCCGACGGCACGCACCTCGCCTACGACAAGCGCCACCTGTTCCGCATGGCCGGCGAACACGAGCGCTACGCCGGCGGCAACGAGCGCCTCATCGTCGAGTTGAACGGCTGGCGCATCTGCCCGCAGGTCTGCTACGACCTGCGTTTCCCGGTCTGGCTGCGCAACCGCTGGTCGCAGGAGGCGCAGCGCTTCGACTACGACCTGCTCGTGTTCGTCGCCAACTGGCCCTCGCCGCGGCGCCACGCCTGGTCGACCCTGTTGCGCGCGCGCGCGATCGAGAACCTCGCCTACTGCATCGGCGTCAACCGCGTCGGCACCGACGGCAACAGCCTCGCCTACAGCGGCGACAGCGCCGTCCTCGACTTCCTCGGCCAGCCACTCGTGGAACTCGGAGCGCAGGAACAGGTCGTGACCGTGACGCTCGATGCGCAGGCCCTGGCGACCCACCGCGAACGCTTTCCGGCGTGGATGGACGCCGACACGTTCACCCTTTCCGGCGAATAGCGCGGCACTGATCGCGCACAGGGTGCGCTCCTACGAAGTTCCACGTCGCAGGGAGCGCAGCGCGAGCGCGATTGCTCAGGCGCGGGGCCTTGATCGCGCGCAGGGTGCGCTCCCGCAGGATAGGCGACCGCAATGTTCGGAGCATGCCTGGCTGCATCGGCAGGAGCGCACCCTGTGCGCGATCCCGCGCTATTGCGCAGCCCGTGCTTCGCGGCAGGCTCGTTCCCAGTAGGGCTCGGGGCCGAAACGTTCGACGAGGAAATCGATCAGCGCGCGTGTCTTCGCCGGCAACGCGCGCGTCTGCGGATACACCGCATGGATGCCGATCGGCGGCACCTGCCAGTCGCCGAGCAGGGGTACGAGGCGGCCGTCCTGCAATGCGTCGAACGCGATGAAGGTCGGCAGCAGGCCGATGCCGCTGTCCGCGAGCGCGGCTGCGAGGACGTAGTCGCCGTTGTTCACGTACAGATTGCCGGCGATCCTGACCGGCACGGTGTCGCCATCGCGCGTGAACACCCATTCGTCCGGCTTCGGCGCGAGCGTGTAGATCAGCGCGTTGTGTGCCGCGAGGTCATGCGGGTGTCGTGGCGTGCCGGCGCGTTCGAGATACGCCGGCGATGCCACGAGCACGAGGCTCGCGGGCGCGATGCGCCGCGCGACGAGGCTCGAGTCGGCGAGGCGGCTGATCCGGATCGCCATGTCGAAGCCCTCGTCGACGAGATCGACGAGGCGGTCATTGAGGCCGAGTTCGAGTTCGACGCGCGGGAACCGGCGCTGGAACTCGGCAAGAGCCGGTGCGAGATGGCGCAGCGCGAACGAGATCGGCACGCTGACACGCATGCGCCCGCGCGGCTCGATCTGCAGCTCGGCCGCCTCGGCTTCCGCCTCGGCGAGCGAGTTCAGGATGTCGTAGGCGCGTGCGTAGTAGTTCTTGCCCGGATCGGTCAGGCTGATGCGACGTGTCGTGCGATTGAGCAGGCGCACGCCGAGCGTGTCCTCGAGGGCCTGGATCTGCTTGCTGGCCAGCGCGCGCGAGATGCCCATCTGTTCCGCACCCGCGGTGAAGCTGCCGGCGTCGACCACGCGCACGAACAGTTGCATCGCCTGCAGCTTGTCCATCAGAGGATCGCCAGCACGGCTTCCGGCGGGCGCCCGATCGCGGCCTTGCCGTTGGCGACGAGGATCGGTCGTTGCAGCAGGCGCGGGTGGGCGTGCAGCGCATCGACGAGCTGATCACGGGTCAATGCCGGATCGTCGAGGCCGAGTTCGAGATAGGCCGCCTCGTGCGTGCGCATGAGGCCGCGCGGCTCGAGGCCGAGCCGGTCGAGCAGGCGCACGATCAGGGCCCGCCCGGGGGGCGTTTCGAGCGTGTCGACGACGCGCACGCTTGCGCCGCGCTGCTCGAGCAGGGCCAGCGTCTCGCGCGACTTCGAGCAGCGCGGATTGTGCAGGAGGATGGCCTCTTCCAAGCGATCGGTCCCGGCGCAGGGGGACTTCACTGTAGCGGAACGCCGCATCGAGGCAAACGCGGCCCTAGCGTGAGGGACGGCGAGGGCGCAATTCGAGCGCGCGCAGTTCGCGCATCACGATGAAGCGCTCGGCAGCGGGCAGGTCGGCGAACACTCCGGGCACGCGCGAGCCCTCCGGATCGAGCACGCGCCAGCGCTCGGGGGCCGATCCGTCACGTTCGATGCGATAGCCGAGCAGGCGGGAGCGTGGATCGTCGGCGACGGCCATGGCGGGTTTGTTGGCGGCGGTGGCGGCGAGGATGCGCGCTGCACATGGCATGGCGGTGAAGCCTGCATGGCGGCGCGATGATGTTGCGCTGCGGCGAGCGTGAACCGCTTCGCAGTCGACGCGTGATGCGGTCGCGTCGATGTCTGCCGAACGGCGCGCATATGCCGATTCCGCGCCTGCTAGAATGCGCGCCGATCGCTCCGGCGGGACGCGCTGCCGTGGATCCGGTTGGCCTTCCCGGGCGAGGGGTGGATGATCGATGCAGTCCTTATGGGAGCAGCAGCAATGAAGAAACTTGCAGTCGTGGCCGCGATGGCCATCGCTACACTGGCCGCGGGCACGGCGTACGCGCAGGGCAAGCCGGCACTCGGCGTGGCCGAGTTCAAGAACGAATCCGGCGCAGCCTGGTGGCGTGGTGGCGTGGGTTGGGAACTGTCCGGCATGCTGTCGAACGAGTTGTCGAGCACCGGCAGCTTCCGCGTCGTCGAGCGCGCCAAGCTCGAGAAGGTGCTCGAGGAGCAGAATCTCGCGGCTTCCGGGCGCGTGCGCTCCGGCACCGGCGCGAAGATGGGCCAGGTGACCGGCGCCGACTACCTCGTCATGGGCACGGTGACCTCGTACGAGGAGAACACCGCGAGCACGGGTGGCGGCATCAGCTTCAAGGGCATCGCGCTCGGCGGCAAGAAGAGCGAGGCCTACATCGCGGTCGACGTGCGCGTGGTCAACGCCTCGACCGGCGAGGTCGATTTCTCGCGCACGGTCGAAGGCCGCACGTCGGGCGGCGGCGTCAGCGTCGGCGTGTTCCGCGGTGGCTTCGGCGGCAGCCTGGCGAGCGAGAAGAACACGCCCGCCGGCAAGGCGATCCGCGCCGTGCTCGTCGAGATCACCGACTACCTGAGCTGCGTGATGGTCGAGAAGAACGGCTGCGAAGCCGACTACGCGGCCAAGGAGCGCAAGCGCCGCGACAGCAACAAGAAGGGCGTCAAGCTCGACTGAGCTTCACGGCCTCGCTGGAAAGCAAAACGGCGGAGCCTTGCTCCGCCGTTTTCGTTGGTGCCTGGGCCGGACGACGCTGCGTGCCGTCGGTAGAGGCTCAGCCGGGACGGCGCGGACCACCCGGGCCACGCCCCTTGCCACGCGGGCCGTTGCGCGAGCCGCCCGGGCGATTTCCACCGGCATTCGCCGGGTTGCCGCGACCGGCAGCGGGATTGCCATTGCCTCGATTGCCCCAGACATTGCCGCGATTGCCGCGCGCATCGTCCTGCGTGTTGCCGCGCGGCGCGCGGTTGCCGAAGGCCTCGTCGCGTTCGCCTGCGGGGCGCGGACCACCCGGTGCGCGGTTGCCGAAATTGTCGTCGCGACCACCGGGACCGCGCGGCGCACGATTGCCGAAGCCGTCATCGCGGCCGCCCGGGCCGCGCGGTGCACGATTGCCGAAGCTTTCGTCGCGCCCGCCACGTGGTGCGCGGTTGCCGAAGGCGTCGTCGCGGCTATTCTGGCCGCGCGCGGACGCATGGCCCTGCGACACGTTGCCGTTCGCATTGGCATGCGCGGACGGTGTTCCGAACACGGTGCCGCCGCCCTGCGGTCGCGGGCCGCGGCGCTTGCGCGCGCCGCCGGCCGGCGAGTC
>JAFLDX010000185.1 GCA_017302215.1 Lysobacterales bacterium
CGGCGTCGATCGCCGGCGTGCTCGCGCGCTTCGGCGCCCGCCACGACGACAACCCGGGTCGGCTGCAACGCTGGCAGTTCGGCGGCATCACCGTGCTGCTCGACTATGCGCACAACCCGGACGGCCTGCGCGGGCTGCTCGATGTCGCGCGTTCCGGACATGCCGACGCGCGACTCGTGCTCGTGCTCGGCCAGGCCGGCAACCGCGGCGATGGCGAGATCGCCACGCTCGCCGAGGTCGCCGCGGCGGCGAAGCCGGTGCGCATCGTGCTGAAGGACATCGCGGACATGCTGCGCGGTCGCGCGGCCGGCGAGGTGCCGGCGATCCTGCGCAAGGCCCTCATCGCCGCCGGCACGCCGGACGCGGCGATCATCGAATGCCTCGACGAGGTGGCCGCGGCGCAGCTTGCTGTAGAGCAGGCGGTGGCCGGCGATGTCGTCGTGCTGCCGATCCACACCTCTCGCGCACGCGCGCTGCTGAGCGCGTGGCTCGATGCCCGCGCGGGATGAACGGGGCGCTGTCCGGATTGCCGTTGCCCGCCGGCGCGCGCATCATGGCGCGTCATGAACCGACCGACCGAACTCACGCCCGTCGCCGCGGTGCCGGCCAGCGCCATGGTCGTCAATTGCGTCGCCTATGCGAGCGACGGGCGTCGGCTCGGCGACATCACGCTCGACGAGATCAGCGACGTGCTCGAACGGCCCGACACGTTCGTCTGGGTCGGCCTGCTCGAACCGGACGAGTCGCTGCTCGAGAAACTGCAGGAGGAGTTCGGCCTGCACGACCTCGCCATCGAGGATGCGCACAAGGCGCACCAGCGTCCGAAGATCGAAGCCTACGGCGACTCGCTGTTCATCGTCGCGCAGACTGCCCAGGTCGTCTCGGGCGCGATCGAATTCGGTGAAACCCACATCTTCGTCGGCAGGCGCTACCTCGTCACGGTGCGTCATGGGGCTTCGCTGTCCTATGCGCCGGCACGGCGCAGCTGCGAGCAGGATCCGGACATGCTGATGAAGGGGCCGAGCTATGCGCTGTACGCCGTGCTCGACTTCATCGTCGACAACTTCATGCCGATCGTACGCAGCTTCAAGGAAGACCTGCAGGAACTCGAGGAAGACATCTTCGAGGACACCTTCAAGCGCGAGACGATCCGCCGCCTGTACACGCTGAAGAAGGAACTGGTGACCCTGCGCCTCGCGATCGGCCCGCTGCAGGACATCCTCAACCAGCTCACGCGGCTCTATCCGGGCCTCGTCCGCGACGAGGTGCGCCCGTACTTCCGCGACGTCTACGACCACGCCGCGCGCATCAACGAATCGACCGACACGATGCGCGAGATGCTGACCGCCGCGCTCAGCGTGAACCTTTCGCTCGTGACGGTCGCACAGGGCGAGGTCGTCAAGCGCCTCGCCGGCTGGGCCGCCCTGCTGGCGGCACCGACCCTCATGACGAGCTGGTACGGCATGAACTTCCACCACATGCCCGAACTCGACAAGCCATGGGGCTACCCGGCGATGATCGCGCTCACGCTCGGCATCTGCGGCGGCCTGTTCGCCCTGCTCAAGCGCGCCAAGTGGTTGTAGGCCACGTTCACCGCAGTCCCCGCGTTCAAGACCGTCCGATCGATCCAACGGGAGTGCGAAAGCAGCGGAGCGAGCTCCGCTGCACGTAGAGCCGAGCTCGCTCGGCTCAAGCGCCGCGAACAAGCGAAAGCAGCGGAGCAAGCTCCGCTCTACGGGGTAGAGGCGGGCTTGCCCGGCCGAGGCGTGGCGGGAGTGCGAAAGCAGCGGAGTAAGCTCCGCTGCACGTAGAGCCGAGCTCGCTCGGCTCAAGCGCCGCGAACGAGCGAAAGCAGCGGAGCAAGCTCCGCTCTACGGGGTAGAGGCGGGCTTGCCCGGCCGAGGCGTGGCGGGAGTGCGAAAGCAGCGGAGCGAGCTCCGCTCTACGAAGCAGGGGGTTTTAGAGCCGGACTTGCCCGGCTGAGGCCTCGCATCCCTTCAACGCATGCGCCGAAGAGGCGACCGCGCGCCTGGCATCGATCCGAGCGGCTCACGGGTGCTCGAAGCCGTCGGCGAAGATGCGGTCGTCGAACAACGGTCGTTCGAAGGCGCCGAGATCACGCGGTCCGGCCAGGTTCGGTGCGGCCGGGAGGTCGACTCCGCGTGGCCGGGCGTCGAGGTCGATGGCGGGATCGCCGGCTTCGGCGAGGTCGGATACGTCGAGTGCCGGCGATCCGGAGGCGAGGCGGTAGTCGCCATCGGCGGCGTCGACGAACAACGGGTCGCCGACGAGGATTCCCGATGCGGGCGGCAGGCCGCCCGCTTCGTGGCTCAGCACGAAACGCGCATCGAGCGCTCCGCCACTGCAGCAGTAGGCCGACACGCCGGGCTGGTGGATGATCATCTCGTGCAGCAGCGTCGCGCCGGTGCCGGTGACGTCGATCGCGGCGATGCCGCCGATCGCGTTGCCGGCGATCGTGCTGCGGCGCAGTTCGAGCCGGCCGTTGCCGGTGCGCACGAAGACCGCTCGCGCCGCATCATTGTCGGCGACCAGGCTGTCGGCGATCCCGATCGTCGACGTCGACGGCAGGGCCGAGTGGTCGATCACGGCGACGATCGATGGGCCTTCGTTGCCGATGATGCGCGCGTGGTCGATGCGCGCGTGCGCAGCCGGACCGGACACCGCGAGCGCGGCCCCCGAAGGAGCGAGGACGTCCGCATCGGCATCGGCCGCGACCGGAACGACCGCGGCCACGTTTCCGCGCAGGGCCGCGCAGCCCGCAACGCCCGTGCAGGCTGCCGCGGACGAGGGCAGGGCAAGGCCGTCGCAGTCCTGACCCGCGATCGCCGCGGTCGAGAAGCAGAAGGCGACCGCCGCGCCGTCGGCGCTGCCGAGCAAGGCGACGCCGCCGCCGTGGGCGGCCTGGTTGCGGTCGATGTCGGTGTCGAGGACGAATACGCGCGTGACCGCGCCGCCCGCGGCATCCTGGCCGACCGCGATTGCGCCACCCCAGCCGTCACTCGAGTCGGTGCGGTTGTAGCCGAGCCGCAAGGGCATCGACGCATTGCGCGAGTAGAGCCTGACTTGCGCGCCCTCGCCCGCGTAGACGCCGCCGCCGGCCACGCCCGCGTGGTTCTCGTAGATCGCGAACACCGGCGCCGAGGAGGCCGCGATGTCGGCGGTGCCGCCGAACAGGGCGAGGCCGCCGCCGAACAGGGCGCTCGTGTTGATGCCGATCGCGCTCGCCGGCGCATCGGTGAGGGCGAGCGAAGCGTGGCGCGCGAACAATCCTCCGCCCGAACCGGCCGCGATGTTCTCGCTGATCCAAACACCCGTGCCGATGCGCAGCTGCACGGGATGGCCGGCGTCCGCGCCCTCCGCGTGGATGCCGGCGCCGTCATGGGCGCTGAGGTTCTCGAGGATCGTGGTCGACTCGAGGTCGAGACGGCTGGCGTGCCCGCCGATGTGGATCCCGCCATTGAACGGACTCGCCTGCAGTCCGTTGCCGCTGATCAGCGTATCGCGCACCGTCGCGTCGACATCGACCAGGCGCACGCCGGCGACCGCGTTTGCGCTCATTCGGCTGTCCTCGATCACGAGTGAACCGCCCGTCATGTCGATGCCGGCGAGATTGCCCGAGCTTCGCGAGCGCACGATGCGCACGGCGCCGCCGCCGAGGGCGAAGATGCCGTTGAAGTCGTGCGCATCGCGGACGATCGAATCGACGACATCGAGGCTGCCCGCACCGGTGCGCATGACGATCGCGGCGTGAGCCGTCAGTTCGAGCCATCGGATCGTCAGGGCGCCGGCACCGGTGTGGCGGATGCCGGCGCTGGCGCCGAAGTCGAGCACGGTCGGCTCTTCGTCAGGTCGTGCGTCGAGGCAATCGGCGGAACCGCCGAGCAGGGTCAGCGGCGCGCTGTCGCTGACGACGACACCGGCGACGCCGGGGCCGAGCGAGCGCGTCACGCGGATCGTGTCGCCGCCCGGCGCGGTCCTCGCGGCATCGATCGCGGCCTGCAGCGAGTTGAAATCGCAGAAGCGGCCGTCGGTGCCGGCGCCGACCGTGAATGTCGCGGCCCGTGCGGGCAGCACGGCAGTGGCGAAAGCCGTGACGAGCAGGAAGGCCGGCATGCAATGCGAGATTCTCATGATGTCGTTCCAGGAGGTTGATGCGCGCTGCGCACGGATCACGGCGTGTACTCGAAGTCGTCGCGGAAGATGCGGTCGTCGCCGAACTGGCGTTCGTAGGCGCCGACATCCTGCGGACCGAAGCGGTTGTCGATTGCGCCGAGGTCGATCGAGCGCGGCAGTCCGTCCGCTTCGGTATCCGCCGTCGGCGGAGCGAAGTCGACACCGGGCGAGCCGGCCGTCAGGTGCAGATCGCCTGCGCCGGCATCGACGAAGTGCGGATCGACGATGACGTTCGTCGGCGAGCCCGGGATGCCGGTGAAATCGCTGGCGATGTTGTAGAGGAAACTGTCGGCGGGACTGCCCGAGTCGTTGCTGAGCAGGACGCGCACGCCGGGCTGCCAGATCACGCTGCGTACGATGTCCACGCCGAAGATCGAGGCGGAGCGGATCACGTTCGCGCCGCTGATCGCATTGGCGCCGATCGTCACGGCAGACAGGTCGAGGCGCGATTCCGCGAACAGCAGTTCGTTGGCGACGCGGTTGCCGGCAAGCACGCTGCCGTTCAGAACGATCTGACCGAAGCTGAAGGACCCGCTGTCGATGCCGCGGATCGCGTTGAGGCCCTCATTCGATTCGATGCGCACCCCGTCGAGCCGGACCCGGTATTCGGCGTTGCCCGCGATATCGCCGTTGGCCTTGATGCGCAGGGCCGCGCCCTGGCCGCGCACGCCCTCGTCATCGACGGCGCGGTTGCCGCTGATGCTCGCGCAGTGCAGGCCGGCCGCGCAGCGCACGGCGCCGGTAGGTGCGCCGCTGGTCGATGCGCGCATCTCGAAGCGCGTGTCGTCGCCGGCATCGGTGAACAGCGAAACGCCGCCGCCGTCGGCGGCGCGGTTCTCGTCGAGCACGAGCCCCCAGGCACGCACGTCGGCATGCGTGTTGATCTTGATCCCGCCGCCTTCGCGCGCGGCGATGTTTCCCGAGAGCTGCACCGGCCGATCGGCGAGCGCCGTGTAGAGACGCGTGCCGCCGCCACTGGCTCCGGCGACGGCGATGCCGCCGCCATCGCGGCCGGCGGAGTTGAGGACGATGCCGTTGAGGTTCGTCGTGCCACGCGGCGCGATCACGACATCGCATTCCTCGATGCCGAGACCGCCGCCGTCGTGGTCGGCCGAATTGCCGGTGATCGACACGAGGCCGCCGCCGGTGATGCGCAGCGAGGCTTCGTTGCAATAGATGCCGCCTCCTTCGATGCCCGACACCCCGGCCGCGAGCGGGAAACCGGCCTGGTTGTTCATGACCAGGACGTCATCCGACAGCACGAGCACGACATCGCCCGGATCGCCCGAGATCGTGTTGCGCACGCTGATGCCGCCACCGCGCCCGGCGTCGTTCTGGTTGATGATGACGTCGGTCAGGCTGACGAGGTGCGGGCCGCCGCTGATGTCGATGCCTCCGCCGAATCCGGTCGCGCTGCGCGGTTCATGGCCGCCGCGCAGGGTCAGGCCCATCAGCACGACGTCGCCGCTGCCGCGGATGCGCACGACGCTGTTGTCGTCGCCGACCAGTTCGGTGTTGGCTGCGGCCGGCGTGCCGGCGCCGCAGCTCGCATAGCCTCCGGCGAGGACGATGTCGTGGCCGTTGATGTCGAGCTCGACGCCGCTCCAGGTCGCGCTGCGTGCCACGCGCACGAAATCGGTGCCGGCGTGGGCCTTGGCCGCATCGATGGCCTGCTGGATCGAGGTGTACTGGCAGGCCGCGTCCGCGCCGACCGTGTAGACCGCGGCGTGCGCATGCAGGCCGATGCCGCTGCCCGCGAGGAGGCATGCGAGGATTCGGGACGGGGTCATGGGCGTTCTCCGGGCCGCTGCGGATGCAGTCGACGACGGGGAACGAATGGACGGGGCGGACAGCGACATCGCGCCCGCCGAGCATCAGCGATAGGCCGGACCGTCGGCGAGCCAGCCGTTCAGGCGCGCGAGCGCTTCGCTTTCTTCGGCTGCGAGGCGTGCGCGCAGATGCCGCGTGGTGGCGTGCTCGCGTGCCGATTCGCCCGGATCGGCGGTGATCGCGGCGAGTCGTTCGTGCGCGCGCAGTTCCTGCCACGTCATCGGTTCGGGAGCGAGGGCGATCCCGTCGAGCAGTTCCGCCAGCGTGGCGGCGGCGTTCGCGTCCGCCTGCACCTCGGCCAGGGCGAGCAGGGCCTCGGTCCGCGAGCGGTCGCCCGGCGCGAGTTTCGTGCGCGCGATCGCGACCGCGCGGGCTTCGCCGAGACTGGCAATCGAGTCGACGGCGCGCACGGCCTTGACGAGCGTCGAGTGCGCCGCGACGCGCTCCACGTTGCCGAAGTCCGGTCGCGCCGCGAACCACGCGACGGTGGCTGCAACGACGAGCGCCGCGGCGGCGGCCACGCGCTGTGCCCACGCCATGCGCGATCGGCGCTGCGTCGGGCGGTCGTCGCCAGCGCCCGCGAGTCGAAGGCCGCGCGGCGGATTCGCCGTCGTTCCACTTGCGAACG
>JAFLDX010000186.1 GCA_017302215.1 Lysobacterales bacterium
TGCGGAGCGCGCCCGAAGCGCGGTTGCGGTGGCGCGGCGCGGGATGCGGATTCGGTGGCGCGGGACCCTCGGCGGCCGGCGGGATCCACCCATCCCTAGCCCCTGACCCCTGCGCTCCACTATCATTCGGCGGTTCCACGCCCATCGTTTCGACGGACGACGGGCAGCGCCGGCGGGTGGCGGCGCGAGGGAACGAAGTACACGTTGCCCGCGTCCCGCGCGGGCTCCGAACGATATCCATTCAAGGTGATGGCAATGACGTCAGTTGGGATCCCGCGAATCCTCCGCGCGCTCGGCGCGCCGGCCCTGCTGGTGGTGGCGTGCCTGGCCAGCGCCGCGGCCTGGGCGGCCAATCCCGTGCCGTGGCAGCTCAACATGACGCCGGGCGTCACCGAGACCTCGACCGACGTGCACCAGCTGCACATGATCATGCTGTGGATCTGCGTGGTCATCGGCATCGTCGTGTTCGGCGTGATGTTCGTGGCGATGTTCCGCTTCCGCAAATCGAAGGGCGCGGTGGCGGCGAAGTGGAGCCACAGCACGAAGCTCGAGGCGGCCTGGACGATCATCCCGGTGCTGATCCTGATCGGCAGCGCGTGGCCGGCCACGCGCGTGCTGGTCAAGATGGCCGACACGTCCGAATCGGAAATGACGGTCAAGATCACCGGCTACCAGTGGAAGTGGCGCTACGAATACGTCGACTACTTCGGCAAGAGCACGGGCGTCAATTTCGTGTCGAGCCTCGAGGCGCAGTCCAACCGCGTGCGCCAGCTCGGCTCCGGTCTCGATCCGCACGGCGTGAAGGCCGGCGAGTTCGCGAGTTACCTGCTCGATGTCGACAAGCCGCTCGTGCTGCCGGCCGGCGTCAAGGTCCGTTTCGTCCTGACCGCCGACGACGTCATCCACGCCTGGTGGGTGCCCGCGCTCGGCTGGAAGCAGGACGCGATCCCCGGAATGATCAATTCGACGTGGACGAAGGTCGACCAGCCCGGCGTCTATCGTGGCCAGTGCGCTGAACTGTGCGGCAAGGACCACGGCTTCATGCCGATCGTGGTCAAGGTCGTGCCCAAGCCCGAGTTCGAGCAATGGCTGGCCGGGCAGGCGCCCGCGCCGGCGGCCGCGACGGCCGCCACCGCATCGACGACTGCCCCGCAGGGCTGACCCGTAATCCGCAATCGAGGTTGAGGCCATGGCCCACGCTGCCGTCCACGACGACCACCACGCCGATCACGACCATCACGCCGCACCGCAGGGCTTCCTCGCCCGTTGGGTGTATGCGACGAACCACAAGGACATCGGCACGCTGTACCTCGTGTTCGCCCTGCTGATGTTCTTCGTCGGCGGCTCGATGGCGATGGTCATCCGCGCGGAACTGTTCCAGCCGGGCATGCAGCTCGTGCAGCCCGAGTTCTTCAACGAAATGACCACGATGCACGCGCTGATCATGATCTTCGGCGCGGTCATGCCGGCCTTCGTCGGCCTCGGCAACTGGATGATCCCGCTGCAGGTCGGCGCGCCCGACATGGCGCTGCCGCGCATGAACAACCTGTCGTTCTGGATCCTGCCGTTCGCCTTCACCCTGCTGCTGTCGACGCTGTTCATGCCGGGCGCGGGCCCGCAGGGTGGCTGGACGCTGTATCCGCCGCTGTCGATGCAGGGCGGCCACTCGACCGCCTTCGTGATCTTCGCGATCCATCTGATGGGCATCAGCTCGATCATGGGCGCGATCAACATCATCGCGACGATCCTCAACATGCGCGCGCCGGGCCTGGACCTGCTGAAGATGCCGATCTTCGTCTGGTCGTGGCTGATCACCGCGTTCCTGCTGATCGCGGTCATGCCCGTGCTGGCCGGCGCGGTGACGATGCTGCTGACCGACAAGTACTTCGGCACGAGCTTCTTCAACGCCGCCGGTGGCGGTGACCCGGTGATGTTCCAGCACATCTTCTGGTTCTTCGGGCACCCCGAGGTCTACATCATGATCCTGCCGGCGTTCGGCATCGTCTCGGAGATCATCCCGACGTTCGCGCGCAAGCCGCTGTTCGGCTACCAGGCCATGATCTACGCGATCGCCTCGATCGCGTTCCTCTCGTTCATCGTGTGGGCGCATCACATGTTCACGGTCGGCATGCCGCTCGGCGGCGAGCTGTACTTCATGTACGCGACGATGCTGATCGCGGTGCCGACCGGCGTGAAGGTCTTCAACTGGGTCACCACGATGTGGGAAGGCTCGATGACGTTCGAGACGCCGATGCTGTTCGCGCTCGCCTTCGTCATCCTGTTCACGATCGGCGGCTTCTCGGGCCTGATGCTCGCGATCGTGCCGGCCGACTTCCAGTACCACGACACCTATTTCGTGGTCGCCCACTTCCACTACGTGCTCGTCACCGGCGCGGTGTTCGCGATCATGGCCGGCGCCTACTACTGGCTGCCGAAATGGTGCGGCAACATGTACAGCGAGCGCTGGGGCAAGATCCACTTCTGGTCGAGCGTGATCTCGGTCAACGTGCTGTTCTTCCCGCAGCACTTCCTCGGCCTGGCCGGCATGCCGCGACGCATTCCCGACTACAACGTCGCGTTCGCCGACTTCAACATGATCAGCTCGATCGGCGGCTTCTGGTTCGGCGCGAGTCAGCTGATCTTCGTCGGCGTGATCATCCATGCGGTGTACTACTCGAAGCAGCGCGCGACCCAGCAAGTCTGGGAAGGCGCGCGCGGACTCGAGTGGACGGTGCCGTCGCCGGCGCCCCACCACACGTTCTCGACGCCGCCGGTCATCGACGATTCGAAGCTCGCGCACGGCGACGTGACGCATTGAGCTTGTGCGATCGTCCTTGATCGCGAGGATCACAAAGCGGCCGTCCTTGGCCGCACTTCTGGCAAGGCGGCAGCAGGCTTCGTTGGCAGCGTGATTGAATCGGGACTCGGAAGCAGGCTTCGATGGAGTGGGTGAGCGAACCGGAAAGCGGAAGCAGGCTTCGCTGATATGGGTAAACGGGTCGAAAGACGGAAGCAGGCTTCGCAGCAGCGTTGATCGGGTGGTTTCGGACAGTTCCATGAGCGAAGGTTTGGCAGAGAAGAAGCGGGGCGTGCGCGAACTGGCGAAGGTCGCCGGTGGCGTCGTGCTCGCGTCGTTCCTGTTCGGCTTCGCGATGGTGCCGCTGTATCGCATCGCCTGCGAGCACGTGCTCGGCATCAAGCTCGCCGGTGATGTCGTCGCCGCGGACAAGGTCGCAGCGATGGCCGTCGACGAATCCCGAACGGTCACCGTCGAGTTCGTCGCGAGCGTCAACAGCAAGTTGCCATGGGCCTTCGCGCCGGAGGTTTCGCGCGTCGAGGTCCATCCGGGCAAGCTGACCGAGGCGTGGTTCGACGCGACCAACACCTCGCATGGCGCGATCGTCGGCAATGCCGTGCCGAGCGTCGCGCCGAGCACGGCCTCGCTGTACTTCAACAAGACCGAATGCTTCTGCTTCACCGAACAGAAGCTCGATGCCGGCGAATCGCGCCGCATGCCGGTGCGTTTCGTCGTCGACCCGCAGTTGCCGGCCTCGGTCAAGGTGCTCACGCTGTCGTACACGTTCTACGCCAACGAAACCGCCACGAGCCGCCTCGGCGCGCTCGCTCCGGCGGCGCCGAGCCTGGCGAGCCACTGAAAACCAACACGATCCCGGGGTCCACGACCATGGCGCAAACGCAAGGTGCTTACTACGTCCCGCACGGCAGCTCGTGGCCCATCGTGGCTGCCATCGGCATGTTCCTGACCGTCACCGGTGCCGCGCACTGGATGAACGGCGACACCGGCCTGCTCGCCCAGCCGCTCATGTTCCTCGGCATCGGCATCGTCGTCTTCATGTTCTTCGGCTGGTTCGGCTCGGTCATCCGCGAATCGGTCGCCGGTCTCTACAACAACCAGGTCGACGTGTCGTTCCGCATGGGGATGATGTGGTTCATCTTCTCCGAGGTGATGTTCTTCGCCGCGTTCTTCGGCGCGCTGTTCTACGCGCGCATGCTCTCGGTGCCGTGGCTCGGCGGCGAAGGCCATGGCGTGCTGACCAATGCGTTCCTGTGGAAGGACTTCACCCCCGCCTGGCCGACCAATGGCCCCGGCAATGTCGGTGGCGCCTTCGAGACGATCCCGGCCTGGGGCATCCCGCTGCTCAACACCTTGCTGCTGCTCGCCTCGGGCGTGACGATCACGCTGGCCCACCATGCGCTGCGCGCCGGCCATCGCCGCGCCCTCGTGCTCTGGCTGGCGGCAACGATCCTGCTCGGCGCGGTGTTCCTCTATTACCAGGTGCACGAGTACGCCGAGGCCTACGGCCACCTCAACCTCACCCTCGGCAGCGGCGTCTACGGCTCGACGTTCTTCATGCTGACCGGCTTCCACGGCATGCACGTCACGCTCGGCGTGATCATGCTGACCGTGATCCTGTTCCGTTGCCTGAAGGGCCACTTCACGCGCGACAACCATTTCGGGTTCGAAGCGGTGGCGTGGTACTGGCACTTCGTCGACGTGGTCTGGCTCGGCCTGTTCGTCTTTGTCTACGTGCTTTGAGAGCCGTGAATGGTGGTGGGTGATTCGTTTGGAGCGCCGTGATTCGTGATAGGTGATTCGGAAGGGCAGGAGCCGGTTTCATTCGAGCAACGTGCCGGCACCGCTGCCTCGCTTTTTCGGGTCACGAATCACCAATCACGGCTCCTCCGCCAATCACGGCTCTTCAGCCAATGCCGTGCGGCTGGATGATCCCGCTGGCGATGCCGATGATGATCAGCACGATCAGCAGCACGGACAGGCCGATGCGCCGCGTCAGCGCCTTGACCGTGCGGTCGCTGCCGCCCTTGTCGGTCATCATGTAGTAAAGGCCGGCGCCGAGGTTCCAGACGATGGCGACCAGGAACACGACGATGAGGATCTTGCTCAGCATGGACCGCATCCCGGGCCGACATGGGCGCCCGATTCCGCGCGCAGTATAGACGTCGCCGCCGTGGCCCGTCGCTGGACATCGCCGTCGTGGTTCGCGCTCGTCCTGTTGGCGGCAGGCCTCGCCGCGTTCACCACGCTCGGCTTCTGGCAGCTCGATCGCGCGCGCGAGAAGGAAGCGCTGCTCGCCGCCTACGCCGGTGCGGCGACACGCACTCCGGTTGCGCTCGAGGAGGCGCGACGAAGCGCCGCAGGTCCGCTGCATCCGCGCGTGCGCGTGCGCGGACGCTACGACGTGACGCGCGGCTACGTGCTCGACGACCAGGTGCGCGACGGTCGCCAGGGTCGCTTCTTCTACGCGCTGTTCGAGCCGGTCGGCGACGAACGGGCGCTGCTCGTCAACCTCGGGTTCCAGGTGCGTGCGGGCGTTGCTGACGACGTTGCGCTGCCGCTGTTGCCGCGCGACGAACAGGAACTGGTCGGGCTCTACGCGCCGCCTCCCGGCGCCGGCCTGCGCCTCGGCGGCAATGCCTTGCCCGCGCAGGCGCAATGGCCGAAGCTGACGGTCTACATCGACACCGCCGAGATCGCGCAGGACCTCGGTCGCCGCGTCGACGAGCGCGTGCTGCTGCCCGATGCCGATCCGGCGTCGGGCTTCGAGCGCGCATGGACACCGCAGATCCTGCCGCCGGAGCGGCATCGGGGCTACGCGCTGCAGTGGTTCTCGTTCGCCGTCGCGGCGATCGTCATCTTCATCGTGCTGCACTGGCGGCGCGTGCAACCCGGACCGACCTGATGCAACAACGCACCCGCAAGCGCCTGCAGTTGATCCTGATCGCCTCGTTCTTCCTCGCACCGATGCTCGTCGCCGGCGTGCTCGTCGCGAGCGGCTGGGTGCCCGGCGCACGCAGCAACGGCGAAGGCATCGTGCCGCAGCGTTCGTTCGACGGCATTGCCGTCGCGCTCGTCGACGGCACGCCGCTGGAATGGCGCGATCCGGACTGGCGCTGGACCGTGGTCGCCCTCCCGGGACGCGCGTGCGCCGAGGCTTGCCAGCGCCAGCTCGATCTCGTGCACAGGGCGCGTGTTTCGCTCAACCAGAAGTCGGCGCGCGTGCGCCTGCTGTTCATCGGCACACCGCCGGCCGGCGCGGCGGCTGCCACGCTGATGCAGCCGTGGCTGGTCGGTCGCGACACCGACGCGCGGCTCGCCGAGTGGGCACCGGCAGTGGATGATGGTCTCGTCGCGGTGCTGGTCAAGCCGGACGGCACGGCGCTCACGGTCTACCGCAACGGCTTCGATGCGAGTGGCCTGCGCAAGGATCTCGCCAAGGTGACCAGGTGAGCACGACCGCGACGTCGTGGCCGGCGCGCCTGGCCTGCCTTGCCGCGGCGCTCGCGCTCTGCGTCAGCGTGTTCGGCGCGTTCGTGCGCCTGTCGCATGCCGGCCTGTCGTGCCCGGACTGGCCCACCTGCTATGGCCAGGCGACCTGGCCCGGCCACGATCACGAAGTCGCCGCGGCCAACGCCGCATTCGAGCGGCCGGTCGAATCGCACAAGACCTGGCGCGAACAGGGCCATCGCATGGTCGCCGGCACGCTCGGCGTGCTCATTCTCGCGCTCGCGGTCGTCGCGGCGTGGCGGCGTCCGCGTGCGCTCGCGCTGATCGCCCTCGCGGCCATCGCGGC
>JAFLDX010000187.1 GCA_017302215.1 Lysobacterales bacterium
GTCGCCGACGGCCGCGAGGAAGCGACGCGCGGCGATCATGTCGGCGCTGGCGTACTGGGCGAGCGACCCGAACGCGCGATCCACCAGCTGGGCGAAGCCCATCGGTCGGGCGAGGACGCGCAGCGTGCCGTCATCATCGGCGCGCAGGCGCGAGGGCAGGTCGCGGCGCGCGAGATCGGTGAACGCGGCGGCGAGCCAGTCGAGGCACGAATTGGCGGTGAATGGATCGTTGACTCCGGGCGAGAGAGCGCGCGCGGCGATCTCGACCAGTTCGTCGATCGGGAACTTCAGGTCCTGCAACGGCGTGCGCCGGTTGCCCATGGCGTAGGCGCCGCGCAGCCGATCGACGACCGCTTGCGGGCACCGCTCGGCGGGCCACGCCTCGACGAGGACGCTGCCGATCCGCGTGAAGTCGCCGGGCTGGTACAGCATGCGCACCACGAGCCCGTTGTCGCGAGCGGCGTCAAGCAGGGTTCCCTCGTCGACGACCTGGATGTAGCCGATCTCGTCCGATTCCACCGCGACCGTCGAGGCGGCCCGTTGCCCGTGGACGTCGCGGAAGACGGCCGGGATGCGCGGATCGTCGCTCGCGGCATCGTCGAGCGGCTGTCCGACGAAAACCGGGAACCGGTTGTCGATCTCGCGCAAAAGGCGCCTGCCTATCCCCTCGATCACGCTGTTGATGTGGATCTGTCGCGGAACGTGATGGATGTAGTAGATCAGCACGGCAACCGAACCGAGCACGAGCAGCACGGCCACGATCAGGGCCAGTTGCGGCACGAAGGCGTCGGCATCGGTGCCGCCTTCGCCGGGCGACCGGATCGTGCGCAGGACGAGCACCGAATAGAGGAACGTGGCGATGAAGGTGCCGAGCGTGACCTGGTTGCCGCGGTCGCCCATGAAGTTGCTGAGCAGTCGCGGGCCGTACTGGCCGGACGCGTACACGACGGCGGCGATCGTCACCGAAAAGGTCGTGCCGGCGACGCCGATCATCGAACCCACGACGGCCGAGAGCAGGCTGCGTGCACCGGCCGGCCGGGCCGCGTGCAGCCACGCCATGCGCTCCATCCACTGCGAGCCGAGGGCGATGTCGATCCACGTCATCACCACGGCGAGCACCATCGCGCCGAGCGCCATCAGTGCCGGCACGAACCAGTAACTCTCGCGCAGGTTGCCCGTGAAGCGCAGCAGCCGGGCTTTCATGCGGGCAGTCGCGCGCAGGCGAGGGCCCGCCCGACATGCGCCGCGACGCGGATCGTGCCCTTGCGCCGCCCGCCCATGAACGCGTGCGTACGTGCGCGCGCGCCGGTCGTTCGCGAGGCCGCTCGGGTGCTGATGCCGCTCATCGTCGCGTCCTCGCAGGGGCAGCATTCATCGCGATCCGCGAACGCGCGGAGCCGAGTCGAGCCCGATGATCTTCCCCTCGAACGCGATGCGTCAATCCGGACCCATGGCCGCAACGGACGCCACGGCGTCACTCGTCACGCACGAAACGCCCGGCGTGCTCCGGTGAGGGCAGCCAGCAGGTGTCGCGACGGCCGAACCAGCGCGTGCGGTTGCGCGCGAGGCAGCGATAGGCGGCGTCGCGCAGCGGCGCCGGGATCGGCCACAGCAGCCAGGCGAGGCGCCACGCGCCGCCGAGGGCATGCAGCACCTCTATCAATGCGCGGCTCTGCGTATACGTGCGGCGATCGGTGACGAACAGGAACGTGTCGGGCGCGAGCGCATCGATGCCGGCCGCTTCGAGTCGACGCCGTCCGGCCGCGTCCTGCGCCGAGGCATAGCGCAGGCGCGCATGACGGTCATGGCGCAGCAGGAACTGCACCGAGTGGCAGCACAGCAGGCACTGCGCGTCGAAGACCACGATCATGCGATCACCTCGATGCGGTCGAGGTCGAGATGGCCGCGGTAGGCGACCAGGCGACCGAGCGGTCCGAGGTGGACGTCGATGTCGAAATGGAAGCGCGCGCCTTCCCCGCGTTCGCGCGCGTGGACCCGCGGAAACAGGCGTCGTGGCCAGGGCAGGCCGAAGACGCGCAGATCGACCAGGTTCAGGTTCAGCGCGCCGCCATCGGCTTCGGGGCGGAAGGCAAATCGGGCCGGCCCGAGGCACTCGCCAAGCAGGCCCGGCCCCTCCGCGAACTGGCGCGAGCGCATCGCGCGATGCGGGAAATGCCGTATCCAGGTCTCGCCCTCCGCATCCACGCAGAGCTCGAAACGGAACTCCGCATCGACTGCTGCTCGAGGCAGTCCGAGCGCGCCCGCGAGCATGCGGCCGATGCGGCCGGGCGCCGGTTCTACCGTGCAGCGCCCGGGGCAATGCCAGTGGCCGCCGCGCGAGTGCAGGTGCTGCACGGCCGGATCGAGGGTGTCGAAGCGCGCGCCGAGCACGCGACGGTACAGCGATTCGGCCATCAGGCGCCGTCGGGCAGCACCGCGATGCACTTGAGCTCGATCGCGATCGGCGTCGGCAGGGCGGTGATGCCGAGCGTGGTGCGGCACGGCTGCGCGTCGGTGAAGTGTTCGGCGTAGACGCGGTTGTAGGCGGCGAAATCGCGCTGCATGTCGGTCAGGAACACGGTCACGTCGACGAGGTCCTGCCAGCGTGCTCCGCTCGCTTCGAGCACGCTGCGCACGTTCGCGAAAACCTGCCGGCACTGCGCCTCGATGTCGTAACCGACGAGCCGGCCATCGGCATCGTAGGCATTGCCCGGAATGCCGTTGCCGCCCGGCATGCGTGGCCCGACGCCGGACAGGAACAGCAGGTTGCCGACGCGGCGCGCGTGGGGATAGGCGCCGACCGGCGCCGGTGCGCCGCCGGCGTGGATCACGTCGCTCACGGATCGCCTCCGGCCGCGCGCACGGTGATCGTGTGGCGCTGGCGTTTCTGGTTGCTGATGTCGCGCGCCATCACGCGGTAGCGGCCCGGACGCAGGTAGAGATCTGCAAGCGGGATCGCGTCGCTGCTCTCCCGCACGACTTCGCCGGCCTGGGCGTTTCGACCCTTCCATTCGATGACGACGCGATCGGCCGGGATCGCATCGTCGCCTTCGCCTTCGTAACGCGCCTCGACGAGGCAGGGATAGCTGGCGTCGCAGAGCGCACCGCTGACCTGGTACGGCACGCGCAGTCCGCCGAGCGTGGCCCAGTCCGGCCGTCCGCGCTGGATCACCTCGTCGGGAAACACGACGCTGACATCATAGGCATCGTGCTTGAGCGACCACGGCTTGCCCTTGGCGTCGCGGAACGCGATCGGCTGCGCCGGCTTGAGCGCGCGCACGATGTCGCGGCGATACGGATGATCGCTCGACGGCTTGTCGTGCGGGACGAGCATGGTCTGCTCGACGGTCAGCGGGTCGATGCCGGTGATGCGGCGGAAATGCTGGGCCATGGCCATGCCGCCGAGGTACTTGCCCGATTCCTGGATGTGCGCGTAACCGGCGTTGAGCACGAGGCGCGCATCGGGATGCGCCTTGAACACGGCGCGCTCGAGGTTGCGCGCCTGCTCGGCCTCGCGTGCGTCGCCGGTGGCATCCGACAATGCCTCGTAGGCGACCACGCGGTAGCCGAGCTTGAGCGCGCTGCGCACCATTTCGGCATAGAGCGGCTCCTCGGTGTAGAACCCGGTGTCGCTGACCGGATAGCCGCGCCCGGCGAGCGGGCCATCGACGTCGGTGTCGTAGAGGGTTTCCGCGGCAAACGTGTCGAATCCTTCCGCGCGCAGCGCGGACAGCAGTTCGACGGTCAGCGTGCGGGTCAGCGGGTAGCTGTGATTCTCGTTGAAGAACACCGCCTTGCGGCCTTTGGCGAGATCGAGGATGGCCCTGGACGCCGGTTCGGCCCGATAGGTCTCGCCCTGCAGCGGCGACGGGGCGTCGTCGGCGGCCGCGGCATGCGCGATCGAGAACTGGTTGCGCGCGCCGAGGTAGTCGCCGACCCAGGTCTGGTACCAGCTGAGGTACTGGTTGAAGATCACGCGGAAGGGCCAGCCCGTATCGGCGGCATAGGCATCGCGCATGTGCAGGTACTGGGCGAGCAGGCCGGGACGGCGTTGCGCTTCGGCCATGATGCGTTCGGACTTCATCACCGCCTCGCGCTGCTGCGTGATCGCGGCACCCTTGGGCATGACGATGTCGCCCTGCGCGCGGGCGACGGGCAGCGCGGCAAGGCCTGCGGCGAGCAGGATGGCCGGCAGGACGATACGGGAGTTCATCACGGATCGCGCCTCGGGAACGGAGTCGACGCCGGCGATGGTAATGCGCGGCCCGCATCGCGGTCGATGCCGATATCGCGCGTTCGGCGCACTTCGATCGAACGCGGCGCCGCGAGCGCCACGCCGGCGGCGTCCCGCGCGACGAGGCGATAGCGGCCAGGACGCAGGTACAGCATCGAGCGCGCCGCGGGCTCCATGAACGCATAGCGGTCGGCGACCACGGCGGCGTCGGGCTCGCCGGCGCGATGCGCGCTGACGCTGCATGGAATGATTCCGGCACAGAGGCCGGCATCGATCGGCCATGCCTGGCGCGCGCCGTCGAGGTCGAGCCACGTCGGCCGGCCCTCGTCGAGCCCGGGGCGCGGCAGCAGCACGCTGACGTCGTGCCATTGCGCCCGCGCGCTCCACGCCTGGTCGCCGTTGCGCGCGACCAGCGCGACCAGCGCGACCGGCTCGATCGGGGAGAACGCATCGATCAGGGCGGTGGCGAGCGCGCTTTCGCGACCGGCACCGGACGAGCGCAGCACGGTCTGGTCGATCGAGAGCGGCGTGATGCCGGTCAAGGCGGCGAGCACCGCGGCCATCGGTTCGGCGTTGCCGAGCCGACCGGGTCCCTTGTCGATGTGCGCATAGCCGGCATGCACGAACACGCGGGCGGCCGGATCGCTCGCGAGCACGCGTGCCAGTGCTTCGGCCTGGCCGCGCTCGCGGGCGGCCATCGAACGGTCGGCGCCGCGATGCTCGTACGCGACCGGTACGAAGCCGAGACGCAGTGCTTCGCGGATGATTTCGCCGAACACCGCCTCGTCGACGTAGAAGCCGCTCGATTCCAGGGCATGGCCGCGGCGCTGCAGACCCGTATCGCCCGGATCGAGCGACTCGACCGCGAAATGGCTGAATCCGAGCGCGCGCAGGCGCGGCAGCAGGCTGAGGGTCAGGCGCCGCGTCGCGACGTCGTGGTGCGCCTCGTTGACGAGCACGAGGCGGCGCGTCTCGGCGAGCCGGGCGACGACATCGGCTGCCGGCTCGGTCCGGTGCGACGCCGACGTCGGCAGGTCGGGCGGCGCATCGGCGCGCTCGGTCAACGGGAAATGGCGAACCGCTTCGTTGTACAGGCCGAGGGCCGCCTCGGCGAACGCGAGTCGCTGCGCGCGCTGCGGCCACTCGCCGTGGCTCGCCGCATTCGTCGCTGCAGCCGCCTCGAGGTAGCGCGCAAGCGCATCGGGACGGCGCAAGGCGGCTGCGCTCGCGGCGTCGGCGACATGATCCGGCGCATGGCGCACTGCGGTCTGGCATGCGCCGAGGAGAGCGGTGGAGAGCGCCCAGATCAGCGGCCGCTTCATGCAGGGGCGATGCAGACGTTCTTCGTTTCGGTGAAGAAGCGCAGCGCATCGACGCCGCCTTCGCGACCGATGCCGGAATGCTTGACGCCGCCGAACGGCGTGCGCAGGTCGCGCTGCATCCAGCCGTTGACCCAGACGATGCCGAACTCGAGGCCGGCCGCCATGCGCTGCACGCGGCCGAGGTCGCGCGTCCACAGCGAGGCCGCGAGGCCGTAGGCCGTGCCGTTGGCGATCGCGAGCGCCTCCGCCTCGTCGTCGAACGGGATGAGGCTCACGACCGGCCCGAAGATCTCGTCCTGGTTCGTCGCGCAGTCGGAGGGAAGTCCCTCGATCACGGTCGGCTCGACGAACCAACCCCCGTCACAGCGTCCCGGCAGGCGGACCACGCGGCCGCCGCACGCGATCGACCCGCCTTCCTTCCTGGCCCGTTCGATCGCGCCGACCACCTTGTCGAAGTGTGCCTTCGAGACGAGCGCGCCGAGGTCGCTCGCCGCATCGCGCGGATCGCCGACGCGCAGCGCACGTACGCGCTCGAGATAGCGTTCGCGGAAGCGCGCGAGGATCGCGCGCTGCACGAGCAGGCGCGAGCCGCACAGGCAGATCTCGCCCTGGTTGGCGAAGCCCGAGCGCACGATCTCGCCGAGGTGGGCGTCGTCGAAATCGAAATCATCGAACACGATCGCCGGGTTCTTGCCGCCCATCTCGAGCGACAGCTTGCGGAACTTCGGTGCGGCCGCGGCGGCGATCGCGGCGCCGGTGCGCGTGCTGCCGGTGAACGAAATCGCCTTGATGCCGTCGTGCGCGACGAGCGGCGCGCCGACGTCGGCGCCCGTGCCGTGCACGATGTTGAGCACGCCGGGCGGGAAACCGGCCGCGGCGCACAGTTCGCCGAGGCGCGCGGCCGTGCACGGCGTCACTTCGGACGGCTTGGCGACGACGGCGTTGCCGGCGGCCAGCGCCGGCGCGATCTTCCAGG
>JAFLDX010000188.1 GCA_017302215.1 Lysobacterales bacterium
GGTCGACGACGTCATGACGACCGGCTCGACGCTGGCCGAATGCGCGCGCGTGCTCAAGCGCGCCGGCGTGCAGCGCGTCGATGCCTGGGCACTCGCGCGCGTCGGCGGCCCGATGGCGGCGCGATGAGGAAACCCGATGGCGCCGGGTCGTGGCCGGAGCCGGCGCGGCGAGGGCATCCCGACGGCGTTTTCACGCATCCGATGCACGACCGTCGCACGGGTTGGCGCGCAGCCATGCCGACTCGCCCCGGCGCGCTGCAAAATGTGAACTGGATCACATTCAGGTGCTAGGCTAGGCGCACAGGGAACGGGGCGCGGCGGCGCGGGGACACGCGGATGACGGACGGGCAACCCGCACAGGGTTTCCGCTACTGGGCATTCATCAGCTACAGCCATGCCGATGCGGCATGGGCGGCATGGCTGCATCGCGCGCTCGAGTCGTACCGGATTCCCGGCCCGCTGGTCGGCCTGCCGATCGCGGCCGGCACGGTGCCGACACGCTTGCGCCCGCTGTTCCGCGATCGCGACGAGCTGCCGACCTCGGCCGATCTCGGCTACACGATCGAGGAGGCGCTGCGCCAGTCGTGGTGCCTCGTCGTCGTCTGCTCGCCGGCCGCGGCCAGGTCGCGCTGGGTCGATGCCGAAGTCGCGGCGTTCCGTGCACTCGGTCGCGGTGAACGCATCCATTGCCTGATCGTCGACGGCGAGCCCGGATCCGCCGACCTCGAGTGCTTTCCGCCCGCGCTGGCCGCTTCCGCGCGAGCCGACGGACGGCGCGGAAGCGAACCGATCGGCGCCGACGTGCGCCCGCACGGCGACGGCCGCAGCAATGCGCGACTGAAACTCGTGGCCGGCATCCTCGGCCTCGGCTTCGACAAGTTCATCCGTCGCGAGCAGCAGCGACGCCATCGCGTGATGCTGCTCGTGACGGTGGCCTCGATGCTCGCCGCCGTGCTGTTCGCGACGTTCGCGATCGTGACGATCACCTCGCGGCGCGACGCCGATGCGCAACGCCGCCACGCCGAAGGCCTCGTCGAGTTCATGCTCGGTGACCTGCGCCGCAAACTCGAACCGGACGGCAAGCTCGCCACGCTCGATGCGGTCGGCAAGGAAGCACTCGCCTATTACGCCGCGCAGGACCCCGCCTCGCTCGACGCCGATGCGCTCGCCCGCCGTGCGCGCGCGCTGCAGCAGATCGGCGAGGTCTACAACCTGCGCGGCCAGCTCGACGACGCCCTCGGCGTGTTCCGCCAGGCCGCCGCCACGACCGCCGAACTGCTCGCCCGCGAACCGGACAACGGCCAGCGCATCTTCGACCACGCGCAGAGCGTCTACTGGGTCGGCTACATCGCCTATCAGCGCGGCGACCACGCCAGCGCCGAACCGCAGTTCCAGCAGTACAAGACGCTCGCCGAACGCCTCGTCGCGATCGATCCGGCCAACGAGGCCTGGCAGGCCGAAGTGGGCTACGCGAACAGCAACCTCGGCACGTTGTTGTTGGCTCAGGGACGCGTAGCCGAAGCGATCAGCTTGTTCGATGCCGAACGGGTCGCCGCCAAGTCGTCCGTGGCGCGCGCACCTGGCGACATCAATCGGATTGCGCGGCTCGGTCAGGCTCATGCGTGGCTGGCAGATGCCTCGTTCAGCCATGGAGAAGTTGCCGCTGCTGCGGAGCAACGTCGAGCAGAGATCGCGCTCTACGAGCGCGCGCTGGTCCAGTCCTCGAAACCCAACGTCCTGCGTGAAGCGCTCGCGACGGCGGAGCGGACACTCGCGCGCATACTGGCAGCACAAGGCGACACCGCTTTGTCCGAGGCCAAGTTTCAGCGAGCGGTCGAGCTTGCAGATGACCTTGTGAGCATCGACCGCGACAACGTCCAATGGGCGGAATCAGCAGCCGAAGCTCAGATCGCGCTGGCCGAACAACTGCCGCCCGGCGAGCAAAAGGAATCCGCGGCGATCCGTGCGGGTGCTCTGGCTGGCGAGCTCGTTCAACGCGATCAGAGTGTCGGCCGATGGCAGCTTCTTCGTGCACGCGCTACGTTGCTTGATGCCCGCCTGCGTGCTTCGCGGGGTGAACACCTCGAAGCACTGCGCTTGGCGGAAGGAGTGGTCCAGACCGCAGCTTCACTCGCAGACGTCAAGTTGCTGCTCAGCACATCGCGACCCATCAAGGCGCGCGCGCTGATGGTCACAGCCGCCCAGTATCGAGCGTTGGGACGTATCTCGGAGAGTGTCGATGCCTGGCTTGATGCAGCAGATCTGCTCAAGACGGATGCAGCCCGTGGCGATCCATACGCGCTCGCCGATCGAGTCTTGTGTCTGCAAGCGTCAGGGCATGACGAAGAAGCCAAAGCCGGCATCGCGCGGCTCCGTGCAATCGGATTCAAGGATGGCCGCTACATTCCAGAAGCAAGGAACTAGAGAAACGCATCAGTTGTATTCCCGCGCAGTCGCGACAGAACGCGAAAGGAGGTCACGGTGGTCAAGGTTGCGACAATCCATGTCGAAGTGAGCGCCACGCCAGGGTCCACTGATCCCGGTCAAGCGGGCGCAGTGCAGTTCAAGTACAAGGACGCAGAGATTGATCCGAAGAACGAGGTTCTGGAAGACGGTTCCGGAACCATCAACTTGAGACGATTCAGCAGCAGGTTCGAGATTCGGTTCGTGCTGAAGACCCGATCGGTTGAATGGGACTCGCAGAGATGGAAAGCGGAACTCCCCGATGATGCAAGGGATGCGATCTGGATATACGAAGACGGCGAGGAATGCGGAGCCCAAAGCAAGCAAACGCAGTTCGCGGATATCAAGGTAAGCAAGAAAGCCGGCCTTGATGACACGGTTTCCGTAATCGCGTTCAACAAGAGATTCTTCCTCTACAAGTACGCCATCGGGGTCAAGTTCACGAAAGCGGACGCAAGCCACATCGTCCACCATGATCCACAGATCAAGAATGGTGGTTTGACCAACGTCGGGAGTCTGACGGTTGTCCAGAAGATCCTCACCGGCCTTCTTGCGGCCACATGGGCGCTCATGGCGGCAAACTTGATCTGGCAATTCGCGCACAGCTGATGCGCATGGAAGCAAGGATGGCGAGTGCCGAACCGCTCCTCATCGGCGTCACGAGCCACCGCAATCTCGTGGCCGAAGAGATACCGTTGCTGCGCGAGGCGGTGCGCGAGTTCGTGCTCGCGCTGCGCGCGCAGTGCCCGGCGCTCGAACTGACCGTGCTGTCGGCGCTTGCGGCGGGGGGAGACCAGCTGGTCGCCGAGGAGGCGTTCGCTCTCGGCGCGCGCGTCGTGGCGGTGTTGCCGATGGCGCGGGCCGAGTACGCCCGCGATTTCGCCGACGGTGTGGAGCGCGCCACGTTCGAGGCGCTTTGCGCGCGCGCCACGCTGATCGAGATGCCGGTGCTCGATGCGCTCGATGCCGGCGTTGCGGACGATCCGCCGACGCGCGTGCGCCAGTACGCGCAGGCCGGCGTCTACATCGCCAGCCATTGCCACGTGCTGCTGGCGTTGTGGGACGGCCGCAGCAACGGCCGCACCGGCGGTACGGCCGATGTCGTCGCTTACCACCTCGACGGCATCAAGCCGGCGTCGCTGGAGCGCCGTCGCGACCAGGTCGCGCTGAACCCGTTCGGTGTCGGCAGCGAACGGGTCGCCCTGCATGTCGTCTGCTCGCGCGACCAGCCCGACGGCGCCCCGGCCACGCCGCTGCGGCCGCTGCAGGTGTACTGGCGCAGCGGTGACACGGTGACGGCCGGGCTTGAGTCGATACCGGATGAACTGCATCGCACGCTCGCTCGGCTCGCCGACTGGAACGCCGACGTCGTGCGTCACGACGCAGCGATCGCGACGAGCGCGCGCGGCGTGGCGCACGGAGTGGCCGCCACCTGCACGGACTCGCCGATCGAACGCCGCTTCGCCGCGGCCGACTGGCTCGCCCTGCATTACCAGCGACGCGTGCTGCTCGCGATGCGTCTGCTGTACACGCTGGCGGCCTGCATGGGCATCGCCTTCATCGTCTACGACCAGCTCGCCCAGGATTCGATGATCTTCGCGTTCCTCGCCCTGTTCGCGATCGGCGTCGGCATCGACGCACTCGCACGACGGCACGCCTGGCACCGCAAGTATCTCGATTACCGCGCGCTCGCCGAGGGCCTGCGCGTGCAGGCCTACTGGCGCCGCGCCGGCCTCGCGGTCAGCGGCGACGCCGAGTTCGCCCACGACGACTTCCTGCAGAAGCAGGACGTGGAGCTCGACTGGATCCGCAACGTCATGCGCTCGGCGGCGGTCGAGGCCGCGACGCAGCCGGCGCCGCGCGTCGATCTCGAGCGCGCGATCGAGGACTGGGTCGGCCACGATCGCGGCGGCGGACAGCTCGGCTACTACGCACGGCGCAGCATCGAGCGCGCGCGCCGGCACCGACTGACGGAAGGACTCGGCGCGGCCAGCCTGTGGGTCGGCATCGGCATCTGCGTCGTGCTGGCACTCACCGTTCTCGTCCTGCCGAAGGAATGGAAGACCGTGCTCGTCGCGGCCATGGGCGCGTTCTCGATCATCGCCGCGGTGCGCGAGGCCTACGCCTACCGCAAGGCCGACAAGGAACTGATCAAGCAGTACCGCTACATGCAGCGCATCTTCGCGCAGGCGCGCCGGGCGCTCGACCGCGCCGACACGCCGCAGCACAAGCGCAGGGTCCTGCGCGCCCTCGGCGAGGCCGCGCTGGTCGAGCACGCCGAGTGGACGCTCATGCACCGCGGGCGCCCGCTCGAGCGTGCGCGCATCTGAGCACCGCGAGTGGCCTCCCGGTCGCGCTGCGGCCGCGGCACAATGGCTGCGCGGATCGCCGCGGACGGAGCGCGCCTCGATGCATCGATCGATCGGACTTGCCGTGCTGTTCGCGACGGTCCTTGCCAACGGCGGCAAGGCGGCGGCGCGCGACGCCGAAGAAGCCCTGCAGCCGACCGAGTTGCGCACGCTCGGCGATTGCCTCGCCGCACGCCTCATCGCACCGAACAACGTGCGCCAGCGTGGCATCGACCGCGCCGCATGCGCGCAGGCGCATCGCGATGACGACGCGGCGCGCGACGTCTGCCTGCGCAACCTCGCCGTGCGCCGCGGGGTGGCGTTCTTTTCCGACCGCTGCGGCGTCGAGGACGGCGTGTTCGCGCTGTCGCTCGATGGCGTCGAGTACCGCATGACACGGCAGGCGCCCGCACTCGAAGGCGACGATGCCATGGTCGGCGCGTTCGGCGGCGACGGCGTCGAGCTCGTCGTGACGCCCGGGCGACCCGTGCCTGCGCCTGCCGCGACGGACGATGACGGTTTCATCGCGGATCGCGACGTCGTCGTCGACGTGCGCAAGGGCGGCCAGCACCGGCGCATCCGCGCCGTGCTGCAGCAGGGTCCCTAGCCCGGTCCGGACGCAGACGTCATCGCGGCCGGCTTTCAACAGCCGCAGGGCGGGTCAGCCGCTTCCACAGATCGGGTTCGAGGTTGCGAAGGGATTGTGGGAGCGACTTCAGTCGCGATGCTTCGAGTGGATTTCGCGCGAGGGTGGGAGAGATCGCGGCTGGCTTTCAACAGCCGCAGGGCGGGTCAGCCGCTTCCACAGACTGGGTTCGAGGTTGCGAAGGGATTGTGGGAGCGACTTCAGTCGCGATGCTTCGAGTGGGTTTCGGCGCGAGGGTGGGAGAGATCGCGGCTGGCGTTCAACAGCCGCAGGGCGGGTCAGCCGCACCCACAGATCGGGTTCGAGGTTGCGAAGCGATTGTGGGAGCGACTTCAGTCGCGATGCTTCGAGTGGATTTCGCGCGAGGGTGGGAGAGATCGCGGCTGGCTTTCAACAGCCGCAGGGCGGGTCAGCCGCACCCACAGATCGGGTTCGAGGTTGCGAAGCGATTGTGGGAGCGACTTCAGTCGCGATCCCGGGATTTCGGAATCGAAGCGCATCACGGCTGAAGCCGTCTCCTACAGGGCAATGGAGGGGGCAAGCCGATGGAGGGACGCGGGGTCTGCAGGAAACGCCTTCAGGCGTGGTGTTTCTCGCATCGTACCTTCAGGAGTTCTGCAGGAAACGCCCCCAGGCGTGATGCTCCTGACGTGGTACGGCCACGGCATCGCGGCCGGCTTTCGACAGCCGCAGGGTGGGTCAGCCGCTCCCGCGGACTGGGTCCCAGGCTTCGAGCCAGGCAGCGAGCGCCTGCGCCAACGCGCGCGGCCGGGGCCCGCGCAGATCGGTCAGCATGACGACCGCGAATGCGGCGAGCGTGCGCAGTTCGCCGCGCAGCGGTGCGTCCGCGCGGGCCAGCGCGACGTCGAGCGCCTTCGCCGCGCGCGCATCGAAGGCGCCATCGGCGAGCAGGCCGGCGAGCCGCGCGAGCGGATCGCGCGCCGACGTGCGCCGATTCGCGGCCGGCGTGTGGCCGGACCGGCGCGGTCCGCCGGCGCCGCGTGCATGCCATTCGACCAGTGCGGCGAGCACGGCGGCGCGACCGGCATCGTCGACTGCACG
>JAFLDX010000189.1 GCA_017302215.1 Lysobacterales bacterium
CATGAAGACGCGGCGCGCGGCGACTGACGCCGCGCTGCCGTCCGCGCACGCGGCTCAGTCGCGCGGCGGCAGCACGACGATGGTCAGCCAGAAGTCCTCGATGCTGCGCACGACCTCGATGAACTGATCGAACTCGACCGGTTTGGTGATGAAACAGTTGGCGTGCAGGTCGTAGGCGCGCAGCAAATCCTGCTCGGTGCGCGAGCTGGTCAGCACGACGACCGGAATCGACTTCAGCACGGGATCGTTCTTGATCGATGCCAGCACCTCGCGCCCGTCGAGGCGCGGCAGGTTGAGGTCGAGCAGGATCAGGTCCGGGCGCGGCGCCTCGGCATGGACGCCCTCGCGGCGCAGGAAAGCCAGCGCCTGCTCTCCATCGGGCACGACACTGAGGCGGTTGCGGATGCGCCCCTCCTTGAGCGCCTCGCGGGTCAATCGGACGTCGCCCTCGTTGTCCTCCACGAGCAGGATCTCGACGACGCGCGCGGCGGCCATTCCGTCCTTCTTCATTCGACTTCCTCGATGGCGGGTACGGTGAAATGGAAGATGCAGCCGTGGCCGGTAGCGGAATCCACCCAGATGCGTCCGCCCAGACCCTCGACGATCCTGCGGCAGATCGCCAGGCCGATGCCGGTGCCGGGGTACTCGCGACGCGTGTGCAGGCGCTGGAAGATCGCGAACACGCGCTCGCGGTGCTGCGGATCGATGCCGATGCCGTTGTCGCGCACACGAACGTGCCACATCGGCCCTTCACGAACGGCGTCGATGTCGATACGCGGCGGATCGCGGTCGCGGAACTTCAGCGCATTGGCGATGAGGTTCTGGAACAGCTGGGTCATCAGGCTCGGGACCGCCATGACCTCGCAGTCGGCATCGACGTGCACGCTCGCGTCGCTCTCGACGATCGACTCCTGCAGCTGGCTCACCGCGATCCATGCGCATCGGCCGAGATGGGTCGCGATCGACTCGCGGCCCGCGCGTCCGAGACGCGCGTACGCGAGCAGGTCCTGGATCAGCTGCTGCATGCGCGTGGCGCCATCGACGGCGAACCCGATGAACTCGTCGGCATCGGCATCCAGACGCCCGCGATAGCGTCTCGCCAGCAGCTGGACGTAGCTCGCCACCATGCGCAACGGTTCCTGCAGGTCGTGCGAGGCGACGTAGGCGAACTGCTCGAGATCCGCGTTGGAGCGTTCGAGCTCGCGCGTCTTCTGCTCGAGCATCGACTGCTGCCGGCGACGCTCGGTGATGTCGCGCACGAACGCCGTGAAGTAGAGCTGCCCGTCGTTCTCCCACACCGAAAGCAGCAGCTCGATCGGGAACTCGGTGCCATCGCCGCGCACGGCGAGCAGTTCAACCGGCTGGGCGGCGATGCCGGCCGGCCCCGCCTCGCGCGCGCGAGCGATGGCGGCGAGGTGCGCACGCCGGTGGCGTGCCGGAATCAGGATCGACAGCGGTCGACCGACCGCCGCGGACGCATCGATCGCGAAACTCGCCGCCGCGGCCGGGTTCATGTAGAGGATCGTACCGTCGCCGTCGGCCGTGACGATGCCGGCGTTGGCGGTGTCGGTGATCGCGAGCTGCGCGCGCTGGCTGCGGCGCAGCTCGGCCGTCATCGATGCAGCGAGATGCATCGCCCGCGCACGATGCCCGGCCAGAACCCAGGTCAGGGCGAACAGCAGGAGCGCACCGATCGAACCCCCGAGCAGGACCAGGTTCGGCACCCTCGACGTCTCGGCAGCGGCAGCCGCACGACGCTGCGCGCGCACCTCCCATTGTCGACCGCCGACATCGATCGAGGTGATCGACGAAGGTCGCTTCGCGTCGAATCCGGCAGCGGCGAACAGCGGCTCGGCGTCGTCTTCGCGATCGAACACGGCGACATCGAACGAATCGATGCCGGCATCGCGCAGCGCGTGTTCGACCACCGCACGCGCATCGACCGCGGCGTAGACGAACCCGGCCGGACCACCGCCACCGGGCACCGGCATGACCACGGCGAAACCCCTGCGCGCGTTCGGATCGGCGTAGCGCGCGAAGGCGATCGGCTGCGACAGCGTGCCCTGCCCGCGTGCACGGGCGGCGAGCAGGGTCGCGCGATAGCCGGGATCGGCGCCGACGTCCATGCCGATCAGGCTTGAGGTCAGCGGGCCGCCCGGTGCGACATGGACGATCGGAAACCGGTCCCCGGGACGCGCAGCGCCGCCCCCGACGGGAGGCGCCGGATCCGTCGCGTCGTATGCGGCCTCGCGCACGTAGGCGACAGCGATGACACCGACGAAGCGCTCGCGCAAGTGGATGCTGTCGAGGTAGCTCTTCCATTCTTCGGCGTCGACGGCGTGCGAGGCGGCGAACAGGCCACGCAGGCCATCGAGCAGGCCGACCGCGTCGAGCGCGCCTGCGGCGAGGATGGCCTCGAATCGCTCGAGACCCGCGACGGCATCCGCCATCGCCCGTGCCTCGAGTTGGTTGCGCACCTCGCGCCATGCCAGCGCGGTGGCGCCGAGCGTGAGCAGCAGCATGGCCAGACCGGCGGCGAGACCGGTGCGATCGCGCAGTTGGGCAGGTTCGCGGGAACCCGTCACGATGTCGGCGACAGGTCCGGCGCGCAGGCGCGCCCCGGCCATCAACGCCGTACCTCCCCACAACAGCACCAGCGCACTCGGCAGGCGCATGCCGAATCCCTGGCCCGGGGCCGCGTCGACGAAAACGCCGCCGAACACGAACAGGCCGAGCAACCCGACGCCCGCCGCAATCGCACCAAGCAGGCCGAATACGAGATGGCGCCCCCAGTGCGGTGGCAGCACGCCATCGATGACCAGGGCACCGCCGATGCAGAACAGGCCGGCGGCGAAGCTCTGCGAGATCGGTATCGAGCCCTCCGCGGCATCCACGATGCTGCCGGCGATGATGAACCGCGCCAGCTGCATGCCGCACAGGGCGGTCACCACGGCACCGATCGTGATCACCGCCGCACGCATTCCGGGGCGCACGCGAAACAACAGGCCCAGCGCCACCAGAAGGGCCAGCACGGCACTGAGCGGGCGCATGCTCAGGCGGCCGCCATCGACGAAAGGCCGCACGGCGAAGAAGGCGACCGCGGTGAGCGCGAGCAGCAGCGTGCAGGCGAGGTAGACCGGATCGACCGGACGGCGCTGGTCCATTGCCGCTACCGGTCGGTCGCAGCGATCCGCCAGCCGACCCGGATCGATTCGGCGAACAGGCGGTTCTCCACGGGCCTGCCGAGCAGGAAGCCTTGCGCCTTGTCGCAGCCGAGATCGCGCAGGAACGCGAACTGGGCTTTCGTCTCGACACCCTCGGCGACGACCGCCAGGCCGAGATTGCGTGCCATCGCGATGATCGTGCGCACGATCGCCGCGTCACGCTCGTCCTCGGCCACGCCGGCCATGAAGGTGCGATCGATCTTGAGCACGTCGACCGGGAACCGGCGCAGGTAGGCCAGCGAGCTGAAGCCCGTGCCGAAATCGTCGATCGCCACGCTGACGCCGCGCTCGCGCAACCGGCGCAGCGATTCACGCGCCGTTTCATCCTGCATCATGCTCTCGGTCAGCTCGATCACGAGCGCCGCCGGATCGAGCCCGCTGCGCGACAGGGCGCCGTCGACCAGTGCATCGAAATCGCCGGCAAGAAGCTGCTGTGCGGACACGTTCACGGCGAGCTGGAGGCGCCGCGTCCCGACGATCGGCCAGGCCGCCGCGGTCCGGCACGCCTCATCGAGAACCCAGGCACCGATCGGCAGGATCAAGCCGCCCTGCTCGGCGACATCGAGGAAGTGTTCCGGTGCGAGCAGCCCGCGCGCGGGATGGCGCCAGCGCAGCAGGGCCTCCGCTCCGACCGCAACCCCGCCTTCGACCGAGAACACCGGCTGGTAGTGCAACTCGAACTGCCCCTCACGCAGGGCCGATCGCAGGTCATGCTCGATGGCCAGGCGCTCGAGGGCCGCCGTGTTCATCGGCGCCGAATAGAAGCGGAATGAGTTCGCACCGACGCTCTTGGCCTGGTAGAGCGCGGTCTCGGCGCATTTCAGCAGCGCGTTCGGCGTATCGGCATCAATCGAGAACAGGCTCATGCCGACATTCGCGCCGAGATAGAACGTGACCTCACCGACCCGGCCCGGCAGATGCACCTGCTCGATGATCTGCTCGGCAAGATGGGGCGTGTCCATGATCGCCTGCGTGTCGGTGAGCAGGATCGAGAACTCGGCGCTGCCCGTGCAGGCGATGCGTGCGCCGGCCGGGACCACCGAACGGATGCGCGCGACCGCGTCGGCGATCGCGAGGTCGCCGACGTCGTGGCCGTGCAGCTGGTTCACGCGCGAAAGACCCGACAACGCGACCATCATCACCGCCGCATCGTTGCCGCGCCCGCGGCACTGCTCGATTGCCAGGGCAAGATCGTCGAGGAAGACCTGGCGATTCGGCAGGCCGCTTACGCCGTCGTGCGTGGCCAGGTAGTCGAGACGCTCCTGCACGAGCTTGCGCTCGACCGCATAGCGCAGCGTGCGCGCGAGCGTAGCGCCATCGGCACTGCCCTTGACGACGTAGTCCTGCGCGCCGAGCTGGATCGCGCGCAGCGCGAGCGCCTCGTCATCGTGGCCGCTCAACACCACGACCGGCATCAGCGGAGCGACCCTCAGCACGGCATTGATCGTGTCGAGCCCCCCCGAGTCGGGCAGGCCCGGATCGACCAGGGCGATCGTGAAGCTGCCCTTGCGCAGGCAATCGATCGCATCGACCAGCGTTTCGACGTGCACGATCTCGAATGCGCGATGCGCCAGCGCGTCCTGCACGAGGCACGCGTCACCGAGGTTGTCCTCGACGAGCAGGAGCCGCCAGGAATCGAGCCGCTCGACATCGCCACGCGGCAGGCTCACCACCGAAAGCCAGAAGTTGCCGACCGTCTGCATCACCGCGAGAAGCTGGTCCAGGTCGACCGGCTTGCGGATGTAGCAGTTCGCATGCGAGGCGTACGCACGCGCGATGTCCTCCTGTGCGACCGATCCGGTCAGCACGATGACCGGAATGCGGGCGAGCTGCGCATCGGCCTTGAACTCGCGCAACAGCTCGTGACCCGACAGCCCGGGCAGGTTGAGATCGAGCAGGATCAGGTCCGGCAGGACCTGGCGCGCGTGCTGGCCTTCGCGGCGCAACATCGACAGCGCCGCCGCGCCACTGTCGGCGACGACGAGCCGGTGCAGCAGGCGTCCATGGCGCAAGGCCTCGACGACGAGGCGCACGTCGCCCGGGTTGTCCTCGATCAGCAGGATCTCGAGGGGACGCGAACTCGCCCCGGTCGATCCCGACGCCGCATCAGCCACTGCATTTCCTCCGCAGGCCCCTGACCCGCATCCGCCGCGCGATCCTTATTTCCCGCTCGCACTGTACAACGATACTAGCTCCGTTCGTTCACTTTTCCTGATGCCGATGCGCGGCACGACCGTGGGCGATTCGCCAAGCCGCGGGAATCCGGGCAGACTGGCAGGCCCGAACGATGCACGACCCTCGCGGACCGACCGGCTACGACCCATGGCACGAGACCCGAACGAGGAAGCGCCTCCGCGCACGATCCTGACGCCGTCGACGCTCAACCGGCTCGTTCGCGACCTGCTCGAGGACGCGTTCGCGCTGGTCTGGATCGAAGGCGAGCTGTCGAACGTGTCACGTCCGGCGTCCGGGCATCTCTATTTCACCCTCAAGGACGGCACGGCCCAGGTGCGCGCCGCGATGTTCAAGCCGCGCAGCGGCTGGCTGCCGTTCAAGCCGGTCGACGGCATGCAGGTGCTGGCGCGCGGTCGGGTCGGGCTGTACGAGGCGCGTGGCGAGTTCCAGCTCGTCGTCGAGCACATGGAGCCGGCGGGTGAAGGCGCCCTGCGCCGCGAGTTCGAGCGCCTCAAGCAGCGCCTCGCCGCCGAGGGCCTGTTCGACGCCGCGCGCAAGCGCAGCGTACCCGCGTTGCCACGCCGCATCGCCATCGTCACCTCGGCGACCGGCGCGGCGATCCGCGATGTCCTCAGCGTGCTCGCGCGGCGCTTTCCACTCGTCGCCGTCGACGTCGTGCCGGTGCCGGTGCAGGGTGGCGAGGCGCCCGCGGCGATCGTCGCCGCGCTCGCACGCCTTGCCGAGGCGCAGCGGCACGACGTCATCCTGCTGACCCGCGGCGGCGGTTCGCTCGAGGACCTGTGGGCGTTCAACGACGAGGCAGTCGCGCGCGCGATCGCCGCGAGCCCGGTACCCGTCGTTTCCGCGATCGGTCACGAAGTCGACTTCACGATTGCCGATTTCGTCGCCGATCTGCGCGCGCCGACGCCTTCTGCCGCCGCCGAGCTGCTCGTCCCGGACCGTTCCGACCTGCTGCGCGGGCTGCGCCGCGAGTGCGAGCGACTCGTGCAGCGCCTGCGCGCACGCCTCCAGGCGTCCGCCCAGCGCGTCGACCATCTGCACGCGCGACTGCAGGCGGCCCGGCCCACGCGACGG
>JAFLDX010000190.1 GCA_017302215.1 Lysobacterales bacterium
CTTCCGTGCAAATCCGCTCGACCAGTTCATCGTCCGCTCCGAGCACGGCGGCCATCGCACCGACGCCCGCCGGCGCGGCGGCCTGCATGGCCTGGCCGCGGATGCGCACGAGATGCGCGGCGTCGCCGAGGGAGAGCGCGCCGGCGGCAACCAGAGCGGTGTATTCGCCGAGGCTGTGTCCGGCGAGAAGGGCCGGGCGCGGCGCGCGTTCGGCCTGCCACACGCGCCACGCCGCGATGCCGGCGGCGAGCAGGGCCGGCTGCGTGTACTCCGTGCGGTTGAGCATCTCCTCCGGTCCGGACTGCGACAGCGTCCACAGGTCGATGCCCGCCCCCGCCGAAGCCTCGGCGAAGGTCTCGCGCACGAGCGCATGACGATCGGCGAGATCGGCCAGCATGCCGGCGGATTGCGACCCCTGGCCGGGGAAGACGAAAGCGAGCGTGGACTGGGTCAAGAGAAACCTCCGAGCGCGATGCCGAATCCGATCAGGTCGATCTCGCCATCGTGGAGCAGGTCGACGGCGAGCGCGAGTGCAAGCCCGAGCGTGGTCGCGAGCAGGCCGGTCAGCGCCTGCAGCGATGCCAGCAGGCGGCTGTCGCGGGTCAGGAATGGGCGCAACCAGGACTCGAGACGGCGCAGGTGCGAAGCCGCGTCGCGCACGCCGACGGCGATGTCCGGGTCGACGTCGGCTAGACCGCGCGCGAGCCATGCCGAACCACCATCACGACGATAGCCGGCGACACCGTGCGCGAACACGATCCAGTCGCGGACCTGCGCGTCGTGCAGCGACATCACCTCGCGCGGGTCTTCCTCGAAGTCGAGGAAGCCGATGTCGTCCCCGGAAACCGTCATGTTGCGCGGCAAGGGCTGGCCGATGTAGCCGCCGCGGCGGTGCACGTCGACGAGTGCGGCGCGCGCCAGCTCGAGCAGGCGTTCGGCCGATGCCGCGTCGGCGGCGCGCTTGAGTGCCGAAGAAAGCGAGCTGCCGATCTCGCTCAGCACGAGCATCGCGCGTCCCTCGCCAAGCACCTCGGGCACGCGCACGTCGAGCATGCGCAGTTCGTCGAGGCGGCGCTTCTCGATGCTCTTGGCGATGTCGCCGCCATGGTGCGGTGGCGGTCGCAGGGCCTCCACGCCGAGCGTCCGCGCGACAAGGTCGAGCGCTCGCAGCAGCACGCGGCGGGCCTGCTCGGGATACTGCTTGACCCAGACGGGCCGCGAGTCGATCAACAGGCGTTGCGCCATCGGAGGTTCCTTCGCGCGATGGAGGTCGCCCTCAGTATCGCAGCAGCGCCGATGCCCACGTGAAGCCACCGCCGAAGGCCTCCAGCAGCACGGTCTGGCCACGCTGCACGCGACCCGAACGCACGGCCTCGTCGAGTGCGAGCGGGACCGAGCCGGACGAGGTGTTGCCGTGGCGGTCGACGGTGACGATGACGCGCTCCATCGGCAACTTGAGGCGCTTGGCGGTCGCCTCGATGATGCGCAGGTTCGCCTGGTGCGGGATGAGCCAGTCGACCTCGGACTCATGCATGCCGGCCGCCTCGAGTGTCTCGCCGACGATGCGGTCGAGCGTCTTCACGGCCACCTTGAACACTTCGTTGCCGGTCATCATGACGCGCACGCCGTGGTTCGGCTCGTCGTCGCGGAAACCGGCGGAAACACCGACCGGGTTGTACAGAAGGTGCTTGTAGCCGCCGTCGGCATGCAGCTTGGTGGTCAGGATGCCGGGTTCGGCCGCTGCCTCGAGCACGACCGCACCGGCGCCATCGCCGAACAGCACGCAGGTGCCGCGATCGTTCCAGTCGAGCATGCGCGTCAGCGTTTCCGCGCCGACCACGAGCGCACGCCTGGACTGGCCGCTGCGAATGAAGGTGTCGGCGACGCCGAGGGCATAGAGGAAGCCCGAGCAGGCCGCGTTGACGTCGAACGCCGCGCAGCCGTTCGCGCCGAGGCGATGCTGCAGCAGGCACGCCGTGGACGGGAAGATCAGGTCGGGCGTGGTCGTGCCGAGCACGATGAGATCGATGTCGGCCGCGGTCGCGCCAGCGGCCTCGAGCGCACGCGTCGCCGCGTGGAAGGCGAGGTCACCGGTCGTTTCACCGTCGGCGGCCATGCGCCGCTCGCGGATGCCGGTGCGCGTGCGGATCCACTCGTCGGTGGTCTCGACGCGCTTCTCGAGATCCTGGTTGGTGACGATCTTCTCCGGCAGATAGCTGCCGGTGCCTGCGATGCGTGAGTACAACAGGGTCGTCTCTCCCGGGCGTTCAGGGGTGGCGTCCACGCCCGCGGACGCCACTGCGCAGGATCAGCGGACCGGGGTCAATCCTCGTCCTGGACGGCGCCCTTGGTCTCGATGACCTTCTTGCCGCGGTAGTAGCCGTCCTTCGTCACGTGGTGGCGCAGGTGGACTTCGCCCGAGGTCGGGTCGGTCGACAGCTGCTTGGCCGTGAGGGCATCGTGGGCGCGGCGCATGCCGCGGCGGGAAGGGGATTTGCGACTCTTGGCAACTGCCATGACTACTCTCCAGATGAAACCGTGCTTGCGCGCAAGCGTGATGAAAACATGAGCGGCGGATCGACTTCAGGCCGATCGGATCAGTGACGCGAAACCTTCAATGTGCCGAGCGCCGCGAACGGACCCTGGGCGCGGGTCTCCGCCGCGTCCGCCGCACCGAGCACGACATCCTCGAGCGGCACTCCCGGCGCCAGCGCGACGACCGGCAGCGCGAGGATGAGCTCGTCCTCGATGACATCCTTCAACCGCAGCTGTGAATCGACCACCAGCAGCGGTTCGCAGTCCTCCGGCAGACCGGCCTCGTCCGCCTCGCTGGCGATCAGGCCGAGTCGCTGGTGGACCGCCACCGGCAGTTCGAACACGTCGAGCGAACGCTGACATACCAGCGGCAGCCGCGCATCGACCTTGAGGGTCAGCGATGCGGTGCCGAAGTCGTCCGTGCCGAACGCCACCTCGTACTCGACTTCGCCCTCGCCACGCGCCAGCGACTCACGCAGGCGCGGCAACGTCGACAGCGGCAGAGTCCCCGTGAACATCCGGCGTGCCTGCACCATGCGCCACGGGTCGACCAGTTCGGGCAAGGCGGCAGGCATGGGCGCGCGATGGTAGGTTCCGACCCACCCCCTGTCAACCGCGGGCGTGCGCCGCGGGCCGCGTCGGGCGAGCGTCGGGCACCGCCCCGAGCGGGTGTCCGACCGCACCGGCGCGCGCGAATTGCCGGCGCCGACCGCATTCGGCAGACTGCCGGCATGACCTATGTCTTTCTCGTCGCGCTCGTGCTGGCGCCAGTCGCCCTTGCGGTGTGGTGGCGCGAACGCGGCTGGTCCAGGCGCACGCGCGCCTTGCGCGCGATCCTGGATGATGCCGACGCGCTCGAGCGCGACCTGCAGGACTGCCGCGCGCGGCTGCGCGAGATCCCGGCCCTGGTCAACGGGCTTGGGCCCTCCACCGCCCTGTCCGCCCACGCCACGCTGGCGGCGGAGCCGCAGGTCCAGCAGGCCTTGCACGACCTCCTGCAGCACCGCCTGTGGCTGCGCGAGCATGCCGCTGACGCCTCGGACGCCGATCTCAAGGCGGCTGCAGGCGCCCTCGCCGAATCGCGCCGGACACTCGCTACCCAACTCGGACGTCTCGCGGCGGTCCGCGACGAGCTTGCCGCCGCGTTGGCCGGGCATCCACCGGCACGTTGAGCAGACCATCCCGGCCGGCGCGATCGCATCGGCGTCGGCGCGATGGGCGACGGGCTGGCTCGGGCTGGCTCGGGCTGGCTCGGGCCGGCACGCGCCGGTCAGCGCATGCCAGCCGAGTCCTGTGCCGGACGCTGTGCTTCTTCGGCCATGCGCTGGCCGACCACGCTGCACGGTGCACCGCCGGCGTGCGCCGGCACGATCGCCGTGGCGAACGCGATGCGCTTGCGACCTCCGTCGAGTTCGATCCGCTGCAGCACCTGCAACGGACCCAGGCGCCGGCACAAGTCCTCGAGCCAGGGCTGACGCTCGCGCTCGCGCAGCGCCGTCTCGTCGATCGCCACGAGGGCACGCCGCCCCGCCAGCGCGCGCAATGCGCTTTCGTCGCGCTGCCAGAGGGAGAGTTGGGAGCGACGCCCGTGCTTGGCGTTGAGTGGGCTGTCGAGCGTGTAGACCGGGCGCGCTCCGTCGAAGGCGAAGTCGAGTTCGGCGGCGAGCATGAAGTTGTCCGCGACGAGCACCATGCGCGAGTCGACATCGCGCGCGAGCAATCCGCGCGCGGCCGCGGTGGCCTCGCGCCAGCCGGCGAAATGCGAAGGATAGGCCTTGTGGCCCGCGAGCCAGGCCGATCCGCCGGGCGCTGCAGCCGCACCGAGATAGAGCAGCACGATCGCCGTGCCGAGCGCGGCGCCGACGGCAGCGAGGAGGGAGGCCACGCGCCATGCCGCATGCCTCGCGCGAGCCTGTTCGCGCAGCAGCAGGGGTAACACGGCCAGCAACGGCAGGTAGGCCGCGAGCGGCCAGTGCACGCGAAAGCGCTCGGCATCGGCGAACAGGCCGAACACGAACCATGCAAGCAGGGATGTGCCGCCCACCGTCGCCATCAGATCCCATGGCGCGCCATCGCGCGCGCGGCGCATGCCGACCCACGCGACCACGAGCAGCAGGGCGTACAGCAACGGCGTCACCACCACGGCCTGCTCGAACGGCTGCCACAGGGCATCGGCATGAAATGACCACGGATGACGCTCGATCATCTGGAAGCCGAGTGCGGTCCAGTCGTGCGCGAGGTTGAATGCGAGCAGCGGCAGCAGTCCCGACGCCGCCAGCGCGAGCGCGATCCACAGGCCAGGCCGTGACCACAGGCGTCGGCCGCGCGGGCTCGCGACGAGGAAGGCGAGCCCGGCGAGCATGAGCATCGCCGCGCGGTAGTGGGCGAGCCAGGTGATCGCCAGCGCGAGGCCGAGCGCACACCAGTCACGCAGGCGATCATCGCGGGCAGCGCGCTCGAGCGCCATGAGCGCGGCCGCGGATGCGAACACGAGCGGCACGTCCGGCAGGGCGAGCACGCCGAGCGTTCCGGCCAGCGGCATGCCCAGCGTCCACAGGCCGGCTTGCCAGGCGGCGCTCGCGTCGGCGAAGCGTGCGGCCAGGCCCACCACGAGCAGCGGGACCAGCGCGCCGAGGACGAGGAACGGCGCGCGCACGGCGAGGGTCGAATGGCCGAACAGGCCTTCACCGGCGGCGATCAGCCACGCGGTCAGACCCGGCACGTCGCTGTAGGACCAGGCGAGATGACGACTCTCCTGCCAGTAGAACGCCTCGTCGACGAACAACGGCAGGTTCGCGGCAAGCCAAAGTTTCGCCGCCGCGAGCAATCCGAACGCGATCCAGAATGCCATGCGAACCGCACCGGCATCGGCTCGCCTCGGTGCGGCGACGACGGCTACACTGGCGGAACCCTGCGTGCGATTCGTGCGTGCGCCCATTCGATCCCGCCCATGCCGATGCCCGACGCACCATTGCCCCACCCACCCCATCCGCCCGCAGACGCCGCGCTGCGCGACGCGCTTGCACGCAGCATCGCCCAGGTCGACACCGTCCTGCTCGGCAAGCCGCGCGAGGTGCGCCTCGCGTTCGTCTGCCTGCTCGCCGGCGGGCACCTGCTCATCGAGGACCTGCCGGGAGTCGGCAAGACCACGCTCGCGCATGCGCTCGCCGTGACCGTCGGCCTCGGCTTCCAGCGCATCCAGTTCACCAGTGACCTGCTGCCCTCGGACATTATCGGGGTCAGCATCTACGAGCGCGAGTCCGCTCGCTTCAGCTTCCATCCGGGACCGTTGTTCACGCCGCTGCTGCTCGCCGACGAGATCAACCGCGCGACCCCGAAGACGCAGAGCGCCCTGCTCGAGGCGATGGCCGAAGGCCAGGTCACCGTCGACGGGCGCACGCATGCACTGCCCTCGCCGTTCTTCGTCGTCGCCACGCAGAACCCGGTCGACTTCGCCGGCACCTATCCTCTGCCGGATTCGCAACTCGACCGCTTCATGCTGCGCCTGAGCCTCGGCTATCCCGATCGCGCGGCCGAGCGCGAGATGCTCGCTGCGGTCGACCGCCGCAGCCTGCTCGGCACGCTCGGCCCCTGCCTCGGCGTGGACGGCATCCTCGGCCTGCGCGTCGCGGCGACCCGCGTGCTCGCCGCACCTGCCCTGGTCGACTACGTCCAGCGCCTGCTCGAGGGCAGCCGCAGCCACGGCGAAATCCGCGTGGGCCTGTCACCTCGCGCCGGTCTGGCCATCCTCGCCGCGGCGCGCGCGCACGCCTTGCTCGAGGGTCGCGCCTACTGCGTTCCGGAAGACGTGCAGGCCGTGTTCCCGTTCGTGGCCGCGCACCGACTGACCCCGGGGGCGAATGCGCGCAGCGGTCGCGACGATCTCGCGCTCGCCCTCCTCGCGGCCACCGCGGTGCGATGAGCAGGCCCGGCGTGCC
>JAFLDX010000020.1 GCA_017302215.1 Lysobacterales bacterium
GGCCGTGCCGGGATTGCCGGCGTCGGTGCCGGCGAGGATCGTGACGCCGGCCGCGTCCAGCGCGCGCACGCTGGCGAAAGCGTTCTCGCCGAACGACGGGTTGCGCGCGAGTGCCTCGAAGCGTGCGCCGAGTGCATCGGCCTGGCCCGCACCGAGAAACGGCTGCAGGCGCGCGTCGGTGGCCAGCGAGGCGCCGTTGCCGGCGCCGTTCGCAGCGGTCACCGACAGGGTTGGAACGACGAAGGCACCGCGTGCCGCCATCAGGGCGACCAGCTCGGCATCGACCGCGGCATCGATGAAGACATGGGCCAGGCCGTCGGCACCGCGCGCGATGGCCTCGCGCGCGTCGGCCTGCTTCGACACGTGCACGACCGCGATGCGTCCACGCGCATGGGCTGCCGCGACGACCGCGCCGACCTGTTGCGCCGACAGCGTCGGCCACTTCGGCGCACCGGCGTAGGCGCCGAGATCCTCGACGATCAGCTTGATGAAGTCCGCGCCTTCGTCGACGCGCGCGGCGACGAAGGCCGCCGCATCGTCACCCGGCGCAAGGGTCGGTATCGGAAAGCCGTACTGCGTGCCATGCCCGCCCGGCGCGGTGACCGCCGTCCCGGCCGCCCACAGGTCGGCGTCCGCGGTCTCCTGCCGCGAATCGCGTTGCGTCTTCAGCAGGGGCAGGCGCGCCGCGTCGCCGTGCATGTCGACCTCGGTGGTCACGCCGAAGCGCAGCGCATCGCGTCGTGCATCACCCCAGGCGTGCACGTGCGCGTCGATCAGGCCCGGCAGGACCGTGCGACCCTTGCCGTCGACGACGGCAACGCCCTCGCCGATCGGCGCCTCGGCCGCCACTGTTTTTATGCGACCGTCGCGCACGACCACGGTCGCGCGCTCGAGCACGCGCTCGCCGTCGAACACGCGCACGTCGCGGATCGCGAACGGCGCGTCCGGCAGTTTCGCCGCCTCCGTGGAAGCCCGTGCCGCATCCTTGCGCACCACCGGCTGCGGCGCCGGCATCCAGATCGCCGCGGCAACGAGTGTACCGAGCACGACGGCAACCAGCGCGATGTCGGCGAGATGTTTCTTCATGATGTCCTCTGACGTGATGCGATCGACTCGATCGTTGCAGGAAACGCCTTCAGGCGTGATGCTCGTTCCTTGCGTGACCTCGAACGAAGCCTGTGGGAGCGACTTCAGCCGCGATGCTCTCTCCTTGCGGAGTGGTACGGCCAAGGCATAACGGCTGGCTTTCAACAGCCGAAGGGCTGGTCAGCCGCTTCCTGCATGTCGATGGAAGGGGCACGGCCACGCCATCGCGGCCGAAGCCGCTCCCGCGGAAGCACCGCGACCTCGAACGAAGTCTGTGGGAGCGGCTTCAGCCGCGATGCTCTTCATCGCGCCGCGGCCAGGCGACGTCGCGCGAGCATGAAGCAGCCGACAGTGACGACCGCGAGCACGCCGAAGTGCAGCCACAGCGGTCCGCCGGCATCGCGTTCGACGACCTTCAACGCGACCTGCGCGAGGTGATACGAGGGCCATGCCGGCGCCGATTTCGCGATGAACGCCGGCAGCATCGTCAATGGCATCCACAGCCCGGACAGGAACGCCATCGGCAGGTAGACGAGGTTGACGAAGGCCGGCGCCGCCGAACCGCTGACCAGCGAGCCGATCAGCAGGCCGACCGCGCAGAACGGCAACACGCCGAGCACGTTGACCGCGAACAGGGCGACCCATTGCCACGGCGCGAGCGACACGCCGGCGAACACGCCGCCGACCACGGCGAGCAGGACCGAGGTGATCGCGGCGAACAGCATCGCCATCGCCATCTTGGCGAGCAGCACCGCGCCGGGTGGCATCGGCAGTGCGCGCTTGTACTCGAGCTGGCCGTTGTCGCGCTCGATCGCGATCGTCACGCCGAAGCCGAACAGCGCCGAGCCCATGATGCCGAACACGCCATAGGTGGCCAGCAGGTAGCGCGCGACCTCGGCACCGCCGCGCCCGCCGGCCAGAACGACACCGAACAACACGTAGAACAGGATCGGAAACAGCAGGCTCGGCAGCGCGAACGACGGCGTGCGCCACAGGCGGAGGAACTCGTACTTCGCCTCGAGCCCGTAGCTGCGCAGCGAGGAATGCGGATGCAGCACTTGTGCGTCCATCAGGCGGCCTCGCGGGTCAGTTCGATGAAGGCGTCGGCCAGGCCGGCACGCTGGACCTCGAGATCGGACAAGCCGGCGTCCTCGGCGAGCAGGCGACGCACGACCGGTTCGGCTGCGTCGGCGACGATCTCCAGGCGCTCGCCGTCGGCGCTCGCGCTGCGCACGCCGGGCCACTGCGCGACGCGTGCAACCGACAGCGACGACTGGCAGCGGATGCGACGCTGGGACACGTGTGCGCGCACCTCGGCCACTGTGCCGCTCGCGACGACCTCGCCGCGATTGAGCACGACCACGCGATCGGCCAGCGACTCGGCCTCCTCGAGGTAGTGCGTCGTCAACAACACGCCGCAGCCGTCGGCAACGAGTTCGCGGATCGCCTTCCACAGGCCTTGGCGCGCCTCGATGTCGAGGCCCGTGGTCGGCTCGTCGAGGAACAGCAGGCGAGGCCGTCCGCACAGGGCCAGGGCGAACTGCACGCGACGCTGCTGGCCGCCGGAAAGCTTGCCGTAGCGGCGTTCGATGAGGCCGTCGAGTCCGGCCAGCGCGACGCAGTCGGCGAGGCTGCGTGGATCGGGGTAATAACTTCGCGTGAGCTCGAGCAGTTCGCGCACCTTCAGCGTGTCGGGAATGCCCGCCGACTGCAGCATCAGGCCCACGCCTCGGCGCGCCGCCAGCGAATGTGGCGACTCGCCGAACAGGCGCGCGCTCCCGTCGTCGGCATCGAGCAGGCCAAGCAACAGGCCGATCGCTGTCGTCTTGCCGGCACCATTCGGCCCGAGCAGGGCCAGCAACTCGCCACCGCGCACGGCGATGTCGATGCCATCCAGCGCAACCTGTCGCCCGTAACGCTTGCGCGCGCCGACCAGTTCGGCGAGCGGTGGATTGAAAACCCGTGCCATCGCGGATCTCCTCGGCGGACGACCCGCATCGTGCGCATCCACGCCCTGCCCCGGCAGTCCCCGCCATCAGCCATCGCGCATGACAGGCGTCATACGCCGCGCCGTGAAAGGCGCCCCTCATCCGCCCTCCGGGCACCTTCTCCCCGTCGCAACGGGGAGAAGGAACATCTGGAGCAATCGACGCGTGCCTTCCCTTCTCCCCGTCGCCACGGGGAGAAGGAACATCAAGACCTCGACGACGCCAGCCTTCCCTTCGCCCCGCGCGACGAGGAGAAGGAACACCAAGACCTCGACGGCGCCAGCCTTCCCTTCGCCCCGCGCAGCGGGGAGAAGGTGGCGCGGCAGCGCCGGATGAGGGGCGGGAGGTCGCGCAACGTCGCGACAAGGCAAAGAAGAGAAGCGCCCCTCATCCGCCCTCCGGGCACCTTCTCCCCGTCGCGACGGGGAGAAGGAACATCTGGAGCAATCGACGCCTGCCTATCCTTCGCCCCGCGCAGCGGGGAGAAGGGACTTCAAGACCTCGACGACGCCAGCCTTCCCTTCGCCCCGCGCAGCGGGGAGAAGGTGGCGCGGCAGCGCCGGATGAGGGGCCGGACGTCGCGCAACGTCGCGACAAGGCAAAGAAGAGAAGCGCCCCTCATCCGCCCTCCGGGCACCTTCTCCCCGTCGCGACGGGGAGAAGGAACATCTGGAGCAATCGACGCCTGTCTTCCCTTCTCCCCGCGCGACGGCGAGGAGAAGGAACATCAAGACCTCGACGACGCCAGCCTTCCCTTCGCCCCGCGCAGCGGGGAGAAGGAACATCAAGAGCTCGACGGCGCCAGCCTTCCCTTCGCCCCGCGCAGCGGGGAGAAGAGCCTGCCCCGGACTCGATCCGGGGTGGCGCGGCAGCGCCGGATGAGGGGCCAGCCGCCGCCGAGGGGTACCGCCGCAAGGCGCGGCGTGGTACCCTTCCCGCACTCGTTTCTTCAATCCAATCAATACGTAAGAACCGCCAGCCCGCGACGTCATCGGCGCGGGCTTGTGCGTTTGGGAGGTCGATCATGAATCCGTTGCTGGTCAAGCTGGACGAAATGCGCCATGTCGGCGGCACTGCGCGCACGCAGGGGCTCAGCGATGCGATCGTCGCCGACCTCGCCGAGCGCCATGCCGATCTGGTCGAAGCCATCGACGCGGCGTACTGCGCGTTCCTCGCCCTGCGCTCGGCCGATCCGGAGCTGCTCAAGCTCGACGAAGCCGCGCAGATCGACGCCGTGCAGGGCGACTACATCAACTTCTATCCGGACGACGGCATCAACCCGTACGTCGCGCTCGCCGCACGCGGCCCGTGGATCGTGACGCTGAAGGGCGCGGTCATCCACGACGACGGCGGCTACGGCATGCTCGGCTTCGGTCATGCGCCGAAGGCCGTGCTCGAGGCGCTTTCGCGCGCCCAGGTCATGGCCAACGTGATGACGCCGAACCTGGCCCAGCGCCGCCTCGCGCAGGCGCTCCGGCACGAGATCGGGCAGACGCGCGGCGGCTCGCCGTACGCGAAGTTCCTCTGCCTCAATTCCGGTTCGGAATCGGTTTCGCTGGCCGCGCGCATCGCCGACGTCAACGCCAAGCTCTCGACCGACACCGGCGCGAAGTACGCCGGCCGCGAGATCAAGCGCATCGCCGTCAAGGGTGCGTTCCACGGCCGCACCGAGCGTCCCGCGCTGTACTCGGATTCCTCGCGCAAGGCCTACCAGCAGCACCTCGCCAGCTTCCGCGACGAGCGCAGCCTGCTTACGGTCGAACCGTACGACGTCGCCCAGCTGCGCCAGGTGTTCGCCGATGCGGACAAGAACGGCTGGTTCATCGAGGCGATGTTCCTCGAACCGGTCATGGGCGAAGGCGATCCGGGCCGCGCCGTCAGCGTCGAGTTCTACAACGCCGCGCGCGAACTGACCAAGGCGCACGGCAGCCTGCTGCTCGTCGACTCGATCCAGGCCGGCCTGCGCGCGCACGGCGTGCTGTCGATCGTCGACTACCCGGGCTTCGAGGACACTGAGGCGCCGGACATGGAAACCTATTCCAAGGCGATCAACGCCGGCCAGTACCCGCTGTCCGTGCTCGCTGTCAACGAGCGTGCCGCCGCGCTGTATCGCAAGGGCATCTACGGCAACACGATGACGACGAACCCGCGCGCGCTCGATGTCGCCTGCGTCGTGCTCGACCAGCTCACCCCGGAACTTCGCGCCAACATCCGCGAACGCGGGCGCGAGTTCGTCGAGCGCCTCGAGGCACTCAGGGCCGAACTGCCCGGCTACATCACCAAGGTGCAGGGCACCGGCTTGCTGTTCTCGTGCGAACTGTCGGCCGAGTTCAAGTGCTACGGCAGCGGCAGCACCGAGGAATGGCTGCGCGAACACGGCTATGGCGTGATCCACGGCGGCGCGAACTCGCTGCGCTTCACCCCGCACTTCGCGGTGACAGGCGACGAAGTCGACCTGCTCGTCGCCGGCGTGCGCCAGGCCCTGCTCGAAGGCCCACGACTCACCGAAACCCCGAAGCGCGCCGCCGCGGCCTGAAGCGCGGCTTTCGCGGGAACGGCTGACCAGCCCTTCGGCTGTTGAAAGCCAGCCGCGATCTCTTCCATTCTGCCGAGAAGATCGCGACTGAAGTCGCTCCCACAGGCTCTGTTCAAGGTCGCAGTCCTGCTGTGGGAGCGGCTGACCAGCCCTTCGGCTGTTGAAAGCCAGCCGCGATCTTTTCGAGCCTCGCGCCGGGTCAAAGCACCACGCCTGAAGGCGTTTCCTGCAGGGATTGACCCGTTGCATCGCGCCTGCAGGAAACGGCTGACCAGCCCTTCGGCTGCTGAAAGCCAGCCGTGATCTTGTCGAGTCTCGCGCCGAGTCGGAGTATCGCGACTAAAGTCGCTCCCACAGGCTCTGTTCAAGGTCGCAGTCCTGCTGTGGGAGCGGCTGACCAGCCCTTCGGCTGTTGAAAGCCAGCCGCGATCTTTTCGAGCCTCGCGCCGGGTCAAAGCATCACGCCTGAAGGCGTTTCCTACAAAGATCGACCCGATGCATCACGCCTGCAGGAAACGGCTGACCAGCCCTTCGGCTGCTGAAAGCCAGCCGTGATCTTGTCGAGTCTCGCGCCGAGTCGGAGTATCGCGACTGAAGTCGCTCCCACAGGCTCTGTTCAAGCTCGCAGTCCTGCTGTGGGAGCGGCTGACCAGCCCTGCGGCTGTTGGAAGCCAGCCGCGATCTTTTCGAGCCTCGCGCCGGGTCAAAGCACCACGCCTGAAGGCGTTTCCTGTAGGGATTGACCCGTTGCATCGCGCCTGCAGGAAACGGCAGGACTCAGGCCGCGTGCAACTCTTCGCGGATCACCTTGCGAAGCGCATCGAGCGTGATCGGCTGTCCGCCGCTGACCAGGTACTCGCGCAAGACCCGATTGATCTCGGTCTGGTAACCACTGCCGGAAGCGTCGGCCTTGCGCCGGAACAACTCGATGATGTCGTCATCGAGCATGATCGTGATCCGCGTCTTGCCCGGCGACGCGACGACCGAGCCACGCTTGCCACTGCTGAAATCGTACTCGTTACGCATGATAGTGCCTCGTCTCGCCGGGGCTGGCCCTTCGGGCGAAAATCAATCGGGTCCGCTCGCCGCGCCGAACATGCACCACGACCAGGACTCGACCCAACGAATCCATGCCGAGCGTGATCAGGCGTTGTTCGTCCTCGGCGTCCGGATCCTCGATCGTCACGGCGCGATCATCGCGCAAGGCCTGCTCGGCATCCGCGAAGCTCACCCGGTGCTTCTTCAGGTTTTCGGCTGCCTTGCCGGAATCGAACTCGATCTCCATTCGAGGAATATGCATTCCATGCATACTCGAGTCAAGCCACTCGTGCGAACGATGAACGTAACGGTCGCGACAGAAGGCGCTCCCAAAAAGGCATCGCAACCTCGAACCAGCCTGCGAGCGAAACCTGTGGGAGCGGCTGACCAGCCCGTCTTGCGAATCATTTCCGCACGCAAGGCCAATGCCGCAGAAGTACGCCAGTACCAGGAATGACAATGAACGACGACATGCCCGAACTCGACTTCAGCAAAGGCAAGCGCGGCGCGCTCGTTGGCGAAGCGGGCAAGGAACGCATCACGATCCGCCTCGATGCAGACATCCTTGCCTGGTTCCGCGCGCAAGTCGCCGGCGGCGGGAACTATCAGACGCTGATCAATGATGCCTTGCGCGCACACATCGGCGGCGCGCATGGCCGCCTCGAACGCACCTTGCGCAAGATCATCCGCGAAGAGCTGCACAACGGCGGCTCCACGTAGAAGCCCTGCGCGCGCGACCCACGACGCGCGACGTCACCCCATGCAATCCGTGATGCCGCTGCAGGACCAGGCTGACCAGCCCTTCGGCTGTTGAAAGCCAGCGGTGATCTTGTCGAGTCTCGCGCCGAGTCGGAGTATCGCGACTGAAGTCGCTCCCACAGGCTCTGTTCAAGGTCGCAGTCCCGCTGTGGGAGCGGCTGACCAGCCCTGCGGCTGTTGAAAGCCAGCCGTGATCATTTCGAGTATCGCGCGGGTCGGAGCATCGCGACTGAAGTCGCTCCCACGAAGGCATCGCAACCTCGAGCGCGGCCTGAGCGCCGCGCGAGAACCGGTCGCGCCTGAAGGCGCTCCTACGGAAGCATTGCCCCCCGCCGGAACCCGTTCACGGGCGACTCAATCCAGCAAGGCGGCCAGGCGGTGGACCGCTTCGTCGATCACGCTTTGCGGGGCGCGCTCCAGCCGGCGAGCCTTGCGGGCCACCAGATCGAGCATGCGATTCTTGTTGACCAGGGCCACGCCGCGAGTCCTGCAACCCGATCCGGTCAGATTGACGGCAAAGCCGGCGTAGCGCGCGAAATCCCCGCCCTGCGTGATCGGCGCCACCAGTACATCACCGAGCTTGTTGAACTCGCGGGTCGTGAGCACGAGGGCTGGCCTGGTGCCGCGCTGCTCGTGCCCCATCGTCGGATGAAGAGGGACGCTCACGATGTCACCGCGGTCGAACGCGGCCACTAAATGACCTCTCCACCGACCGGACCCGCGACGTCCCAGAGCACCAGATCGGCCGGCGGCGCTGCCTTCCGGTCGCACTGCGCGATCATGTCGGCCAGAACGTACCTGCGCTTGGGTGTCAGCACGATCTTGCCGTCCGGTGTGGTGTCCAGGGTCAGTTTCTGGCCCGCGCCGATTCCCAGATCCCTCAGCACGGGAGGCGGGATCACAATGGCCGTGCTGTTGCCCATCTTCTTCAGCGCAACCTCCACCGACCCCTCCGGTCCAACAATGTTGTACGCCAGCATCGAGCAACCCGCCGCTCGCGTCAAACGATGTATTACATCAGCACCCCGAACGGCGACCGCACCCAGAGCGCGCGATTGGCTTTCAACAGCCGAAGGGCTGGTCAGACGATTCCTGCAAGGCATCGCCACTCGCAGGAGCCCGTTCACGGGCGACCGTCGGACGCATCCCCCTACAGAAGAACCACACCCTCGGCTACCATCCGCGCGCCGCCGAGGGGAATGCCATGTCACGCTGGAATGCCGCCGGGATCCATCTGTCGATCAGCGTGGTCATCGGCCTTGCCGTGCTCGCGTTGTTGTTCTGGGTCTGGTATCCGGCGCCGTACTTCAAGGTTTCGGGGGGACTCGAGCTGACGATGATCCTGCTCGGAGTCGACCTCGTGCTCGGCCCGCTCATGACGCTCGTTGTGTTCAAGGCCGGCAAGAAGTCGTTGGGATTCGATCTGTCCGTCATCGCCGCGCTGCAACTGTGCGCGCTGCTGTATGGCCTGCACGTGATCGTTGCCGCGCGACCAGTGTTCATCGTCGGGGCGATCGACCGCTTCAATGTCGTCGCCGCCAACGAGATCGATCCGGCCGACCTGGCCAAGGGAACCCGACCGGAATTCTCGACGCTGTCATGGACCGGGCCTCGGGTGGTGGCCGCGCGCCTGCCGTCGGATACCTCGCTCCGAAGCGCGCTGATGTTCGCGACCGCGGCCGGTGGCGCCGACATCGAGCGGCTTCCGGTGAACTATGTCGCCTATGACGACGAGAAGCCGCATCTGCTCGCCCGCGCCAAGCCACTCGAGGATCTGCGCGAAAAGTCGGCGGCAGCGAGCGACGCGGTCGATGCCTGGCTGCGCGAACGCGCCAGGGCCGAAGCTGAAGTGGTCTGGCTGCCGATCAAGGCCCGTCGCGCCAGCCTGACGATGCTGCTTGACGCCAGAACCGGCGACTTGCTCGGCGCGATCGACGTCAATCCTTGGTGATCAGGCCCCGCCTTGGGCGTGCGCGAGCACGGGAGAATCGCGGACTCTGACCCCCTGCGTCACTTTGTGACCATGCGCGACATCGGAAGGGCGCAGCCCATCGCCGCGAGCACCCTCGGGGCTGACCTGTCGCCGTCAACAACTGTGACCAAACCCACGCAATTCAGACACTTGGCGCCGATCGAATGTCACGAACCTGTGAATTCCATCAAGGCAACCCGCGCAATGCGGCGATGGCCTCGCAGGTTGGCACGGTTGCTGCTCTATTCCCTGCACGCTTCCGGGGTTTGTCGAAGCGGGCGGCCAGGACAGCTTTCCCGGGTCGACCGAACCGGTAGCAAGGGGCAATCCGGATTGACCTTTCCACGTTCCATCACTTCTTTGAGGAGCTACACCATGAACCTGAACAAGACCAAGGGCTTCACCCTGATCGAGTTGATGATCGTCGTTGCGATCATCGCGATTCTGGCCGCCATCGCGCTGCCGGCGTACCAGGACTACATCACGCGTTCGAAGGTGTCGGAGTTGATCGTCGCTGCTGACGCGTGCAAGAACTCGGTGACTGAGGCCTATCAGGTCCAGAACGTCCTGCCGGCCACCAGCGCTGACGCCGGTTGCGATACGCAGGTTACGCAATACGTCAACGGCATGGCCGTTGTGAACGGTGTTGTGACTGCTACCGCGAACACTGCGGGCAATGGCATCCCCGCGGCCGCCGCTGGCAACTATGTTCTGAATCCGACGGTCAATGCGGCGAACGCAGGCATCCTCGATTGGGACTGCCTTGCTTCGACGATCCCGCCGAAGTACCTGCCGGCAAGCTGCCGCTAAGCCGAACGGCTTGTTAGTTAGAAGGGCCCCCATTCGGGGGCCCTTTCTTTTTTTAGATTTTCGTAGGGCAATCCAGAATCTTGTCACGTCAGCCCAATGGGCGCACGAACCGTCTGAGCGGCTTCTATAGGGCTGAGGTTTGATGTAGATTCAACAGCAGTATCGGGGACTTGCGCGACATTCCTATGGTGACACAGCCGAATACCGGGCCGATGACGGGTCTGTCGGGCGTCAGCCGCCGCCTCGTCGCCGAGGGCGTGCTCGGCGAAATGGATGCGCGCAAGGCCGTCGAGGACGCGACGAAGCAGAAGATCCCGATCGGCGCCTGGCTGACCGAGAACGGTCTGGTCTCGAGCGCCCAGCTCGCGCTGGCTTCGGCCTTCGAGTTCGGCGTGCCGCTGTTCGACGTGACCGCGCTCGACCTGACCCAGGTGCCGCTCAAGCTCGTCAAGGAAGAACTGATCCAGAAGCACAAGGCGCTGCCGCTGTTCAAGCGCGGCAACCGGTTGTTCGTCGGCGTGTCGGATCCGACCAACCTGCGTGCGCTCGACGAGATCAAGTTCCAGTCGAACCACATCATCGAGCCGATCCTCGTAGACGAGCAGCAGCTCGAGCGCGCGATCGAACAGGCCCAGGCCGCGACGGCGACAACGATCGAGGGCATGGACGATGCCGAGGGGCTCGAGAACCTCGATCTCGGCGACGTTTCGGGCGAAGACGAAGGGGGCAGTGGCGTCGATGCACAGGGCGGCGACGATGCCCCGGTCGTGCGCTTCGTCAACAAGGTGCTCGTCGATGCAATCAAGCGCGGCGCCTCGGACATCCACTTCGAACCGTATGAATCGAACTACCGCGTGCGCCTGCGCATGGACGGGATGCTGCGCCACGTCGCCTCGCCGCCGGTCAAGATGACGCCGCGCATCTCGTCGCGCATCAAGGTCATGTCGGGTCTCGACATCGCCGAGAAGCGCGTGCCGCAGGACGGGCGCATCAAGCTCAACCTGTCCAAGACCAAGTCGATCGACTTCCGCGTCAGCACCTGCCCGACCCTGTTCGGCGAGAAGATCGTGCTGCGCATCCTCGATGCCTCGGCGGCCAAGCTCGGCATCGACAAGCTCGGCTACGAGCCCGACCAGCAGAAGCTCTTCCTCGACGCGATCGAGAAGCCGTACGGCATGGTGCTGGTGACCGGCCCGACCGGCTCGGGCAAGACCGTGTCGCTCTACACCGCGCTCAACATCCTCAACACCGAAGGCCGCAACATCTCGACGGTCGAGGATCCGGTCGAAATCCGCCTGCCCGGCGTGAACCAGGTGCAGCAGAACACGAAGCGCGGCATGACCTTCGCGGCCGCGCTGCGCTCGTTCCTGCGCCAGGACCCGGACGTGATCATGGTCGGCGAAATCCGCGACCTCGAGACGGCCGAGATCGCGATCAAGGCCGCGCAGACCGGCCACATGGTGCTTTCGACCCTGCACACGAACGACGCGCCGCAGACGATCGCGCGCCTCATGAACATGGGCATCGCGCCGTACAACATCACCTCGTCGGTGACCCTCGTCATCGCCCAGCGCCTGGCCCGCCGCCTGCATGACTGCAAGCGGCCAATGACGCTGCCGAAGGCGGCGCTGCTCGCCGAAGGCTTCGCGGAGGCCGACATCGATGCCGGCATGCAGTTGTTCGAGGCGGTCGGCTGCTCGGGCTGCAACGAGGGCTACAAGGGCCGCACCGGCATCTACCAGGTCATGCCGATGAGCGAGGACATCCAGAAGATCATCCTCGCCGGCGGCAATGCCCTGCAGATCGCCGCCGAGGCCAAGCGCGTCGGCATCAACGATCTGCGCGCTTCCGCACTGTTGAAGGCCAGGCAGGGTGTTACAAGCCTTGCCGAAATCAACCGCGTGACCAAGGACTAAGCCATGGCGACGACCGCAACCGCACGAGCCGGCATCAAGACCAGCGCAGGCAAGTCACGCGCGGCGGTCAGTCAGTTGACGACATTCACCTGGGTCGGCCTCGACAAGCGCGGCCAGCGCATGAAGGGCGAACACCAGAGCAAGTCGGTCGGCCTCGTCAAGGCCGAACTGCGCCGCCAGGGCATCAACCCGCAGACGGTCAAGGAAAAGGCCAAGCCGCTGTTCGGCAAGACCGGCAAGACGATCAAGTCGCGCGACATCTCGGTGTTCAGCCGTCAGCTCGCGACGATGATGGCCGCCGGCGTGCCGATGGTGCAGGGATTCGACATCGTCGCGGGCGGCCAGAACAACCCGCGCATGAAGGACATGCTGACCGACATCAAGACCGAGATCGAGGGCGGCTCCTCGCTGGCCGAGTCGCTCGGCAAGTACCCGGTCCAGTTCGACGAGCTTTACCGCAATCTCGTGCGCGCCGGAGAGTCGGCCGGCGTGCTCGACACCGTGCTCGACACGATCGCGAACTACCAGGAAAACATCGAGGCGATCAAGGGCAAGATCAAGAAGGCGATGTTCTATCCAGCCATGGTGCTGGCCGTTGCCGTGATCGTCTCGGCGATCCTGCTGATCTTCGTGATCCCTTCTTTCGAGGAGGTGTTCAAGAACTTCAAGGCTGACCTGCCGGCGTTCACGCAGATGCTCGTGAGTCTTTCGCGCTGGATGGTCAGCTACTGGTGGATGCTGCTGCTCGGCATTGTCGGCACGGTTTTCGCGATCGTGTTCACGTACAAGCGATCGGACAAGTTCGCCCATTTCGTGGGGCGCGCACTGCTCAAGGTGCCCGTGGTCGGCGAGATCCTGCGCCAGTCGGCGATGGCGCGCTTCGCGCGCACGCTCGGCGTGACGTTCCGCGCCGGCGTGCCGCTGGTCGAGGCACTCGACTCGGTCGCCGGCGCAACCGGCAGCGTGGTCTACAACGAAGCGGTCAAGCGCATCCGCGAGGACGTCGCGGTCGGCCACCAGCTGCAGCTCGCGATCCGCCAGACCGGCCTGTTCCCGAACATGGTCGTGCAGATGGTCGCGATCGGCGAGGAAGCCGGTGCGCTCGACAAGATGCTGTTCAAGATCGCCGAGTTCTACGAGCAGGAAGTCAACAACGCGGTCGATGCGCTGTCGAGCCTGCTCGAGCCGTTCATCATGGTCATCATCGGCGTTCTCGTCGGCAGCATGGTCATCGGCATGTATCTGCCGATCTTCAAGCTCGGCTCGGTGGTGGGCTGAGATCGCGGCGCCCGCGCGAGGCATTCGCGCGGGTTCCACGCGGCTGCTTCCCTCGTGGAAGCCGGTTCACGGCCGACCTCGGATGCCGTCGAGCACGATGCTTCGCGATGAGGCCCCCACCAAGGGGCTCCCACGATTTGCGTTACCGACGCATCACGGACCTCTTGTTCGCAGGAGACTGCTTTCGGGCGACTCCCGGGCAATCGCATGAACAACACGCTGACTGTCGCCGAACTCAAGCGTCGCGGCATGGCCGCCATCGACGACGGTCTCCAGCGTGGCCCCATTCGCATCCTCGAGCGGAACAAGTCGGCTGCCGTGGTGATTTCCGCCGAGGACTTCGACCGCCTGTCAGGCAATGCCGATGCCACCATCCCAGGCATGACGGCGATGCAATGGTTGCTCGCGCATCCCGCGAAAGGTCGATTGTCCGAGGTTGAGGTCGATCGCCGCCAGCGCGCCGAGCGCGACTGGTGATCGCTTTTCTCGATGCCGATATCCTGATTGATCTTGTCGAGGGGCGCAGCCATTCGCCCGACGCGTTCGCGCCGCATTGCAGGCCATTGCGGACACCGACCCCGAAGCGCGGATCGCCCTGAGCCGATTGTCGTGGCTCGAGTTGTGCCGGCCCGATGCGATCGAGTGATGCACAAGCGTTGAACGATTACCGCGCGTTCTTCGCGCAACGGGATCTGGTCCGGGTCGAACTGACCCCCACCGTGGTGGAACTCGCCACGGCGATCCGCGCCCGGCATGGCCTCAAGACACCCGACGCACTGCAGGCGGCATGCTGCCTGCAACTGGGCCTGGAGCATGTTTTCACGACGGGTGACGCGGCTTTCGTAAAAGTCGCCGGAGTGAAGGTCCGCCTGGTGCGATGACTCTGGTATCGGATGACCGGCCCTTCGGCCGTTGAAAGCCAGCCGTGATGCCTTGGCATTACTCCCTGGCAAAGAAACTTCACGCCTGAAGGCGTTTCCTGCAGACGCACCCCAGCCATGCCACATCCATGAGCATGCGGCCGGTTCCTGCGGCCGTTTCCTGTAGCCGTTCCCCACAGGGGCTGGGTGGCGGCACAATGCGGGCTCACTGCACCGGGGGCTCGATGATGGATTTCTCGTGGCTGCGCGAGCCGGCGTTGCTGATCCCGGTCGTCGGCGTGCTCGGCCTGCTGGTCGGCAGCTTCCTCAACGTGGTCATCCTGCGCCTGCCCAAGCGCCTCGAGCACGATTGGCAGGCGCAGGCGCGTGAGTTCCTCGGCCAGCCGGCGCCGGCGGACGATGCGGCACCGCCCGACCTCGTGTTCAAGGGCTCGCACTGCACGCACTGCAAGCACGCGCTGTCCGCGCTCGACAACATCCCGCTGCTGAGCTTTCTCGTCCTGCGCGGGCGCTGCCGCTATTGCCGTACGCCGATCTCATGGCAGTACCCGCTCATCGAAGCGGTCAGCGCGCTGGCCTGCGTGGTCGTGGCGTGGAAGTTCGGCTACGGCTGGCCACTGGTCGCCGCGCTCGCCTTCACCTGGATCCTGATCGCCGCTTCGGGCATCGATGCGCGCACGCAGTTGCTGCCCGACCAGCTGACCCTGCCGCTGCTGTGGCTCGGCCTGGTGATTTCGCTGGTGCCGCTGTTCGTCGATGCGCCGGCCGCGATCCTCGGTGCTGCGGTCGGCTGGCTGAGCCTGTGGTCGGTGTTCTGGCTGTTCAAGCTGATGACCGGCAAGGAAGGCATGGGCTACGGCGACTTCAAGTTGCTCGCCGCGCTCGGTGCCTGGATGGGCGTGTGGGCGCTGCTGCCGATCGTGCTGCTGTCCTCGCTGATCGGCGCGATCGTCGGCGGCGCGATCCTCGCGATCCACAAGAAGGGCCGCGAGACGCCGATCCCGTTCGGCCCGTTCATCGCCGCCGCCGGCTGGACGTGGTTCGTGTTCGGCGACGTGCTCGGCGCGTGGTATCGAGGCTGGTTCTTCGCCGGGTGATATCCCCGGCGCGCCCGCAGGAACAGGCTGACCAGCCCTTTGGCTGTCGAAAGCCCGCCGTGATGCATTGGCTGTCGAACGTGCAGCAACCGGGTTCAGCCGTGATGCTCTGGCCGTACCACGCTGCAGAGCAAGAGCATCACGGCTGAAGCCGGCTCCCGCAGAGGGCTTGCGGCGCGACGCGATCGTGGTGGGCGGTGCAGGGATCGAACCTGCGACACCTGCCGTGTGAAGGCAGTGCTCTACCGCTGAGCTAACCGCCCACGGAGACGACGCAAAGGGATGGTGCCGGAAATAGGAATCGAACCTACGACCTCATCATTACGAATGACGCGCTCTACCAACTGAGCTATTCCGGCGCCGTAGAGCCGCGCATTATAGGAAGGTGGCCGGCATGGGACAAGCGCCACCGAGGTCGCGGCTCCGACCGCCACGCGGCCCCTCATCCGCTGCTGGCGCGTTCCCTTCTCCCCGTGCCAACGGGGAGAAGGTGCCGAAGGCGGATGAGGGGCTCTCGTCATCGCGCAGTACCTCGTCGCCGATCGACCGTTGGCCCCTCATCCGGCGCTGCCGCGCCACCTTCTCCCCGTCGCAACGGGGAGAAGGGAACGCGGACGTCAACGAGCGCTGCAAGGGCTGCGACACCTCCTGTCCCTTCTCCCCGTGGCGACGGGGAGAAGGTGCCGAAGGCGGATGAGGGGCTCTCGTCATCGTGCAGTGCCTAGTCTCCGATCGACCGTTGGCCCCTCATCCGGCGCTGCCGCGCCACCTTCTCCCCGTCGCAACGGGGAGAAGGGAACGCGGACGTCAACGAGCGCTGCAAGGGCTGCGACATCTCCTGTCCCTTCTCCCCGTGGCGACGGGGAGAAGGGAATGCGGACGTCAGCTAGCGCTGCAAGGGCTCCGGCACTTCCTGTTCCTTCTCCCCGTGGCGACGGGGAGAAGGAAAGCAGGGGCCGTCATGTGGTGGCTGTCCCTCACCGCTGCGCAGGGCGAAGAAACGGCTGGCGTCGTCGATGCGTTGGTTGTCCCTTCTCCCCGTGGCGACGGGGAGAAGGTGCCGAAGGCGGATGAGGGGCTCTCGTCATTGTGCAGTGCCTCGTCTCCGATCGACCGTTGGCCCCTCATCCGGCGCTGCCGCGCCACCTTCTCCCCGTCGCAACGGGGAGAAGGGAATGCGGACGTCAGCGAGCGCTGCAAGGGCTGCGACACCTCCTGTCCCTTCTCCCCGTGGCGACGGGGAGAAGGAAAGCAGGGGCGGTCATGTGGTGGCTGTCCCTCACCGCTGCGCGGGGCGAAGAAACGGCTGGCGTCGTCGATGCGTTGGTTGTCCCTTCTCCCCGTGCCAACGGGGAGAAGGTGCCGAAGGCGGATGAGGGGCTCTCGTCATCGTGCAGTGCCTCGTCTCCGATCGACCGTTGGCCCCTCATCCGGCGCTGCCGCGCCACCTTCTCCCCGTGGCAACGGGGAGAAGGGAATGCGGACGTCAGCGAGCGCTGCAAGGGCTGCGACACCTCTCACTTCGTCGTCCCGGCGAAAGACGGGACCCATTCAAGCAGGGGGAGGCGATCGACACGCTGGACGCGTGAGGGGGCCCGGCTTGCGCCGGGACGACGGCGTTGGGGTGCATTGCGCGCGGGATGGAGCCAAGGCAGCGGAGCGAGCTCCGCTCTACGGGAGCAGAGCCGCGAGCTCGTTCGGATGCGGCATGCGCACGCGTTTCGTAGAGCCGAGCTCGCTCGGATGGGGCATGCGCACGCGTTTCGTAGAGCCGAGCTCGCTCGGCTGAGGCGTCACGAAGAGCCGCAGCAGCGGAGCGAGCTCCGCTCTACGGGAGCAGAGCCGCGAGCTCGTTCGGATGGGGCATGCGCACGCGTTTCGTAGAGCCGAGCTCGCTCGGCTGAGGCGTCACGAAGAGCCGAGGCAGCGGAGCGAGCTCCGCTCTACGGGAGCGAAGCCGCTACCGGCAGTCGGCTGCGCCAGGACGGCCGCATCAAGCCGGTTGGATCACCAGCACTCGGCGACGGGCGCATCCGATGTCTTGAGGCCTTGCTGATTGATGGTCAGCACACCGCATCGGTCGCTGGCCTGGCTGCCCTGTGGAGTCGCTGTCAACGTGAATGTCGTGGCCGTGACGCCGCTGATGGCGACCGTATAGCGGGCATTGCCGTCGCGCGGCGACTGGTCGAATCCGGTAGGCAGCGGGTCGTAGCGCGCGTAGCTGCGGTCCGTCGTGTACGCGCGTTCGAGCATCTGCACAAGTTCGAGCAGGTCGGCCTTGGCCTGGCCGCGCCGTGATTTGCGGATGCTGTCCTGATAGCTCGGCAGGGCAATGGCCGCGAGGATCGCGATGACCGCGACGACGATGACCAGTTCGATCAGTGTGAATCCCCGGCTGTTCTTCACGTGCGGCTCCTCGGCCCCCTGGTTGTTCCGTTCCGGCACCGCGGTGCCGGAACGGGTTCCTTCATATCACGCCGGCGCGCGTTCCGTCGTGGCGGTCAGCGCAACTGCTTCCACGAGATGCGTCCGCACGGGATCTTCTTGCCGGCCATGCGCTCGGCCGAGTTCGGCGACACCCACTGGCACTTGTCCACAACAGCGCACTCCTCGGTGGCTGGATCGCAGGGCGGCTCGCAATCCGGACTGCCTTCGAGGCACGGCACGCCGTAGATCGACTTCGGCGACGGCCGGATGATGACGATCGGCGGCTCGCCGGGCGGCGGGCCGCGGCGCGTGTCGGTGCCGACCAGCGAACCGGAAGGCGGCTCCTGGCCGGACGCCCAGCCACCGGCGGGCGGCACGGGCGTGTAGCCGGCCGAACCGGTCAGCGAATCGAGCACCATCGTCGCGTTCTGGCTGCCCGGATTGCAGGTGTCGCCCTCGGGCCGGAACGTGTTGAACACGACATCGGTGAGGATGCCCTGCGGCGTCGCGGTGACGCGCTCGCCGGCCATGAGGTCACGCGTGCCGTTGTCGTAGCTCAAATCCATGTACCAGCCCATCTTGCCGGTCGGGCTCTCGTCCGAGCGGTAGTTGACCGGATTGCGCGTGGCCGTGCGGTAGCCGTCCTCGTCGTCGACCATCGGTGTGTAGCTCGTGACCCACTGGCGCTCGAGTTCGGCGCGCGTGGCGACCGGATCGCCCGGATCGTTGAGCTGGTACCAGTTGCCGACGCTGTCCTCGACGCCGTCACCATCCGTGTCGTCGCCCGGGACGTACAGGCGCGGATCCCAGATGCCGTAGAGCGTGTCCATCGAGGCGCGCGTGCCGAGGCCGATGCGCGTGTCGTCGGCGTCGTCGGCATTGAGGTAGCGACCGGTGCCGAACACGATCATCGTGCCGCCGAACGGATTGGCGACGGCGTACGAGCCGCTCGTGATCGACTGCCGCTTGCCGTCCGGATCGCGCGCGGTGAACAGCGGCGCACCGCTGTTGCCGAGCGACCAGGCACCCGAGGCCTTGTCCTGCTCGAAGCGCCACAGGTTGCCCTGGTAGTCACCGGCATAGATCGTGTCGCCGGCGCCGTTGCCGTCGTTGTCGACGATCACCGCGGTGGCGAGCCCATTCGGGCCGTAGCGCCGGTTGGAGTCGAGGTCGGCGCCCGAACAGGCGTTCTCGTGGCCCGTGGCGAGCGTCGTCGAGCAGCCCGCGTCGGTGTCGATCGTGGCGATCTCGGCACCCGTCTCGAGGTTGCGGATGAACAGCACGGCGTGGTTGTCGTCGTTGCGGCCCGCCGTGGCATCGGCCGCGCGCGTGCGCCCGTTGAGGCCGTTGCCGAACGCCGCGATCCAGGTGCCGTCCTCGGTGATGCCCATGTACGGGCGACCGACGAACTGGCCCATGCGCTCGTCGACCGAGCTGTTGAACTCCCACATGACGTCGCTGGCGCCGAAGGTGGCCGGATCGGTCACGTCGAGCGCGTAGACCGCGCGCGCGCCGGCGCCGGTCGAGCCGAGCAGGACGGTCTTCCAGCTGCCGAGCCAGGCATCGCTGACGGTCGGCGAGCCATCGACGTAGAAGCGGTGCACGTAGGCCGGCTGGGCCAGCTGGTACAGGTTCGGCTGCACCGCGTTCGGGATGTAGGCGAACAGCTCGCGACCACCGCTCGAGCCTTCGCTGCCATCGAACGCGTGCAGCATGCCGTCGTTCGAGCCGACGAAGAGCACGGGCGATTCGGATTCGTCGCCGAAGCGCGTGCGCTTGTCTTGCACGAAGGCCGGATAATCGGCCGCTGCCGTCGGCTGGAGCCGGCTCAGGATGCTGCCGTAGCCGAAGCTCACCACGCCGATCACGGCGGGCGTCGAGTTGAGGATGTCGCCGATCTTCGAGCCGCGCACGCGGTACGGGCAATCGGTCGGATCGATCAGGCTGCAGCCGGCCGCGCCCTGCTCGTTCGACTTGTCACCGCGCAGGAAGTCGATCAACTCGCCGTTGTTGAACACGGTGGGGTTGAGCGGTCCCTGCAGCGTCGTCTTGGTCGCCGTGCTGAGGTCGGCCGCGGTGAACGCGACGCCGGTGGCGACGCCCGAGCTCATCTGGGAGGTGAAGATGCGACGGCTCGCCGCCGCCGGCATGCGCTGGCTCGCGCTCCAGGTGACCGGCTGGTTGTAGTACGAGCCATCGTCTCGCAGTTCGTAGGCCTGGATGTCGCCGGACCAGTCGCTGCCGGTGTACGAGGCGGAGTAGGCGAGCGTTGCGCCCGGCACGAAGCGCGGCGTGCTGGTCGCGACGCTGGCGGTCGGCTGCGAGGTGTCGATGATGTTGGCGAACGCGCGATCGAGCTGCTCGCGCAGCGTGGCCGGGTTCGTCACGAGGAAGTAGTTGTCCGGGGTGCCGTCGCCGTCGACGTCCCAGTTCGCGGTCGGCGAACCGTACTTGGCCGCGTACCACAGCGGGTTCTCGAGCTGCAGCGCACTGCGGTTGCTGCCGCCCGGCGTGAACGTGCGGGTCGAGTTGAGCGGCAGCTGCGATCCGCAGGCCGCGTTCGACGACACCGGGTTGCAACCGCCCGGCAGCAGCGGATTCGGCGTGTTGAGGATGTAGGCGACGAACGTGCCGGCCGGTGAATCGGTATCGCGCACGTCGAGGTAGATGCCGTCCTCGGTCGTGCCGGACATCACGTAGCCCATGTTCTGGTCGGCGCTGCCGGCGGCGTACTCGGAGTTCAGCGTGACCGTGACCGTGCCGTCCGCGTTCGCGGTGATCAGGTAGCGCACGATCGCATCCATGTCGTGGTCGTTGCCCTGCTCGACGTCCTCGTAGTTGATGCGGAAGACCGCGTAGGCGCGACCGCCGTTGATCGTGATGTTGGTCGGCTGGCCCGGCAGGTTGGCGATCGATTCGACGTAGAAATCGACGATCGTGTTGGTCGGCTTGTGGTTCTGGTCGCCGTCGCCGAACGTGCCGCTGGCGGTCTTGGCGAACGGCAGCAGGGTGATCTTGCCGTCGCCGACCGGGAACTCGATGCGCGGCAGCGGCGAAGCCAGCGCGATCGAGTAGGTGCTGAGGTTCTGCTGGCCGGTCGCGGAACTGATGTCGGTGATGCGTGCGTAGCGCGCGACGCTCGCCGAATAATAGGTGCCGCCCTTGGTGGGCTCTTCCGGTGCGAGGCCACGGATGTTGCCGAAACTCGAAGCGGTCTTGGCCGTCGGCGCACCGTCGGTGGTGCCATTGACGTCACCGATGAACACGTTGCGCGAGCTGCTGGCGCCGTACTCGGCGTCCCAGATGGCCTGGCCCTGGCTGGCGGCGTTGAACGAGGTGATCGTCGAACTCGTTCCGGTCGGCGCACTGACACTGGCGAACGCGCTGCCCGGAACATCGCCGTCGTAGCTCGGATTGATGTCGCTGATCAGGGTCTGGTAGGGCTTCGAGCACGCGAGGAAGCCGCCGCCCTCCGGTGCAGCCGCGTACGGATTCTTCCAGGTGACCGGGGTCGGCGCGCTGGTCGAGGTGCTGAGGCCGAGCCGGTATTCCTCGGTGTTGCCCTGCGAGGCACCACCGGTTGCGAAGGTCGGATTTGCCGCCGTCGAGCCGGCGTAATAGCGCATGCTCTCGTAGACCATCTCGGCGAGCGGGTTGCCCCACATGCGGCACTCGCCGTTGTTGATCGCGCGATTGCCGACCGACGGACAGTTGCCGGTGCCGTTCGCCCAGTTCCAGTTGGTGTCGCCGGTCATGTTGTCGGTGACACCGCCGCCGTAGCCGCCGCCGATCATGCGCAGCTTGCTGATCGTGTTGGCGATGCCGTCGACGACCGTCGTGCGGCAGGCCAGCGGCATGTCGGTCAGCACGCTCGTCTTGAACTGGCCCGAGCGCGGGCAGATCTCGTCGGTGAAGCTCGACACGTTCTTGCGCAGCACGCCGCCCTGCAGGTTGTTGAACTGCGTGCCGGTGATCAGGCCGAAGTACATGCGGTTCGCTTCGCCGTAGTCGTGCAGGATGCCGGTCGGCTTGAACTGGCCGTTCGGATACTCCTTGCAGATCGATTCGCGCAGCGCCGCATTGCTCGACGGGCAGGCCAGCACGCGCACGTAGTAGTCGTCACGCGTCACGGCCGGCGTCGGCGGAGTCAGGTTGTAGGTCGTCATCGTCACGTTGGACAAGCCGTGCGAACTGTTGCTCGGCACGGTCGCCCAGCCGGTCGGCGAAAGGCATGTAGTCGTCGACGTCGTCAAGCAGGTCCGCCACTCGAGCCGGTACCCCTCGCCGCCGTTCGCTTCTTCCTGGCGGAACTTGAACGTGTAGTCGGTAGCGGCGGCGAGTGTCAGCGGGGCCGTAAGCTCGCCGCCGGCGCAGGCGCCGAACCCTCGCCCGCCGTAGCAGCCGGCCGTGCCGATCGACGTCGTGCCGGAGAAGATCTCCACGTCGATCGCGTCGTCGCCGTCCACGCGGAACTGGTAGCGCACGCTCCCGGTGTTGACGCGGATGCGCCCGGTGATGATGGACAGGAAGTTGTCCTGCTGGCTGTTGTAGGGATTGCAGCTGCCGCTCGAGTTGCAGTTGATCGTGCTGATGCTGCCCGTGCCGAAACGGTTCGCCGTGATCGCGTAGGTCGTCTCCATCGTGTTGAAGTCGCCGCGACCGTTCGGGTGTCCAGGGAACGCGGACGTGCCTGCCGCCACGACGCAGTTCGTGCGCGTGTTGGAGCTCGTGAAACAGCTGTTGCCGGCGACCGGACCCTCGATCGAGAGCCAGTTCCACACGCGCTTGTCGGTGTTCTTCAGCACGCGGAACAGCGGCGCCTGGTAACTCGGGTAGACCTGTGCATTGCCGGTCACGGTGGTGACCGCGAACAGGTGGTAACGCCCCGTGCTCGGCAACGACAGCGGCGAGTAGTGCGTGATGTCGTACCCGTCGCGCGCGACGCTCTGGTATTCCTTGCCCCAGCTGTGGCCGTCCTGCGGGAAGAATGCGCCCTGCAACACGGTTTCGGTCTGCGAATCGACCTGGCGCCAGCCGCCGTAGAGCACGCGACGCAGGGCGTCCATGCGCGAGGTGGTCAGGTAGTTGAGGAAGTCGCCGCTCCACTGCCCCGAGCACTGCTTGTTGCCGGTCGCCGAGGCCGGCTCGAAGCGGTTGTTGGCCGATGCCCAGGTGTAGCAGCGGTGCGAATCGAAGTAGCCGTAATAATCGATGACGTCCGGCTTGTAGCCGATGTCGAGCGCGCCGTCGCCATTGAGGTCGGATGCGTCGTTGTAGGCCTCGTAGTAGATCTTGTGGTCCTTGCCCATGACGAGCATGTTCAGCGGCGGCTGGCCGCTCTGCGTGAACAGCGGCTGCTGCGCGACGTCGATGCCGCCGGCGGATGCCTGCGCGAGCGCGTCGGGCGCGTGCCCGAGGCACGAGGCGAAGCTCAGCGCGGCGAGGGCGCACGACAGGCGGAAGTTGAAGGCTTTCATGGGATCGCTTCCTTTCCGGGAAGTTAGAACACGTAGATGGTCTGGACGGCGGTCCAGGCGGCATTGGCGGGATCGCTGACCGGATCCTTTTCCTGCGCCGAGACGACGTAGTAGCGCACGTCCTTCTGCGGGTCATCGGCGATGATCTTTCCGCGCGCGGCGCCGGCACCGGCGACAAGGCGCCGGCCCTGCATGAACTGCGCGGTCTCCTGCTCGACCGGGTCGGTCAGCCAGCCATCCCACGGCAGCTCGTCGCCGGTCACCGCGACGGGTGCCTGCGGGATGTTGTCGTAGGCCCACAAAGGATCGGACGCCGAATCGCGACCTTCGTTGACCTTGCCCTCGCTGCGCTCGAACGACTGCTGCTGCGCGCGGAAGTTGCCCGACATGCGCTCCTGCAGCATGGTCACCTGCATGCCGGTCACGCCGAGCAGGGTCAGCAGCAGCAGCATGATCAGGGCGACGAACAGCACCGCGCCGTCATTGCGCGCAGCGAAGCCCGGGTTGCTTCGGAAAGACATGGCAGGCCTCACGAATTGAAGATGCGGTTGCGCACCGCGATGGTGGTTTCGTAGACCTGGCGCATGCGCCCGTCGTCCGGTGGCGTGACGGTCACGCCGAGCAGGTCGAAGCTGCGCGCGGTCGAGCCATCGGCCTCGGTGCCGCTGACGCCGGCACGCTGTTCGCTGCGCAGGAGCAGGGCCACGCGGATGCTCAGCACGCGGCGCCAGCGCGCATCCTTGTCGGCCTCGGTGGTGGCGGCGCCGATGACTTCCTCGGTGGTCAGGAACTCGTCGACCGTGCCGTCGATGGCGGCGCTGTCGTCGAAGCCGAAGCGCAGCTGCATGCCGTCGACGCCGGCGACGAGTTCCTCGGCCGCACCAAGCGCGGTCGGCGTGCCGGTGCGCTCGAAGCGCCGCATGTACAGGCTCGGCACGCCCTCGGCGTTGTTCTTGATGTAGAACGCGACGTACTCGGCGCGATGCAGTTCGTAGTCGAGCTCGCGCGACGGCGCGACCGAAACGCCGCCGATCGTCCCGTTCGCGACGAGCGTGTCGAGCAGCGACTTGCCGGCGGCGAACGCCGACCATGGGCCGCCATCGGCCGGATCGTAGACATTGAGGCCACCGAGCCCGTTCGCGGTCAGCTGGCCACTGGAGATGCTGCCCTCGAAGAAATCGGCGCGCACGCAGTTCTCGAGCGCGTAGATGGCCGGATCGCCGGCGGCGGCGATGACCTCGGGCGAATGCACCGTGGACGGGATCGTCACGACGAGGTTGTTGCCGTCGAGGCGGCGCGAGAACACCGGCACGCCGAGTTCGCCGACCGTGCGCAGGACGAGCGCGTCGTTGTCGTCGATCATGTTGCCGGCGTCGTCGGCGAGTTCGGTCGGCGTCGTGCTCGTGCCGACCGTGAACCCTTCGACCGGGCGCTGGAAGCGGTATTCGCTGGCAACCGCTCCGGTGCCGACGTCGAGCATGTGGTTGACCGAGGTGTCGTTCTTGACGCGCTCGGAATCGGCCGCACACCCGGAGAACCCGACCATGCGGAACTGGCGCTGCATCTGCTGGGTGATGAAGCGGCCGTTCTCCTGCACGCGCGACAGGCCTTCCTGCATCTGCGAGCTCGCGCGCGAGGCGCCGAATATCTGGATCAGGCCGAGCGTGACGAGCATCGCGATCGTGATGGCCACCATCAGCTCGATCAGCGACACGCCGCGCTGGGAGGCCCGCGACGCCATGCTGGATGCACCGGGAATCATCACATCCACTCCTTAGAACCGCGTTGAAACGACGAAGATGCTGAAGTCGCCATCGGTGCCGGCACCGGTACCGGTGCCGGCAATGCCTGCGCCGAGGTTGGTCGCGTCGACCGTGCACTGGCCGTCGGCCGAGCCGGCGGTCGTTTCCCAGCGCGCATCGGTCCAGCGGATGCACACCGCCACCTCGTTCGCGCTGATCGGCGCGATCGCGCCGCGGCCGGACGGAAGCTGGCAGGCGATCTGCTGGCGCCAGATGTCGATGTCGTTGAGCGGACGCGTCGAGGTGTCCGGGACGTCGTCGCAGGCGAACGCTTCGTAATCGTTGCTGTAGTACTGCGAGAGTTGCGGGCGGTTGGCGCGCAGGCTGTCGAGCATCATGTTGGCCAGCGCGGTCGCCTGCGAGCGGAAATGCGCGCTCTGGTTGGTCTTGACCGAATAGGCCTGCAGCGCGGCGAGGCCGAGCAGGCCGAAGCTGAGGATCACGAGGGCGATCAGCACCTCGAGCAGGGTGAAGCCGCGCAGCACGCTTCGGCCGGACAGCGGATGGAGGGGAGTCATGTGCAGGCCTCCTTCGCCGAACCCGAACGCCCGAGCGCGGTTACCGTGATGCGACGCTGCTGGTCGTTCGAGCAGTCGCTCGCAGGCTTCAGCGTGAACGTGATCTCGGCCGGCGTGCCGTCGGCGATGGCCTGGCCGCGCGGATCGAAGCGGATGAAGACTTCGCCGGCATCCGTTTCGAGGTCGTTCTTCGGATTGCCTTCCCACATGCGCAGGCGGTCGCCGACGGTCGGTGCGCTGCTGCCGGTCGACGAGTCGAGGAAGACCATCCAGCCGGTCTTCCAGTCGGACGCGCTGCCGCAGTCGGTGGGCATCGCGCCGGTGCTCGTGTCGGCCGCGCAGATCGTCACGCCGCGGCCGCGCGTGACGGCCTCGTTGCGCGCGTAGTTCAGTGCGGCGAGCAGCTCGTTGGTCTGCGTGCCGACGCGGTTGTTGCGCAGGGAGTACGAGAAGCTCGGGAACGCGATCGCGGCGAGGATCGCCATGATCGAGATCGTCACGAGCAGCTCGATGAGGGTGAATCCCCTCGCCCCGCCGTGGCGCGTGCAGTGCATCGAACGCATGTTTCCCCCGGACACAGGTCCACCCACCTGGGCCGGCAGGCTAGTCGGACCCCGCCCGCGGGGACAAGGCGCGCCGGCCCGCGCGGCACGATTTCCCGGATGAGCGGTGATGCGTGGCCATGACGGTCACGCTGAACGGGCCGTGGCCTCACGCGGCGTGCTCTGCAGCAACCGGCTTCCGCCGCGGGGGTCCTGGCAAGTATCCAGAGGGAAACGCTGATCGACCCCGATCGCGGCTGAAGCCGCTCCGCTCCCCCAGGCTTCGTTCGGGCTCGCCGAGTGTTCCCACAGGTTTCGTTCGGGCTCGCCGAGCTCTTGTGGGAGCGACTTCAGTCGCGATCTTCCGGCTCCGGAGCGAAGGGGCGCCACGGCTGAAGCCACTCCCACCGAATTCGCATGTTGTGGGAGCGGCTTCAGCCGCGAGCCCTGTCCGTGCAACGCCTGCAATGAAACTGGTTCGCGCCTGAAGGCGTTTCCTGCAGGCGACTCACGGCCATGCCGGGGGATTCACGACCATGCGGGGCCTTGCCTGCGTCAGGCCACGACCTTGATGCGCAGTTCCTTCGGCAGGGCGAAGGTGACGTCTTCGGGCTTGCCGTCGAGCTCGCGCACCGAGGTCGCGCCCCATTCGCGCAGGCGCGAGATGACGTCCTGGACAAGGCTCTCCGGCGCCGAGGCACCGGCGGTGACACCGATGCGCTCGCGCCCCGCGAGCCATTCTCGCCGGATATCGGCGGCGCCGTCGATCAGATGGGCGCTGACCCCGTTCTTCTCGGCCAGTTCGCGCAGCCGGTTCGAGTTGGAGCTGTTCGGCGAGCCGACCACGAGGACGAGGTCGCATTCGCGCCCCAGCGCACGCACCGCATCCTGGCGGTTCTGGGTGGCGTAGCAGATGTCGTCGTGGCGCGGGCCGATGATCGCCGGGAAGTGGGTGCGCAAGGCGTCGATCACGGCGCGCGTGTCGTCGACCGACAGCGTGGTCTGGCTGACGTAGGCGATGTGTCGCGGATGGCGCGGTTTCAACTCGGCGACGCAATCGGGCGTCTCCACGAGCAGGATGTCGCCGGCGTTGTCGGCGCTCCACTGCCCCATCGTGCCTTCGACTTCGGGATGCCCGGCGTGACCGATCAGGACGACATCGCGACCGGCCTTGCCGTGGCGCGCGACCTCGATATGCACCTTGGTCACGAGCGGGCACGTCGCGTCGAACACCGACAGCCCACGTGCCGCCGCCTCGTTGCGCACCTGCTGGGAGACGCCGTGCGCGCTGAAGATCACCGTGGCGCCGTCCGGCACCTCGTCGAGCTCGTCGACGAACACGGCACCGCGGCGGCGCAGCGACTCGACGACGAAACGGTTGTGCACGACCTCGTGGCGCACGTAGATCGGCGCGCCGAGCGTGTCGATCGCACGCTCGACGATCTCGATCGCGCGGTCGACGCCGGCACAGAAGCCGCGCGGGTTGGCGAGGACGACCTGCATGCGGCGATTATCGCGCAGCAGCGGCCGCTTTCCCACCGAACAGGCCGAATGCGACGAGGATCACCGCGCCGACGCTGATCGCCGAGTCGGCGATGTTGAAGGCCGGGAAGTGCGCGGCGTTCCAGTAGACGTCGATGAAATCGACGACATGGCCGAAACGCAGCCGATCGATCAGGTTGCCGATCGCCCCGCCGATGACCAGCGCCAGCGGCAGGGCCGTGCGCCAGTCCGCCCGCGGCGTGCGCGCCAGCCAGACCACGAGCACGATGCTGACGACCACGGCGAGACCGGTGAAGAACCAGCGCTGCCAGCCGCCCGCGTCGGCGAGGAAGCTGAATGCCGCGCCTTCGTTGTAGGCCAGGGTCCAGTTGAGCAACCCGTCGATGACCGGAATCGCCTCGTGCAGCTGCAGGTGCGCGAGCACGAGGTGCTTGGTGACCTGGTCGGCAATGAGGACGACGAGCGAGAGCAGCAGCCAGGGCAGCGCGTTGGGACGTGGGGGCATGGCGAATCTTCGGGGCGAGGCGGCACGCATGGTACATGCGAATTCCTTGCCGCTGGCCGCAAGGACCATCGCGACCGGCTCTCAACAGCCGCAGGGCTGTTCAGTCGCTCCCACAGGCTTCGTGAGGGACCGCACTCTGTGGGAGCGGCTTCAGCCGCGATCTCTTCCCGCGAGCGGATTTCCTACAACACATCGCGCGCGATGCCGATCGGCAGAACCAAGGGGATCCGACATCCTGGGTGCCATGTCCGCACCCCTGCTCAGCGCTCCAGCCAGTTCACGTCTTCGCATCGGTCGCCGCAGCGAACCAGGGCGCGTCTATCTCGCAACGTTTCATACCCTCGGTCGCAAGCCCGCATTCCTCGACTGGATGAACGCGACGATGATGGCACGCCTCTCCACTGCGCCATCGACGCTGCGCGGCTCCCGGCTGTTGTGTTGGGTCGTGATGCCGGATCACTGGCACGGCCTCGTGGAGCTCGATCGTGTCCCCAGACGTGGTGTAGCAGCACCGTCTTGAGTTCCTGATCGATCAGGGACTTGGGCGCGAGGAAGAGGTCATCGTGGCGACTTGGGTATGTTGGGTTTGCCGACTCAACAACCTGAG
>JAFLDX010000191.1 GCA_017302215.1 Lysobacterales bacterium
CGCGAGCCAGCGTCGCGCGGCGCCGTCGACCAGCGTGGCCCGATGTTGCAGGACGAGCTGGCAGCGCCGCGCGAGCACGCCGGAGGCATCGGCACAGACGGCCGGCGGCCATGCGCCCGGGGCGTCCGCGGCGTTCGCGAGCAGCAGCAAGGCGTCGGCCTGGCGCGCGCACAGGGCTTGCCATTCCGCGTCGCCATCGCCGACGTAGACGACGAAGCGCGTGCGTTCCTCGAGCTCGCTGAACCACGAACTCAGCCGGCCGCGCCCCTGCGCGGCATCGACCAGGCGCGCCGTGCCGAACGCCTGCAGCGCGGCGACGAGCAGGTCGGCGAAGCCGCGCGCATCGACAGCGGCGCCGTGCGGCAGGACGGCCAGCGTGCGCGGCGTCATCGGCAGCGTTTGCCCGTCGCGCGCGTTCATGCGTCGCAGGGCCTGGCGCGCGGTCTCGAACATCGCGCCGGAATGGCGCTCGACGAGCTTGTCGAACGCGGCGCGCGAGAGGCGCAGCAGCTCGGAATCGCGCAGCGCACGCGCGCTCGCGTTGCGCGGCATGTCGAGCATGAGCCCGACCTCGCCGACCGTCTCGCCGGCGGAAACCACGCCGACCAGGGTCGGCGGTCCGTCCCCATCGCGGCGGAAGGCGCCGAGACTGCCGCTCTTCAGCACGAACAGGGCATCGCTCGGATCGCCCTGCTCGAACAGCACGGCACCGCCGGGCAGGGCGAAATACTGCAGTTCACTCTCGAGGCCGGCCAGCGCGGCGTCGTCGAGCGGCCTGAACAGGGCCAGCGATCGCAGCATGTCGCGCAGCGGTAGCGGATGCACGCGGCTTTCCCGGGTCGTCGATACGCTTGATTTTGCGCCAACGACCCGCCAAGTTCACAGCCTTGGTCAAAGGATTGGCCTGATGTCCGCCGTCATCCCGGCACACGCCGGGATCCCCTCGGGCGTCAGCATGTGCGCGACATCACCCCCTGCCCATGACCTGCTGCGCAAGCGCACAACCTGCGGTCCTTTCAGCGGCGACCGATCTTGGGACCCGTCGATGCCGCAGGTGCTTGAGGGGATCCCGGCGTGTGCCGGGATGACGATGTTTCCAGACCTGCACGATGACACGTCCCTCACGCCACGCCACGGATTCCCGCATGACCAATCCGCTGCTCGAAGACTCCGCCCTGCCGAATTTCTCCGCGATCCGCCCCGAGCATGTCGAGCCGGCGATCGAATCGATCCTCGCCGACTACCAGGCCGGCATCGACGCGATCCTCGTCGACACCGCGCCGCGCACGTTCGCCTCGGTCGTGCTCGCGGCCGAGCGCTTCGACGATCGCCTGTCGCGCGCGTGGGCGCCGGTCGGCCACCTGCACGGGGTCAAGGATTCCGAGGCGTTGCGCAAGGCCTATGCGGCGGCGCAGGAGCGCATCGTCGAGTTCAACACCGCGCTCGGCCAGAACCGCGCGCTCTATGCGGCGGTCAAGGCGGTGGCCGACGACGCCGGCTTCGCCGCCCTGCCGCGCGCCGCGCGCACCCTGGTCGAGCACGAACTGCGCGACTTCGAGCTGTCCGGCGTCGCCCTCGAGGAGCCGGCGCGCACGCGCTACCGCGAGATCTCGGCCGAGCTGGCCAGGCTCTCGACCGAGTTCGAGGAAGCCGTGCTCGACGCGACCGACGCCTGGAGCGAACACCTCGTCGACGAGGCCGCGCTGGCCGGCATTCCGGCCTCGGGTCGTGACGTGCTGCGCGCGTACGCTCAGGAAAAGGGCCTCGACGGCTGGCTCGTCACGCTCAAGCAGCCGAGCGTGCAGGCCGTGCTCACCTACGCTGACGACCGCGACCTGCGCGCGCGCGTCTACCGCGCCTACGGCACGCGCGCCTCGGAGCATTCGCAGGACGGCCGCTTCGACAACGGCAAGCGCATCGAGCGCATCATGGCCCTGCGCCACGAGTCCGCGCAGCTGCTCGGCTTCGCCAACACGGCCGACGAATCCCTGGCGACGAAGATGGCAGCGTCGTCGGACAAGGTCATCGCGTTCCTGCGCGACCTCGTCGCCAAGGCGCGGCCGATGGCCGAGCGCGACCTCGCCGAGCTGCGCGCGTACGCACGCGACGAACTCGGCCTCGTCGACCTGCAACCGTGGGACGTCGGCTACGCCTCGGAGAAACTGCGCGTCGCGCGCTACGCACTCGGCGAGGAGGAACTGAAGCCGTACTTCCCGTTGCCGGCGGTCATGGACGGCCTGTTCGCGATCGTCGGGCGCGTGCTCGGCGTCGGCTTCCACGCGCGCGCCGACGTCGACACCTGGCATGCCGATGCACGCTACTACGACCTCGTCGACGCCGACGGCCGCGTGTTCGCCGGCGCCTACGTCGATCTCTACGCGCGCACCGGCAAGCGCGGCGGCGCCTGGATGGACGTCTGTCGCACGCGCCTGCGCGATGCGGAGGGCGTGCATCCGCCGGTCGCGTTCCTGACCTGCAACTTCGCGCCGCCGACCGAATCGGCACCGTCGCTGCTGACCCACGACGACGTCATCACGTTGTTCCACGAGTTCGGCCACGGCCTGCACCACCTGCTGACCGAGGTCGACTTCGCCGGCGTTTCCGGCATCAGCGGCGTCGAGTGGGACGCGGTCGAGCTGCCGAGCCAGTTCATGGAGAACTTCGCTTGGGAACGCGGGGGCCTTGATCTCGTCGCGCGCCACTGGCAGACCGGCGAGCGCCTGCCGGACGCGCTGTTCGAGCGCATGCAGGCCGCGCGCAACTTCCAGTCGGGCCTGTTCCTCGTGCGCCAGCTCGAGTTCGGTCTGTTCGACTTCCGCCTGCACCACGAGTTCGATCCGGCGCGCGGCGCGCGCGTGCTCGACCTGCTCGCCGACGTGCGCCGCGAGGTCGCGGTGATCGTGCCGCCGGAATGGCACCGTTTCCCGCACACGTTCACCCACATCTTCGCGGGAGGATACGGCGCCGGTTACTACAGCTACCTGTGGGCCGAGGTGCTTTCGGCCGACGCGTTCGACCGCTTCGAGCGCGAAGGCGTGTTCAATCCCGAAGTCGGCGCGTCCTGGCGCCGCTCGATCCTCGCGGTCGGCGGCTCGCGTCCCGCGCTCGAATCGTTCATCGAGTTCCGCGGCCGCGAGCCGTCACCGGAGCCGCTGCTGCGCAGCTACGGCATCGCCGCGTGAGCGCATCGCGGATGCTCGCGACCCGAGCGTCGTCCGCGCCGCGATGACGGCGGAAAAGCGTGGGCCATCCCCGGCCCCGGGCCGTGCAGAAGTCGCGACGAACCCATCCGATGGCCTCGTCGCGACCCCTGCACCGTCTCACTGCGAACCGACCTTGAGCAGTCCGATCGCGGGGATGCACAGCCCGTCGAAACCGTTGATCAGCATCGGGTCGTTCTCGGCGAGGTTGCGCAGGTGGAACTCGACCGGCGCGGCCAGCGAATGGCGCAGCTGCGCGCCGACCGTATAGAGACCGGCGATGCCGTTCGGCGTCGCCTCGACCAGGGCGAAGCCGTTGGCATCGCTGCCGGTGGTCACGCTGCTGCCGCTCGATACGCCATCGCTCAACGTCGCCGAGGCGCCACTGGCCGGCGCGACGAAGTCGATCTCGAGATCCGGCACCGGCGCGCCGAGGCCGTCGACGACGCGCACGAGCAGGGCGCAGGCGAACGGCTGGCCGTTGATCCCGGCCGACTGGCTCGGCACGCCGTGTCCAATCGCCGTGATCGCCGGATCGAGCAGGTTGACCAGCGCGAACGAGGCGACCTGGCCGAGGCCCTGCACGTTCGCGGCAATCGAGTACGCCCCGGTGACGAGATTGGCCACCGCACCGGTGGAGGCGACGCCGCTTGCGTTCGTCGAGACCACGCTCGGCAGGAGGAGTGCGCTCGCGCCGGTGGCCGGCGCCGTGAAGCTGACCGGCACGTTCGGCACGCCGTTGCCGTGCGCATCGAGCACGCGCAGCCCGAGCGGTGTCGCGAAAGCGGCGCCGGCGACGGCGCCCTGGCCGCTGCCGCTCAGGTTGCCGGCCGAGGCCGGAGCGCCGGGCTGGTTGACCAGGGTGAACACGATCGGCGCGGCAACGCCGCTGACCGTGGCCGTGACCTGGTAGGTGCCGGCGATCGTGTTCGCGGTCGTCGTCACCTGGGCGACGCCATTCGCATCGGTCGTGACCGGATTCGGCGCGAAGGTCGCGCTCGCGCCCGAAGTCGGCGCCGCAAACGTGACCGTGATGCCCGGCACCGGATCGCCGAGCGCATCGAGCACGACGACCGACAAGGCCGGCGCGATCGGCCCCACCACGACACCCGTGTACGGTCCCGTGCTTCCCGCCGCGAGTGACGCCGGCACCTGGCTCAGCAGGTGGCTCGAAACGCTCACGTTGTCGAAGCGCGCGCTGCCGAGCAGGTCGGCCGTGACGAGTCCGCCCGGCTCGCCGAACAGGTGCACGAAGACCGTGCCGCTGACCGTGGTGCCGGTCTGGCAGTCGAGCGTGAGGCGGTAGTTCGTGCCGCCCAGCAGGGACAGCGTGGCGCTGCCGCCGACACTCGAGCAGACGCGGGAAGCAGGCGATCCGCCGGTGGCGAGCGCGATGCCGAAGTTGCCCGAGGTCAGCACGTTCGCGGCGAGCACGGTGCCGGCATCGATGTCGACGCCGAGGCGATAGCGCCGTTGCGCGACCCAGGCCGTTCCGGTGTCCTGGTAGATGCGGCCGTGGTTGTTGAGGATGCCGGCGATGTTGATCCCGAGCAGGCTGCCGATCTCGGCGCGACCGCCGCCGATCGTCAGCGTCGGCGGGGCGAGCAGCGCCGCGACGCCGGCGTAGGCGCCGCGCCACGGTCCGTTGCCGATGTCGCCGTTGCCGCTGCCGCCGACCAGGCCGCCGCCGACCGCGCCGTCATTGGCCGCATCGGAGAAGTCGCCATTGCCGACCGTGATCGGGGTGTGCGGCTGCGCAGGTGCCGCGACGGCGCAGGCGGGCAGCCAGAAGGCTGCGACGATCAGGCTCGCCGCAATGCATCGTCGTCCCCATCGCGTGCGGAGGTCGTGGCGGTCGCGGGGAGTGTCGGGATGCGTGGTGCGTTTCGCGAGAAGAGGCATGGTGAACTCCATTCATGTGCATCGCCTTCCTGTTCGTCCATCCGGATGGGGGCGTGGCGACGACCGCCTCGAGTCCATGTCCCCCCATCGAAGCGCCCACCCGGTTGTCTGTGCCAATGCCGAAAGCATGCCAACTCGAGGCCGTGGTCTTGCCGACATGCAGGAAATGTGCATCAGTGCACTATTTTTGACCCGCGCCGTACCGGGTCGGGATCTCCGGACCGCCCGGGTCGCCATTCCGCGCCGCGGCCTCGGCATGGCCGATCGAACGGCCCGTGGCATGTTCTGCCAGCGCGCGGCATGTCGGCCGATCCGCAGGGCGCGCCGTGCACCCGCCTTGCGCCGGAGCACGGGCCTGGCCAACCATCGACGCATGGACGCGAAAACTCCCGATCCGCTCATCACCACCGCGCGCCTCGCCTTGCGCCCGCTCGACGACGCCGATGCCGCGTTCATGCTCGAGCTGCTGAACGACGAGGATTTCATCCGCCACATCGCCGATCGCGGCGTGCGCACGCTTGACGAGGCGCGCGCCTACATCGCCGCCGGTCCGGTCGAGAGCTACGCGCGCAACGGCTTCGGCCTGTGGCGCGTCGAGGAACGCGGCCAGGACGTGGCGATCGGCCTGTGCGGGCTCGTGCGCCGGCCGGGCCTCGACGATGTCGACATCGGCTTCGCCTTCCTGCCGGCCTGGCGCGGCCGCGGATACGCTCGCGAATCGGCGCAGGCCGTGCTCGCGCATGCGCACACCCGGCTCGGCCTCGCCCGCGTCGTCGCGATCGTCGCACCCGACAATGCCGCCTCGGCCGCCGTGCTCGCCGCGATCGGCCTGCGCTTCGAGCGCCTGATCAGGTTCGGCGAGACCGGCGAAACGCTGCGCTTGTTCGCCTGGGAGGCCTGAACGTATCGTTCGCCCGCGGCCGTCGGGCCGAATGAGTGAAGGAGTTTCCGATGCCCGTCATCGGCCTCGGCCTGCATTTCCTGTTCGCGATCCTGTTCGCGATCCACGCGGTGCGCAACGGCCACGACCGTTACTGGCTGCTCGTGCTGTTCATGTTCCCGGTGCTCGGCAGCCTCGTCTACGCCGGCGCGATCTGGCTGCCGTCCCTGCGCCACGACCGCAACGCGCGACGCATCGCGCACGGCATCCGCACGCGTCTCGATCCGGGCCGCGAGCTGCGCGAGGCGCGCGAGGCGTTCGAGCATTCGGCGACGGTCGACAACCAGCTGCGCCTGGCCGACGCGCTCGCCGCGGCGGGTCGCCATGCCGAAGCGGTCGACGCGTTCCGCGCCAGCCTGCGCGGCG
>JAFLDX010000192.1 GCA_017302215.1 Lysobacterales bacterium
AGGCCGGACGCGGGCGGCGCCAGCGCGTCGGCGACGAAACGCGGTGCGTCGAGGCTGGCGGCAGCGGCGACCACGAGGCGCTGCGCGCCGATCGCGGCGGTCGCATGCGGAAACGGATCGACCTCGGCGGCCTGGACCGCGAGCGGCGCCGCCAGCAACCATGCACAGACGAAGCGCCACGGACCGGACACCGTGCGCGGGTGTGGTCGCCGGTACTCGGCTGCGGATCGGGTCATGCGGGCGGATTCTTGTCGGTGCGGCCGCGGGACGGCCCGCGAGGTGCCTCCGGACCGGCGCCAAGGATACACTGTCGCGATTTTTTTCCGTGCATCGGGCAGGCCAGCATGGCGCGTCGCGTACCCAAGGTCGGTTTCGTCAGCCTCGGTTGTCCGAAGGCGCTCGTCGATTCCGAGCGCATCCTGACCCAGTTGCGCGTCGAGGGCTATGCGATCGTGCCGCGCAACGAACAGGCCGACGTCGTCGTCGTCAACACGTGCGGCTTCATCGAGGCGGCCGTCGACGAATCGCTCGATGCGATCGGCGAGGCCCTGGCCGAGAACGGTCGCGTCATCGTCACCGGCTGCCTCGGCAAGCGCGCCGAGCTGATCCGCGAGACGCATCCCGACGTCCTCGCGATCACCGGTCCGCAAGACTACGCCAGCGTCGTCGGCGCCGTGCATGCGGTGCTGCCGCCGAAGCACGAACCGTTCCTCGACCTCGTGCCGCCGACCGGGCTCAAGCTGACCCCGAAGCATTATGCGTACCTCAAGATCTCCGAGGGCTGCAACCACCGTTGCACGTTCTGCATCATCCCGTCGATGCGCGGCGACCTCGTGTCGCGGCCGATCGACGAGGTGCTGGTCGAGGCCGAACGGCTGGTGGCCGGCGGCGTGAAGGAACTGCTCGTGATCTCGCAGGATACGAGCGCCTACGGGGTCGACCTGCGCTACGCCGAGCGCGATTGGCGCGGCACGACGCACGCGACGCGCATGAAGTCCCTGTGCGAGGGGCTCGCTGAGCTCGGGGTGTGGACGCGCCTGCATTACGTGTATCCGTATCCGCATGTCGACGAGGTCATCCCGCTGATGGCCGAAGGACGTCTGCTGCCCTACCTCGACATCCCGTTCCAGCATGCCAGTCCGCGCATCCTGCGCCTGATGAAGCGTCCGGGTGCGGTCGATCGGGTCCTGCAGCGCGTGCAGGCGTGGCGTGCCGAGTGTCCGGAGCTTGCGATCCGCAGCACGTTCATCGTCGGCTTCCCGGGCGAGACCGAGGCCGAGTTCGAGGAACTGCTCGACTTCCTGCGCGAGGCCGAACTCGACCGGGTCGGTGCATTCGCCTATTCGCCGGTCGAGGGCGCGCGCGCCAACGACCTGCCGGGCGCCGTGCCGGAGGAGATCAAGGAGGAGCGTCTCGAGCGCTTCATGGAGGTGCAGGCCGAGATCTCGGCGGTGCGCCTCGGGCGTCGCATCGGCACGCGCCAGCGCGTGCTCGTCGATGCGGTGGATGACGGCATGGCGATCGCGCGTTCGAGCGCCGACGCGCCGGAGATCGACGGCGTCGTGCACATCGAGGACGCGGCGTGCCTCAAGCCCGGCCGGTTCGTCGAGGTCGAGATCGTCAACGCCGATGCGCACGACCTGTTCGCGCGTCTCGTGCGCGCCGGCGATGCACGCCTGCCGCCGCTCGTGGCGAGTGGCCCGGCCGGCTGAGTCGCACGCGATGCGCTTCGTTGCCCCCGCGCCGCAGGCGGTCGATGCACGTTGCCGCACGCGCCCGCCGCTCGACGAATGGTTCGCCGAATGGCCCGCGCTGTTCCCGGCGCCGGCATGGCCGAGCCTCGCCGCGCTCGGGCAGGCCCGCGACCGCGCCGTCGCCTTGGACGGCGTCGCGCGGCCGTGCTTCGTCGCCCAGGATCGCGAACTGCTCGCCGATGGCCTCCACTACGAGCAGCGCGTCGCCGCGGGTCGGGTCGCCACGCGCGTCGGCAACTGGCACGACCTGCTCAATGCACTGGTCTGGCTGCGCTGGCCGCGCATCAAGCGGGCGCTCAATGCGGCGCAGGTCGACGGCATCGCCGAGGTCGGCCCGCGCGTGCGCACGCGCCGACAGTGCGCGCTGACCCATTTCGACGAAGCCGGCGCGATCGTGCTCGTCGGCGACGATGCCGCACTCGACGCCTGGGACCGGCACGACTGGTTCGAGCTGTTCGCGACACGCGCTTCCGCGTGGGGCGAGGTGATCGCCGCACGCGTGTTTGGCCATGCCACGCTCGAGCACGCGCTGGTCGAAGGCCAGCTGCTCGTGGCGAAAGCGGTCGCGCTGCGCGTCCCGGTGAACCTCGTGCGCACGTTCGCCGCAGTCGATGCGCGCGCCGATGCACACGTCGACCGGCGCATCGCGGAACTCGTCGGCGCCGGCGAGCTGCTGGTCGATCCGCAGGACTTGCGGCCACTGCCGCTGTCGGGCATCCCGGGCTGGGACGCGCGCGCCGCTGGAGCGGAATTCCTGAGTTCGGCACCGTGTTTCCGTCCGCTGCGCGCGCAACGACGCTACCCGCCACCGGCCAACGGCTGATCCGCGGGAACTTTCCGCGTCCTTTGCGGTACATTCCGCAGCGCTCGCAGGCTCCCGCGCTGGTCGCCCCGGTAGGTTTCCCCGGCGCGAGCCGCATGCCCGGAGTTCCTGCGGCGCGCCTCGAACCGCCCGCGCGGCGGACCTCCAAGGACTCGTGACACCAGGGTGAACCGACCATGATCGAGACAAACGCACTCGGGAAGCGCTACGGCGACTTCACCGCCGTCGACGCCATCACCTTCAAGGTCGAACCGGGCCAGGTGCTCGGCTTCCTCGGCCCGAACGGCGCCGGCAAGTCGACCACGATGAAGATGATCGCCGGGTTCCTCGCGCCGAGCTCCGGCAGCGCGACGGTCTGCGGGTTCGACGTCGAGCGCCAGCCGCTCGATGCCAAGCGCTCTGTCGGCTACCTGCCGGAAGGCGCGCCGAGCTACGGCGAAATGGGCGTGCGCGAGTTCCTCGAGTTCATCGCCGACATGCGCGGCATTCCCGCCGACGTGCGGCGCAAGCGCCTCGACGATGCGGTCGGCCGGCTCAATCTCGAGGGTGTGCTCGAGCAGTCGATCGACACCCTGTCGAAGGGCTTCCGCCGCCGCGTCGGCCTGGCCCAGGCGATCGTGCACGATCCGAAGGTGCTGATCCTGGACGAGCCGACCGATGGTCTCGATCCGAACCAGAAGCACGAGGTGCGCACGCTGATCAACGCGATGGCGCGCGACAAGACGATCATCGTGTCGACCCACGTGCTCGAGGAGGTCCACGCCGTGTGCAACCGCGCGATCATCATCGCGCGCGGCCGCATCCTCGCCGACGCGACGCCGGCCGATCTCGAGGCGCGCTCGCGCTACCACCAGGCGGTTTCGCTCAGCACCACGAATGTGGCGGCCGCGCGCGAGGCGCTCTCGCGCATCGCCGACGTCGCCGCGATCGAGGTCGATGCGCAGGACAACCGCATCACCGCGTTCCCGAAGCCCGGCAAGCCGATCTTCGCCGCGGTCAACGAGGCCTTGAAGGGGCAGGACATCGTCGTGCGCGAACTTGCCCTCGAGGGCGGACGGCTCGACGAGGTCTTCCGCACGATCACCCAGGGCGAAGCGCAGGAGGCCCGTGCATGAAACCGACCCTCACCGTGTTCCGGCGCGAACTGCGCAGTTATTTCGCCACGCCGGTCGCCTACGTGTTCATCGTGATCTTCCTCGTCCTCTCGAGCGCGTTCACGTTCTACCTCGGCAATCTCTACGAGCGCGGCCAGGCCGACCTCATGCCGTTCTTCAGCTTCCATCCGTGGCTCTACCTGTTCCTCGTGCCGGCCGTGTCGATGCGCCTGTGGTCCGAGGAACGCAAGAGCGGCACGATCGAGCTGCTGCTGACCCTGCCGGTGACGATGTGGCAGGCCGTACTCGGAAAGTTCCTCGCCGCCTGGGCCTTCATCGCGATCGCGCTCGTGCTGACCTTCCCGTTGTGGATCACGGTGAACTACCTCGGCGACCCGGACAACGGCGTGATCCTCGCCAGCTACATCGGTTCGCTGCTGATGGCCGGTGCCTTCCTCGCGATCGGCTCGTGCATCTCGGCGGCGACGCGCAACCAGGTCGTCGCGTTCATCCTCACCGTGGTCGCCTGTTTCGTGCTCGTCATGGCCGGCTTCCCGCTCGTGCTCGATGCATTCTCGGCCTGGGCGCCGCAGGGCCTCGTCGACGCGATCGCCAGCCTGAGCTTCCTGACCCATTTCGCCTCGATCAGCAAGGGCGTGATCGACCTGCGCGACCTGCTGTATTTCGCGTTGATGATCGGCTTCTGGCTCTATGCCAGCGCGATCGTGATCGATCTCAAGAAGGCCGACTGAGGAAACCGCCATGACCATCAACCGCAAGACGCTTTCCGGTGGCGCCCTCGTCGTCCTGATCGTCCTGTTCGTCGCCCTGATCCTCGTCGTCAACGTGTTGTTTCGCGGCGCGCGCGTGGATCTGACCGAGAACAACCTCTACACGCTGTCGCCGGGGACGAAGGAGATCCTGTCCTCGATCGACGAGCCGGTGAACCTGACCCTGTTCTATTCCGACAAGGGCACCCAGGGCATTCCGCAGCTGCGCACCTACGCGACGCGCGTGCGCGAAATGCTCGAGGAAATGGCCGCGCGGGCCGGCGGCAAGATCCACCTCGAGGTCGTCGACCCGCTGCCGTTCTCGGAAGACGAAGATCGCGCTTCCGCGCAGGGCCTGCAGGCCGTGCCGGTCGGCGCCGGCGGCGAGACCGTGTTCTTCGGCCTCGCCGGCAGCAACTCGACGAACGGCCATGCCGCGATCCCCTTCTTCCAGCCGGACAAGGAGGCCTTCCTCGAGTACGACATCGCCAAGCTGATCCACGAGCTGGCGACGACGAAGAAGCCGGTGGTCGGGCTCGTCTCGGGCCTGCCGATGGGGCCGGGCTTCGACCCGGCGACGCGCCAGATGCGCGAGCCGTGGGCCGTGCAGCAGCAGCTCGCGCAACTGTTCGAGGTGCGCGACCTCAATGCCGCCGAGCTCAAGGCGATCGACGCCGAGATCGGCGTGCTCGTGCTCGTGCATCCGAAGCAGCTGTCCGACGACGCCCAGTACGCGATCGACCAGTTCGTGCTGCGCGGCGGACACCTGCTCGTGTTCGTCGATCCGGATGCCGAGCTCGACACCTCGGGCGCCGATCCGGAGAACCCGCAAGCGGCGATGTTCGCCGACCACGCGTCGGACCTGCCGAAACTGTTCAAGGCCTGGGGCGTCGAGTACGACCCGAAGCGCATCGTGCTCGACCGCACGCGCGCGGTCGCGGTCAGCGTCGGCCAGGGCCGAGCGCCGGTGCGCCATGCCGGCATCATCGGCCTCACCGCGGCCGAGCTGAACCAGGACGACGTGGTCACCGCGAGCCTCGCCTCGATCAACGTCTCGAGCGCCGGCAGCATCGCCCTCGCCAAGGATTCGGGGCACACGCTCGTGGCCCTCATGCAGAGCTCGGGCGACGCGATGACGTCTCCGGCGGACCGCCTGCGCATGCTGCCCGACCCGTCGGCGCTGCTCGCCGACTTCAAGCCGAGCGGCGAGCGTTACGTCATCGCCGGGCGTGTCGAAGGCAAGTTCAAGACCGCCTTCCCCGAGCGCAGCGAGGCAGGTCACCTGGCCGAGTCGAAGGACGCCGGCCAGGTCGTCATCGTCGCCGACACCGACCTGCTCGCCGATCGCCTGTGGGTACAGGTGCAGAATTTCCTTGGCCAGCGCGTCATGAACGCATTCGCCAACAACGGCGACTTCGCCCTCAATGCAGTCGACAACCTGACCGGATCGTCCTCCCTGATCTCGATCCGCGGGCGCGCGACGTCGCAGCGGCCGTTCGCCACGGTCGAGGCGATCAAGCGCAACGCCGACGACCGCTTCCGCGCCAAGGAGCAGGAGTTGCAGCGCGAACTGCAGGACACCGAGCGCAAGCTCGCCGAACTGCAGAGCGCGAAGAGCCAGGACCAGGCGATGATCGTTTCGCCCGAACAGAAGGCCGAGCTCGACAACTTCCTCAAGCGCAAGACCGACATCCGCAAGGAACTGCGCGACGTGCGCCGTTCGCTCGATGCCGACATCGAGGCGCTCGGCACGCGCCTCAAGTTCCTCAACATCGTGCTCGTGCCGCTGATCGTGACCCTGGTCGCGGTCGGCTTCGCGATGCTGCGCGCGCGCCGTCGCAAGGCGGCATGACGGACCGGCCAGGAGAACACGCATGAACCAGAAGACCCTCATCGTGCTCGGCGCCGCGGCCGTGCTCGCGGTCGCCGCCGCGCTCGTCGCCGACCGCGCACGCGC